>JBLNBU010000107.1:0-9663 GCA_050260215.1 Actinomycetota bacterium
GCTCTCCCTGAGCGCCATGCCCGCTTCATCAAGGTCGGCGACAGCGTCATGGTCGGCCCGCGCGGCCTGGCCGCCGCCGACGAGGCGCCCAAGCCCGGCCGGGTGCGCAAGGTTTTCCCGCAGATCGACGGCGGCCGCGTCATCGCCGACGTCGAGGTCGACGGCCTGGGCGGCTATTTCGTCGGCGAGCGGGTGCCCGTCCATGTGGCCACCGGCACCCGCGACGCCTTCGTGGTGCCCGCCGCCGCCACCTTCCGCCGCTTCGGGCTGGACTACATCCGCCTCAAGGACGGCTCCGAGGTGGTGGTGCAACTGGGCGGACGCAGCGGCGACAGCGTCGAGGTGCTTTCGGGCCTGCGCGACGGCGACGTGGTGGTGTGGTGAGCGCCATGAAGCTCGGCCTTTCCGGGCACCTGGCCCGCCAGTTCATCCGCTCGCCGCTGACGCCCCTGATCCTGCTGGCGTCGCTGGGCCTGGGCCTGATCGCCCTGGCCTCGCTGGCGCGCGAGGAGGAGCCGCAGATCTCGGTGCCCATGGTCGACGTCATGGTCGAGGCCAACGGCCTGAAGGCCGAGGACGCCGCCCAGCTGGTCACCAAGCCGCTGGAAGACATCCTGAAGGGCATCAACGAGGTCGAGCACGTCTACTCGCAGACCTGGGACGACCGGGTGGCGGTCACCGCCCGCTTCAAGGTCGGCACCAGCGAGGACTCCGCCATCCTGCGCGTCCACGGCCAGGTGCGCGCCCATATGTCCGAGATCCCCGCCGGCATCCCCGAACCGTTGATCGTCGGGCGCGGCATCAACGACGTCGCCATCGTGGTGCTGACCCTGGCGCCCCATCCCGACAAGGCCGGACGGTGGAGCGACGACGCCCTGTGGCGCCTGGCCGAGGAACTGCGCCACGAGCTGGTCAAGGTCGACGACGTCGGCCTGACCTATGTGGTCGGTGGCCGCCAGGATCAGGTCCGCGTCGAACCCGACCCGGAGAAGCTGGCCCTTTACGGCGTCACCCTGAACCAGCTGGTCGACAAGGTGCGCAACGCCAACCGCTCGTTCATGGTCGGCTCGGTGCGCGAGACCGGGCACAACCTGCCGGTGGTCGCCGGCCAGACCCTGCAGAACGGCGCCGACATCGGCAACCTGCTGCTGCTGACCCGCGAGGGCCGGCCGGTCTACGTCAAGGACGTCGCCAACGTCACCGTCGGCGCCGAACCGGGTGAACGGCGCGCCTGGCAGATGACGCGGACCAAGGACGGCACCCTGGAACGCCGCCCCACCGTGTCGCTGGCCATCGCCAAGCGCGCCGGCGCCAATGCCGTGGTGGTCGCCGACCAGATCATGGAGCGCCTGCGCCTGGTCCAGGGCCGCCTGATCCCCGCCGACGTCGCCGTCGAGGTCACCCGCAACTACGGCGACACCGCGCTCGACAAGGCCGACGAGCTTCTGTTCCACTTGGCGCTGGCGACGATTTCCATCGTCGCCCTGGTCGGCCTGGCGCTGGGCTGGCGGGCGGGCGCGGTGGTCATGCTGGTGGTGCCGACCACCATCCTGCTGACCCTGTTCGCCTCCAAGCTGATGGGCTACACCATCAACCGCGTCAGCCTGTTCGCGCTGATCTTCTCCATCGGCATCCTGGTCGACGACGCCATTGTTGTGGTCGAAAACATCGTCCGCCACTGGTCGACCCGCAAGGTCGCCGACCCGGCCACGGTGGCGGTCGAAGCGGTAGCCGAGGTCGGCAACCCGACCATCGTCGCCACGCTCACCATCGTCGTCGCCCTGTTGCCGATGATGTTCGTCTCCGGGCTCATGGGCCCGTATATGAGCCCCATCCCGGCCAACGCCTCGTCGGCGATGCTGTTCTCGTTCTTCGTGGCGGTGACCATCACGCCGTGGCTGCTGATCAAGGTGGCCGGCCGCAAGGGCTGGATCGGCGGCCACCGCGAGCCCGAGCACGGCGGCCGGCTGGGCGCGCTGTACCGCCGCCTGGCCGGGCCGGTGCTCGACGACCCGGCCAAGGCCAAGAAGCTGCTGCTGTGGGTCGGCGGCGCCACCCTGGCCGCCATGCTGTTCTTCCCGCTGAAACTGGTCACCGTCAAGTTGCTGCCCTTCGACAACAAGTCCGAGCTGCAGGTGGTGGTCGACCTGCCCGAGGGCTCGGCGCTGGAAGACACCGAGCGGGTGCTGATGGCCGCCGCCGAACGCATCAAGGACCTGCCCGAACTGGTCGATGTCCAGGCCTATGTGGGCACCGCGGCGCCGTTCAACTTCAACGGGCTGGTGCGCCATTCCTACCTGCGTTCGGCGCCCGAGCTGGGCGACCTGCAGGTCAACCTGAAGAATCGCCACGAGCGCAGTCGCGCCAGCCACGCCATCGCGCTGGAACTGCGCAGCAAGCTCGCCGGCCTGCCCGTCCCCGACGGCACCGTGATCAAGGTGGTCGAGGTCCCGCCCGGCCCGCCGGTGCTGGCAACCCTGCTGGCCGAGGTCTACGGCCCCGACGCCCAGTCGCGCCGCGACATGGCCGCCAGCGTGCGCAAGGCGTTCGAGGCGGTCGACTTCGTCGTCGACGTCGACGACACCCTGGCCCATCCGTGGCAGCGCCTGCGCGTCTCCATCGACCAGGAGCGCCTGGAATTCCACGGCGTCGAGCAGCAGGCGGTCTACGACACCATCACCGCGCTGATGGGCGGCGTTACCGTGGGCTACAGCCACAAGGGTGGCGGCACCACCCCGGTGCCGCTGACCATCCGCCTGCCCAAGACCGCCCTGCACCCGGGCGAGCTGCTGGCCACCACCCCGGTGCCGGCCCGCAAGGGCACGGTCGAACTGGGCGACGTGGTCAAGGTGAGCTACGAGCCCGCCTCGCCCCCCCTCTTCCGCCGCGACGGCCGCGCCGCCGAGATGGTCACCGCCGAGCTGGCCGGCCGCTTCGAGGCGCCCATCTACGGCATGTTCGCCGTCGAGGACCGCATCAAGGAGGCCAAGCTGCCGCTGGCGGTCAAGTACCACGGCCAGCCGGCCGACGAATCGAAGTTGACCTTGCTGTGGGACGGCGAGTGGGAGATCACCTACGTCACCTTCCGCGACATGGGCGCGGCGTTCGCGGTGGCCATCCTCGGCATCTACCTGCTGGTGGTCGGGCAGTTCGGCTCGTTCAAGCTGCCGCTGGTGATCCTGGTGCCGGTGCCGCTGACCCTGATCGGCATCGTGCTGGGGCACCTGTTGTTCCGCGCCCCGTTTACCGCCACCTCGATGATCGGCTTCATCGCGCTGGCCGGCATCATCGTGCGCAACTCGATCCTGCTGGTGGACTTCATCCGCCACCGCCTGGCCGAGGGCGCGCCCCTGAAGCAGGCGCTGATCGATTCGGGCTCGACCCGGGCCAAGCCCATCGTGCTGACCGCCGCCGCCGCGATGATCGGCGCCGCCTTCATCCTGGCCGACCCCATCTTCCAGGGCCTGGCCATCAGCCTGGTGTTCGGCCTGGCCTCGTCGACCCTGCTGACCCTGCTGGTGATCCCGGCGCTGTATGTGTGGCTGCGGGGGGAGCGGGCGTAAGGCAGCCCCTTGCCCCCGCCCCCGCCTTGTGTTTCCCTCGGCCCCCATGACCGCCCAGCCGTCCTCCATCCTGGTCTATGTCGGGCTCGACGCCGTCGGCGACGGGTTGATGAAGCTGCCGTTCGTGCGCGCGCTGCGCCACGCGTTCCCGCAGGCGAAGATCACCTGGATGGCGGGCAAGGGGCACACGGTCTATGCCGACACCCTGGCCCCGGTGGTCGCCGGGCTGGTCGACGAGGTCCTGGACGAGGCGAACATCGGCACCCATGCGCGCGAGCTGCTGTCGCGCCCGCTGCCCGGCCGCTCGTTCGACCTGGTCATCGACACCCAGCGCCGGGTGCTGACCAGCCTGATCGTCCGGCGCATCCGCCACCGCCGCTTCATCTCGGCCGCCGCCGGCTTTTGGCTGTCGGACGCCCGGCCCAAGGGCGGGTGGGTCAAGCCGGCCTCCATGGTGGCGCAGATCATGGCGCTGGTGGAACTGGCCAGCGGCCGGCCGGCCGAGGCCACCGCCCCGCTGCCCCGCGACCCGGCTGCCGAGGCCGAGGCCGACCGCCTGCTGCCCCCCGGCCCGCGCTATGTCGGCCTGGCCCCCGGCGCCGGCGGGCGCGACAAGTGCTGGCCGCTGGACCGCTTCATCGATTTGGGCCGCGGCCTGGCCGCCAACGGGCTGGTGCCGGTGGTGCTGCTCGGCCCCAACGAGGGTGCCTGGGCCGAACCGGTCCGCACCGCCCTGCCCCAGGCGCTGCTGCCCTTGCAGGCGACCGCCCGGGTCACGCCCATGCTGACCATCGCCCTGGGGCGCCGCCTGGCCGCCGCGGTGGCCAACGACAGCGGCACCGGCCACATGCTGGCCGCCGCCGACGTCCCGCTGGTGTCGCTGTTCGGCCCTACGCCCCCTGAGAAGTTCGCCCCGGCGGCGGCGCGGTTGACGGTGGTGCGCGCCCAGGACTTCGGCTCGGCCGCCATGGACGCCATCCCGGTGGCGGCGGTCCGCGCCGCCATCGATGCATGGTTATAGCTTTTGACCCATTCCGGGGTTGCGGCTAGGATGCCGCCGCTTCGGCCAGGCTTTACCAACAGGATCTACGACCATGGACATCAAGGACCACATCCGCGGCATTCCCGATTTCCCCAAGCCCGGGATCCTGTTCTATGACATCTCCACCCTGTTGGCCCATGCCGACGCGTGGTCGGTGGCCATGGGCCGGCTGGCCCGCGCGGTGCGCGCCTACCAGCCCGACGTCCTGGCCGGCATCGAGTCGCGCGGTTTCCTGGCGGCGGCGCCGCTGGCGCTGAAGCTGGGCTGCGGCTTCGTCATGCTGCGCAAGAAGGGCAAGCTGCCGGGCAAGACCATCCGCCACGAATATTCGCTGGAATACGGCACCGACACCATCGAGGTGCAGGAAGACGCCATCCAGAAGGGTGCCCGCGTCGTCATCCTGGACGACCTGCTGGCCACCGGCGGCACCATGGCGGCGGGCATCGAACTGCTGCGCAAGGTCGGCGGCAACGTGACCGGCGCAGCCGCCATCATCGAATTGTCCTTCCTTCCCGGCCGGCAGCGGCTGAAAGAACTGGACGTTCCCTTCACCTCTCTGGTTTCCTACAGCGAATAACGTAGGCACCCGGCCCTCCGCGCCGGTGTCGCGGAGGTAAAAGGTCTGGGGATGGATTTCGCGCTACAGGCGGCGCTGCTCGGTGCGGTCATGGGGTCGGCCGTGCTGGCGTTGTCGACGGTCTACGGATCGACGCTGGCCACCGCGCCACCGGCCTATCGCTGGTGGGCCGCCGCCTTCATCGCCGAAACCGCAAGCAAGGCGGTCCTGCTGGCCGGCCCCGAGCTGGTCGAGATGTCCGACCTGATGCACGGCGCCGCCGCCGTCCTGACCATGGGCGGCTTCGGCGCCTATCGCGGCGTCCGCATCATCGCCCCGGCGGCAGCCCTGGGCATGCTGGCCGCGGTCGCCTGGACCCTGATCGCCCAGATTCCCCGCCAATCCCTGGATCTGCTGGCCACCCCGTTGCTCGGACTGGGGGGCATTCCGCTGGTGCTGTCGGGGTGGGCCTTCGCCGCCGAGACCAGGCCAAGGCGCTCGGACGGCAGCGGCATCGTCGCGCTGGCGTTTGCCGCCGCCGGCATCCACGAGCTGGTTTCGCCCGCCATGCAGGGGCATCGGGCCACCGCCACTTGGAGCCTGCTGCTGGCCCAGTTGCTGGCCATGCTGCTGGCGGTGGCGCTGCTGCTGCTGGTGATGCGCCGCCAGCAGGCCCGCGCCGACGAGGAAGGCGAGCGCGCCGACCTGCTGCAAAGCCGCCTGATCGACGCCTTCGGGTCGGTCGAGGACGGCATGGCGCTGTATGATTCCGACGACCGCCTGCTGACCTGCAACGACCGCTACCGCGAATTCCTGCGGCCCGTGGCCGACCTCTTGCACCAGGGCAGCCATTTCCGCGAGATCCTGGCCGAATCCATCCGCCGCGGCGTCGTGCCGGCGGCCATCGGCCACGAGGAGGCCTGGCTGCAGGCGGTGCTGACCGAGCATGGCGACAGCCATGCGGTCCCGCGCGAGCAGCAGTACCACGACGGCCGCTGGGTGGCGGTCAGCGTCTATCCCACCGCCGACGGCGGGCATCTGCGCATCCTGCGCGACATCACCTCGCGCAAGCAGGCGCAGCAGTCCCTGGAAGACAGCGTCGCCTGGCTGCGCGGCATCATGGATACGGTGGTCGACGGCCTGATCACCATCGACGACGGCGGCACCGTGCTCTCGTTCAACCCGGCGGCCGAGCGCATCTTCGGCTGGCCGGCGCCCGAGGTGGTCGGCCGCAACGTCAAGATGCTGATGCCCGAGCCCTACCAGAGCGAGCACGACGGCTACCTGACCCGCTACCTGGACACCGGCGAGCGACGCATCATCGGCATCGGCCGCGAGGTCGAGGGACGCCGCCGCGACGGCTCGGTCTTCCCGCTGGAACTGGCGGTCACCGAGATGCGCCAGGGCGACATGACCACCTTCATCGGCATGGTGCGCGACATCACCGACCGCAAGCGGGTCGAGGGCGCCCTGGTCGACAGCGAACGCCGCTTCCGCGCCCAGGCCTTCCAGCTGCAGGCCATCATCGACAACATGGCCCAGGGCGTGGTTGTGTTCGACGGCAACGACCGCCTGACCGCGCTCAACGACGTGTCTCGGCAGATGCTGGAGCTGGACGACGGGGCCGCCGTTCCCGGCCAGACCCTGTTCCACGACTTCCTGGCCCACTTCGCCGCCGGCGAGGAGGAGGAGTTCGAGGCCATCGGCAACCGCCTGGCCGCCATCCGCCGCCAGTCGGCCCTGGTGTTCGAGCACCACCGTCCCAGCGGCACGGTGTTCGAAGTGCGCTCGACGGTGATGCCCGGCGGCGGCTTCATCCTGACCTTCACCGACATCACCGAGCGCAAGAAGCACGAAGACGCCCTGCGCGACGCCAAGGAAGCGGCCGAGCGCGGCAACCGGGCCAAGGCCACCTTCCTGGCCAACATCAGCCACGAGCTGCGCACGCCGCTCAACGCCATCATCGGCTTCTCGGAACTGATGAAGCACGAGATCTTCGGGCCGCTGGAACCGGTCAGCTATCGCCACTACGTGGACGACATCCACGAAAGCGGCATGCACCTGCTCGAGTTGATCAACGACATCCTGGACATGTCCAAGGCGGAAGCGGGCATGACCGACCTGGTGGAAAGCGCGGTCGACGTCGGTGCCATCGTCCGGTCCTCGGTACGCATGATGGCCAGGCGGGCCGAGACGGCCCACATCTCGCTGGCCGAAGAGGTCGCCGACCGCCTGCCGTCCCTGTTCGCCGACGAGCGCCGCGTGCGCCAGATCGTGCTGAACCTGTTGTCCAACGCGGTCAAGTTCACCGAGGATTTCGGCCGCGTCACCGTGCGCGCCCAGGCCACCGCGGACGGCATAATGGTCTCGGTCAGCGATACCGGCATCGGCATGTCGGCCGAGGACCTGAAGCGGGTCATGGAACCCTTCGTCCAGGTCGACACCCGCCTGTCGCGCAAGTACGAGGGCACCGGGCTGGGCCTGCCGCTGACCCGCGCCCTGGTCACCGCCCACGGCGGCACGCTGACGCTGGAAAGCGCGCCAGGGGTCGGCACCACCGCCACCGTCCTGTTCCCCGCCAGCCGAGTCATGGCGGCCGAGGCCGCCGCCCAGGCCTGACCCCGCTAGGCGGTCCGGCAGGCCTCGTCAAAGTCCAGCCTGGGCCCGCGCGGATGCAGGCCCGACGCCTCGCCCCAGCCGATATTGACCAGGAAGTTGGACCGGACCGTGCCACCGGGGAAGAACTCGGCGTCCACCTTGGCGTTGTCGAAGCCGCTCATCGGGCCGCAGTCCAGCCCCAGTGCCCGGCAGGCCAGGATGAAGTAGCCCCCCTGCAAGGTGCCGTTGCGGAAGGCGGTGGCCTGGATCAGGGCGTCGTTGCCGACGAACCACGAGCGCGCGTCGGCGTGCGGAAACAGGCGCGGCAGACGCTCGTAGAATTCCAGGTCGTGGCCGATGATGGCGGTCACCGGGGCGGCCATGGTCTTGTCGACGTTGCCGGGCATCAGGGCGGGCTTCAGGCGCTGCTTGGCCGCGTCCGAACGGACGAAGACGATGCGCGCCGGCTGGCAGTTGGCGCTGGTCGGCCCCATGCGCGCCAGCTCCCAGGCGCGGCGCAGAAGATCGTCGCCGACCGGCCGGTCGAGGAACTTGGAATGCGTCCGGGCATCCAGGAACAGCCGGTCGAGGGCGGCCCCATCCACAGCAGCGGTCATGTCTCACCTCGTCGTGGCACTTGGATTCGCCGCGCGGTTGCGGCACAACTCTAGCCGCCTCAGTTTACGGCCATGCGGGCCTAAGGGGATAGGGGTCGATGTGGCACCAACGCGTCATAGCCGCCGCCGTCGCGGTCCTGCTGTTGCTGGCGGGAACGGCCGAGGCCGCCGATTCGGCGGTCCTGCTGGTCTATCACCGCTTCGGTGACGAACGCACGCCGGCCAGCAACACCCGCCTCGACCAGCTCGACGCCCACATCGCCGAGCTGACCTCGGGCGGCTACCGCGTGCTGCCGCTGCCCGAGATCGTCGCCGCCCTCAAGGACGGCCGCCCGCTGCCCGACAAGGCGGTGGCGATCACCGTCGACGACGGCTGGCGGTCCGTCTACACCGAGGCGTGGCCGCGCTTCAAGAAGGCCGGGCTGCCGTTCACCGTGTTCATCGTCACCGACGAGACCGACCGCGGCGGGGCCGACTACATGAGCTGGGCCCAGGTGCGCGAAATGGCCGCCGCCGGGGTCACCATCGGCAGCCAGGGCGCGGCCCATCCCCATATTCCCAAGCTGACTACCGAGCAGGTCGCCGCCGACCTCGAACGCGCCCGCGCGCGCTTCGACAAGGAGCTGGGAAGCGTGCCCGAGCTGCTGGCCTGGCCCTATGGCGAGACCAGCGCCGAGGCGGTGCAGGCGGCCAAGGCGGGCGGCGTCACCGCCGCCTTCGGCCAGCATTCGGGCGTGGCCTTCGCCGGTGCCGACCGCTTCTTCCTGCCGCGCTTCACCATGAACGAAACCTACGGCGAGATGGACCGCTTCCGCATGGCGGTGCGCGCGCTGCCGCTGCCGGTCGTCGACGTCACCCCGGCCGACCCCACGGTCAGGACCAACCCACCGCTGTTCGGCTTCACCCTGGCGCGCGACATCGAGGGCATCGATGCCCTTTCGTGCTTTTCGTCCCACGAAGGCCGGGTCAAGGTCGAGCGCCTGGGCCCGCGCATCGAGGTGCGCATGGCCCGCCCCCTGCCCGCCGGCCGCGCCCGCCTGAACTGCACCGTGCCGACCCTGGAAGGCCGCTGGCGCTGGTTCGGCTGGCAGTTCAGCGTGCCGTGACGTTCTTCTTTCGTCATGGCCCCCCGGGTCGAGCCTGGGGGTGACGAACAGAACGGAGGGCCCTAGGGTCCGGACTCATTTGAGCCACCATACGAGTGCAGCGACGAGGAAGACGGCCGAGAGGAACGTGTCCGCGCGTTTGTCGTAACGGGTGGCGATCCTTCGGAAGTCCTTCAGGCGG
>JBLNBU010000108.1:0-10127 GCA_050260215.1 Actinomycetota bacterium
CATGATCCTGCAGCACACCCTGCAGGCGTCGCCGCACACCCACCTGCACGATCCCCATTTCGTCGGGCTGCTGACCCATTCCTGTGCGCCCAACTGCGTCCTGGACATGCAGCGCCTGGAAATCTGGGCGCTGACCGACGTCGAGGAGGGCGAGCTGCTGACCATCGACTATGCCGCCACCGAGGACGTGCTGCACCGCCAGTTCGCGTGCGGCTGCGGGTCGTCGGCCTGCCGCAAGTGGATCACCGGCCGGCGCGAGGGCGCCAATGCCGAGGGCCAGGCCTATCTGGCCGGCCTGTCGACCAAGACGGTCCGTCGGCTGATCAGCAGCCGTGCTCGGCGGAGCGCCCGGTGATCGGGCGCTATTCCTCGGTTGCCGCCTTCGTCGTCGAAGAAAAGCCCGAAGTCCCCGTCCACCTTCTGCGGCCGCACCTGCTGGCCGAGGCGGCGCGGCGCTTCGTGCGCGGCTTTCCCGGCGACACCCTGTTCGCGGTCAAGTGCAACGCCCACCCCCTGGTCCTGCAGACCCTGAGGGGCGAGGGCGTGCGCCACTTCGACGTGGCCTCGCCCATGGAAATCACCCGGGTGCGCGAGACCGTCCCCGACGGCCGCATGTACTATCACCACCCGGCCAAGACCCCCGGCCAGATCCGCCTGGCCTGGGAGATGGGGGTGCGCCACTTCGCCGTCGACTGCATCCCCGAACTCGAGAAGGTCGCCGCCGAGACCGGCCCCGACATGGTGCCGATGGTGCGCCTGGCCATCCCCAAGGGCACCGGGGCCGTCTATGACCTGTCGACCAAGTTCGGCGCCCCGCCCGAGGTGTTCGTCGACACGCTGAAGCGTGCCCGCAAGCTGGGCTTCACCCCCGGCGTCACCTTCCATGTCGGCTCGCAATGCCTGGACCCCGAGGCCTTCCGCCTGGGCATCGGCCTGGCCTGCCAGCTGATCGACGAGGCCGGGGCCCAAGTGCCGCTGATGGACGTGGGCGGCGGCTTTCCCGCCTATTATCGCAGCACCGCCGCCCCGCCGCTGGCCGACTTCTTCAAGGTCATCGACGAGGAACGCCGGAACGAGGCCCAGCCGCGCGGCATCCGCCTGGCCTGCGAGCCGGGCCGGGCGCTGGCCGCCGAGGGCGGTTCGCTGCTGGCCCGCGTCATCCTGCGGAAGCCCGAGGCGGTCTACCTCAACGACGGCATCTTCGGCGGCCTGACCGAGGTCTATTGGGGCAAGGACGACCTGTCGCTGCCCTATCGGGTGCTGTCGCCGCAAGGAAAGACCCGCACCGGCAAGCCCCAGCCGCTGACCGCCTACGGCCCCACCTGCGACGGCAACGACAAGCTGCCCTGGCCCCTGGAGCTGCCCGAGGACACCTCGGACGGCGACTACATCGAATTCAACCTGATCGGTGCCTATGGCCGCGAGATGGCAGCCAGCTACAACGGCATGAGGTCCGAGGCCGTCGCCGTCATCTCCGCCGACTTCGGCGGCCATCACGGCGAAGAGGCTGAAACTGCCCGGACAAACTCCCGAGCGGCAGGCCTGTGACATCCCCCCGACTTGCTCGGGGGAAGAACGCCCGGCATGAGAGGCGGCGGCTCTTGCGCAAATAAATAAAGCCCCCCGGACACGAAAGGGCCGCCGGCACGTTGGCGGCGGCCCTTTGACGCTGTGAACCGGGGACGGGTCGGTCGAGCTTCACCTCAGAACTAAACAACCAACTGCAGGTTGCGGCCCGTTCCCTAGTCGCCGTAAGTGCTTTACGGCGGCTGAAGCGTGATCGGATCACCGACCACGCAGAAATCATGGCAAATTCCGCCAAAAAAGGCAAGCGGAAAATCGCCCGCACCACCTATCCATGGTTGAGAACCGTCCAGATGCGCATGGGCGTGGCCGGCATGTCCAGGTGGCGGACGGCCAGCGCGTCGCAGACGGCGTTGATCACCGCGGGCGCGGCGCCGATGGTTCCGGCCTCGCCGGCGCCCTTGACCCCCAGGGGATGGGTGCGGCAGGGGATCTCGACGGCGGTGAAGTCGATGGGCGGCACGTCCGCGGCGCGGGGCATGGCATAGTCGACCAGGCTGGAGGCCAGCGGCTGGCCGCCGGGATCGTAGGCGGCGTGTTCCAGCAGCGCCTGGCCGATGCCCTGGACGGCGCCGCCGACGATCTGGCCCTTCAGCAGCAGCGGGTTGAGCACGGTGCCGACGTCGTCGACGATGGTATAACGCTCGATGGTGGGCTCGCCGGTGTCCGGGTCGATCTCGACCTCGCAGACGTGGCAACCGTTGGGGAATGTGGCCGCCTTGGGCTTGAAGCGCAGCGCGGCCGAAAATCCCCCCGCCTCGGCCGCCACCGCCGCAAAGGGCACCGAGCGCGCCCCGGCCGTGAAAATGCCGCCGGCAAACTTCACCTCGGCCATATCGGCCTGCAGCAGCCGCGCCGCCACCGGGCGGGCATCGGCGACGATGCGCTCGATGGCCTCGGCGATGGCGCCGCCCTGCTGGGACAGCGAGCGCGACCCGCCGGTGCCGCCGCCGGTGGCGATGCGGTCGCTGTCGCCCTGGACCATGCGCACCGCGGCCATGGGCAGCCCCAGCTCGGCCGCCACCATCTGGGGGAAGGCGGTTTCGTGCCCCTGGCCGGTGGACTGGGTGCCGACCATGACCTCGGCGGTGCCGTCGGCAGCCACCGCCAGGGTGACGTCCTCGCCGCCGGTGCCGCCGCTGACCTCGATGTAATAGGCCAGCCCGATGCCGCGGCGCCGGCCGCGGGCTTCGGACTGGGCGCGCCGGGCGGCGAAGCCGTCCCAATCGGAGCGCACCAGGGCCAGGTCCAGCAGGCGGGCGAACTCGCCCGAATCGTAGGTCTTGCCGCCGGGCGTGCGGTAGGGCATGGCCTCGGGCGGAATGAAGTTGCGTCGACGGATGTCGACCGGCGACAGGCCGGTGTCGCGTGCCGCCACGTCCACCAGGCGCTCGATCAGGTATGCGGCCTCGGGGCGGCCGGCACCGCGATAGGCATCGACCGGGCTGGTGTTGGTCAGCACCCCGCGCACCCGGGCATAAAGGGCGGGGATGCCGTAAACCCCGGTCAGCATCGGCCCATAGGCAAGCGTCGGCACGAAGGCGCCGTATTGCGACACATAGGCGCCCAGGTTGGCGGTGGTGTCGACCTCGAGCGCCAGGAAGCGGCCGTCGGCATCCAGCCCAAGGCGGGCGCGGGCGACATGGTCACGGCCGTGGGTGTCGGACAGGAAGCTTTCCGTGCGCTCGGCCACCCACTTGACCGGACGGCCCAGGCTGCGTGCCGCCACCAGCGCCGCCGCCTGCTCGGGGAACGGGCTGATCTTCAGGCCGAAGCCGCCGCCCACGTCGGGGGTGGTGACCTTGAGCGCGCCCGCGTCCAGGCCCAGCATGGCGGCCAGGGCGTCGCGGATCTCGTGCACGCCCTGGCTGCCGGCGATCACCTCCATCCGGCCGCCGTCCAGCGGCCGCGCAATGCAGCCGCGCGGCTCGATGGCGGTGGGGGCCAGGCGGGTGTTGACCAGGTCCAGCTCGACCACCCGGGCGGCGGCGTCCATGGCCGCCCGGGTGGCGGCCTGGTCGCCCAGCGTCCAGTCGAAGGCGGTCTCGGTCGCCGCCGCCGGGTCGGCATTGGCGGGCAGCGGCACATAGTCGACGACCACCAGCTCGGCCGCGTCGCGGGCCTGGGCCAGGGTCTCGGCGACGACGAAGGCAATGGCCTCGCCCACATGGCGCACGCGGGTGCCGGCCAGCACCGGGCGTGGCGGCGGGGGCGGCGCCCCCTTGGGCATGAAGTCGCAGGGCATGGCGGCCGCCAGTTCGGCTGCCGTCAGCACCAGCAGCACGCCGGGAGCGGCGCGCGCCGGGCCGGCGTCGACGCGGATGTCGGCATGGGCTTCCAGCGAGCGCACCACCGCCGCGTGGACCATGCCGGGCAGGACCACGTCGTCGGTGAAGCACCCCGCCCCGGTCAGGAAGCGGCGGTCCTCGACGCGGCGGACCGACTGGCCGAAGCCGAAACGCCGCACCCGTCAGCCCTCCCCGATGGTGGCGACCATGGCCATCAGTTCGTCGCGCTCGGCGTCGGTGATGCTCATGCACACGTGGAAGCCGGTGATGCGCTGCTCATAGAAGTGCTTTGTGCGTGCCACCGCGCCCTCGAACGACCACGGCCCCCCGGCGCGCTGGACGCGAGCGTCGGCCAGGGCCTTGCGGTCGGCGACGATCTCGTTGCGGAACTCCTCGATCCAGCGCTTGCCGTGAACGTGCTCGGTCATTCCTTGATCTCCACCGCCTGGAAGCGGCTGGCCTTGAACGTGGGCGAGAAGTGGCCCGGGCTCATGCCCGCCTTGGCCTTGAGATGGCCGAGGAACGCCCCCTTGTCCGGCAACTGCTCCCACACCGAGGGCAGGAACAGGGCGCGCCGCCCCTGGTCCTCGATGATGAGGCCGTCGATGCCCGGGCGCAACTGGGCCAGCAGGTCGGCCTCGCCGGCAAAGGTCATCGGAACCGGCGCGGTCAGCACCGACACCGACAGGTCCAGCTCCTCGACCTCGGCCGCCGACACGGGCGGGAAGCGGGGATCGCCGAAGGCGGCCTTGCAGGCGTTGTCGACCACGTCCTCGCCCAAGGGGCGCCAGGCGGTGGGCGAGCCGATGCAGCCGCGCAGCTGCCCGTGGCGCTTCAGGGTCACGAACACCGCGCCCGGCTCGCGCAGCCGCTCGGGGGCATCGGCAGGAAGCTCCAGCCGGGGCGCCTTGCCGCCGGCGGCCAGGGCGGCGCCGATGGAGCGCCGGGCCAGGTCGGTCAGCATCGGCCCCAGGCGGCGGATATCGTCCTCGGCCCCGCCCTCGAACAGCGCCCACGCCCCATAGCCGACCACGTGGTCGCGCGGGCCGGCGGTATCGCCCGAATTGCGCACGTCGAGCGTCATGATCGACATGCCGCGGCGCCTGGCCGCCACCAGCAGCCCGCCCACCGGCACCCGGCCGCAGGCGCTGTCGCGGCCCAGGCCCTTGGGGTCCATGTGCTCGATGGCGCGCACGGTGTCGGCGTCCACCCGCTGGCATTCCGAATAGCCCAGGTAATGGGACAGGTCGGTGGAGACGACGATCAGCGTCTCGGGCCCGCCCCACACCGCATCGAGGACGGCGGCCACCTCGTCGGGGCCGGCGTCGCCGACCACGATGGGCACCAGGGTGAAGCGGCCCAGCACCGCCTGCAGGAAGGGCACGTGCACCTCGAGCGAATGTTCGGCCGCATGCGCCGCATCCAGCGCCACCACGCCAGGCAGCGAGGCCAGCCGGCCGACAGTGTCGCGGTCGATGGCCACCGGGCCCAACGGCCCGGCCCAGGCCTCGGCGCTGCCCACCGCCAGCCCGCGGAAGGCCACCCGGTGCGACGGCCCCAGCAGCACTACCCGGCGGATCTTCCCGGCCGCGGGCGCCAGCCGCACATAGGCGCTGGCCGCCACCGGCCCGGAATACACGTAGCCGGCATGGGGGGCGATGATCGCCTTGGGAATCGGGCCGTCCTCGACGCGGGTGCGTGCCTGAGCCAGAAACAGGTCCAGCTGGGATTTCAGTTCGGCGGGATCGGCGGGATAGAACATCCCGGCCACGGCTGTGGGACGGATGGCGGTCATGGCGGTCGGCTCCCGCTCGAAGGGATTTGTCTCCATTAGGAGAACGCCGCCGCCCCGGCGATGGCAACACCCTTCGGGGGTACCGCCATTCGAGGGAGAGAGGACGGCCATGCACCGGTTGAAGGCCGCGGCCGCTGGGGCGTACCCTTGAACCCATGGAACAAGAAGTCCAGGGTTCGCATCACCCCGGCCGCTACTGGCATCGCCTGGATGACGGGCGCATCCAGTGCGACCTGTGCCCGCGCCTGTGCAAGCTGGGCGAGGGACAGCGGGGCTTGTGCTTCGTCCGCGCACGCGCCGACGACCGCATGGTGCTGACCACCTATGGCCGGTCGTCGGGGTTCTGCGTCGATCCCATCGAGAAGAAGCCGCTGAACCACTTCCTGCCCGGCACGCCGATCCTGTCGTTCGGCACCGCCGGGTGCAACCTGACCTGCAAGTTCTGCCAGAACTGGGACATCTCGAAGGCGCGCGAGATCGACCGGCTCAACGACGCGGCCTCGCCCCAGCAGATCGCCGCGGCGGCCGCCCGGCTGGGCTGCCGCTCGGTAGCCTTCACCTACAACGATCCGGTCATCTTCCTGGAATACGCCGTCGACGTGGCGCAAGCCTGCCGCGAGCGGGGCATCCGCACGGTGGCGGTCACCGCCGGCTATATCGGCGAGCAGGCGCGCAAGGAATTCTTCGGCGCCATGGACGCCGCCAACGTCGACCTCAAGGCCTTCACCGAGGACTTCTATCACCGTCTGTGCGGCGGGCATCTCGCGCCCGTGCTGGACACGCTGAAATACCTCAAGCACGAAACGGACACATGGTTCGAGATCACCACCCTCATCATCCCGGGCGAAAACGATTCCGACGGCGAAATCGAAGCCTTGAGCCGGTGGGTGGTCGAATCTCTCGGCCCCGACGTGCCGTTACATTTCTCAGCTTTCCACCCCGACTGGAAGATGCGCGAAAAGCCCCCCACGGCATCTGCGACACTGTCGCGCGCCCGGTCGATCGCACGCGCATCCGGCTGCAGGCATGTCTATACCGGCAATGTCCACGACCCCAGCGGCGCCAGCACCTGGTGCCACGGCTGCGGGGACCTTCTCATCGGCCGCGACTGGTATGACCTGACCGCCTGGAACCTGACGCCCGAGGGCACCTGCCCGCGCTGCGGCACCCGGCTCCCCGGCGTGTTCGAGCCGCGCCCCGGCGACTGGGGACGCAAGCGGCAGCCGATCAGGCTGCATAGCTGAGTCGTGTTCACCGGCCGCCTTTTTGTGCTAAAGCTTCCCGCCTGTTCGGTCAGGGAGCGCGCGAAAGTCGATGCTGAAGCGGTGGTTGCCTTGGGTGCTCAAGGGCGCACTGTCGGTCGGCTTGATCTGGCTGGTGTTCCGCAAGGTCGACCTGGATTCGGCCATGAGCCAGGCCCGCACCCTTGATCCCGTCATGCTGGCGGCAGCCTGTGCCCTGATGATGGTGCAAATTGCGCTCGGCGCGGTGCGCTGGGACCTGGTGCTGCGCGCGCTGGGGGCGCCCATCCGCCTGGCGCGGGTGTGGACCATCTATTACATCGGCATCTTCTTCAACATCGTGCTGCCCGGCGCCGTCGGCGGCGACGCCGTGCGCATGTGGAAGGCCCGGCGCGAGGGGCTGGCACTGCCGCTGGCGGTCAATTCGGTGATGCTTGAACGCCTGGTCACCGTGTTTGCCCTGGTGCTGCTGGTGGCGATGACCCAGCCCATGCTGCTGGCCCGCATCCCCAACCTGCCCGGCGCGTGGGTGTTTCCGGTGCTGACCGTGGTCGGCTTTGCCGGCAGCCTGATGCTGACCGTGCTGGACCGGCTGCCGCAGTCGCTGTTCCGCTGGCGCATCGTCCGCGGGCTGGCCATCCTGGCCGGCGACACCCGCCGCGTGCTGTTCAACCTGCGCTTCGGCGCCAGCACCCTGGCGGTGGCACTGTTCGGCCACGTCAACCTGTCGCTGTGCGTCTATGTCCTGGCCCGCGGGCTGGCCATCGACGTGGACGCGCTGGACTGCCTGGTGCTGGTACCGCCGGTGATCCTGATCATGACGCTGCCCATCTCCATCGCCGGCTGGGGCGTGCGCGAGACCGCCATGGTCACCGCCTTCGGCTTCGTCGGGGTGGAATCGCATTCGGCCTTGGTGCTGTCGGTGCTGTTCGGGCTGGTGTCCATGGCCATGGCCCTGCCGGGCGGGGCGGTGTGGCTGCTGTCGGGCGAGCGCATGCAGGCGGCCGAGATCGAAGAAGCGGCCAGCGAGGCCTGACGTGCTCCACATCAACGACCTGACCTTCCGCTTCGGCGGACGGACGCTGTTCGAGGCCGCCACGGTCCATGTGGCGGCGGGCCAGCGGGTGGGCCTGGTCGGACGCAACGGTGCCGGCAAGTCGACCCTGTTCAAGCTGATCCTGGGCGAACTGCACGCCGACGGCGGCGACATCTCGGTGCGCCCGCGCGCCCGCGTCGGCCGGGTTGCCCAGGAAGCCCCCGAGGGCGAGACCAGCCTGATCGACTGCGTGCTGGCCGCCGACCTCGAGCGCGCCGCCCTGCTGGCCGAGGCCGACACCGCCACCGATCCCCACCGCATCGGCGAGATCCACGAACGCCTGGCCGCCATCGACGCCCATTCGGCACCGGCGCGGGCCGGCGCCATCCTTTCGGGCCTGGGCTTTACGGCCGAGGCCCAGATGCAGCCGGTCTCGTCCTATTCGGGCGGCTGGCGCATGCGCGTGGCACTGGCCGCCGCCCTGTTCGCCCGGCCCGACCTTTTGCTGCTGGACGAGCCCACCAACCACCTGGACCTGGAAGCCACCTTGTGGCTGCAGGGCTTCCTGGCCTCCTATCCCGGCACCCTGGTGGTGATCAGCCACGACCGCGAGCTGCTCGACGAGGTGGCCGAGCGCATCGTCCACATCGACAGGGCCAAGCTGGTGGCCTACGGCGGCAACTACACCCGCTTCGAGCGCACCCGGCGCGAGAAGATGGAACTGGCGGCCAAGGCCTATACCAAGCAGCTGGAACAGCGCCGCAAGATCCAGTCCTTCATCGACCGCTTCCGCGCCAAGGCGACCAAGGCCGCCCAGGCGCAAAGCCGCATCAAGATGCTGGAGCGCATGGAGCCGGCGGTGGCGGTGGTCGAGGACAAGTCCATCTCGTTCGACTTCCCCGACCCCGAGCCGCTGTCGCCTCCCATCGTCGCCATCGAGGCCGGCACCGCCGGCTATGGCGACAAGGTGGTGCTGCGCGGCATCGACCTGCGCATAGACATGGACGACCGCATCGCGCTTCTGGGCGCCAACGGCAACGGCAAGTCGACCCTGGCCAAGGTGCTGTCGGGCCGGCTCGACCTGCTGTCGGGGTCGTTGCGCAAGCCGCCAAAGCTGAAGATCGGCTATTTCGCCCAGCACCAGACCGAGGAGCTGAGGACCGAGCGCACGCCATACGACCACATGGCCAAGCTGATGAAGGACGCCCCCGAGGCCAAGGTGCGCGCCCAGCTGGGCCGCTTCGGCTTCGAGCAGGACCGCGCCGACGTCAAGGTCGCCAGCCTGTCGGGCGGCGAGAAGGCCAGGCTGCTGTTCGCCCTGATGAGCCGCGACGCCCCCCACCTGATGATCCTGGACGAGCCCACCAACCACCTGGACATCGACGCCCGCGAGGCGCTGGTGGCGGCGCTCAACGCCTATGACGGCGCGGTGGTGCTGATCAGCCACGACCCCCACCTGATCGAGATGGCCGCCGACCGGCTGTGGCTGGTGGCCGACGGCCGGGTCAAGGCCTTCGACGGCGACCTGGCCGCCTATCGCAAGCTGCTCCTGGAACAGGCGCGCGAGGCCCGCCGCGACGACAGGGGCGCCGCACGGGCCGACACCACCTCGCGCAAGGACGAGCGTCGCGCCGCCGCCGAGATCCGCGCCCAGCTGGCCCCCTTGCGCAAGGCGGTCCAGGCGGCCGAGAAGCGGCTGGAAGACCTCCACCGCCGCCAGGCCGAACTGCGCCGCAAGCTGGAAGACCCCGCGCTCTACCAGCGCCCGCCGGCGGAGGCCACCGCCCTGCAGAGGCAACTGGGCGAGGTCGATGCCGCCGTGGGCGACGCCGAGGCCGACTGGCTGGTCGCCCACGAGGCGCTGGACGCGGCGCAGACCTGACCCTACAGTTTCATGACTGTCAAAGACATGGATACGCCCATGGTCACCGAACCGGTGCCCACGCCGCCGACCTCCCCGTCCCGCCCCACCGGCAGGCTGCGCCGCACGCTGCACCAGCTGATCGGCGGCGTGCTGGTGGTGCTGGTGGCGGCAACCGTGTCCTGGGCCATCCACCTGCGCGACCTGGCCCTCGACGAGGCCGAAAGCCGCGCCGCCGCCGCCGCCCGCCTGCTGGAAGAGCACATGGGCCGGGGGCTGAAAAGCACCGACTTCCTCCTCGGGCGCATGGCCCGCGACGTCG
>JBLNBU010000109.1:0-10672 GCA_050260215.1 Actinomycetota bacterium
GTCCAGCTCGCCGCCGGCCTTGTAGTCGCGCACCACCTCGATGCGGTCGCTCATCTTGTGGCGCAGGAACAGCAGCACCGAATCGAGCGCGTCGTGGACGTCGATGGTCTTGAACTCGCCCTCGTCCAGGCGCGAGAAGGTGCGCAGCTTGACCACCAGCTCGCGCACGCGCTCCAGCCCCTGGCCGGTGTCGACGATGCGGGCGCGCGCCTTGTCGATCTTGGCGCGCAGCTCGGGCGACAGGCACTCGCCCGCCTCGGCCAGCACGGCGGCCAGCCACCCCTCGATGGAAAAGACGTTGGACAGCGCGAACGACAGCGGGTTGTTGATTTCGTGGGCGATGCCGGCGACCAGCTGACCCAGCGAGGCCATCTTCTCCGATTGGATCAGGTGAACCTGGGTCTCGCGCAGCTTGGCGTTGGCCGCTTCCAGCTCGGCGTTGGCCTTCTTGAGGCCCTCGGCCAGGGCGGCGCGAGCCTCGGCCGCCTCCTTTTCCGCCTTGGCGCGCAGGGTCTCCATCTCGCGCAGGCGGAATTCCTCGATGATGCGCTCGTTCTGCTCGAGCAGGAACTTGCGGCGCAGAAGCGCCCGCAACCGGGCGCGCAGCACGCTCATCTCGGTCGACTTGCCGACGAAGTCGTCGGCGCCGGCTTCCAGGGCGCGGGCGACGTTCTCCTTGCTCTCGTAGGCCGACAGCATCAGCACGACGATGGGGGCCTCGGCGGCGTTGCGCCGGTCGGCCAGCTGCTTGCACACGGTGATGCCGTCCATGTCGGGCATGACCATGTCGACCATGACGCAGTCGAAGTCGGCCTCGGCGATGCGCCGCAAGCCCTCGGGGCCGCTGGCGACCTGGGTGACCTCGCAGCCTTCGTCGCGCAGCTCCTGGGCCAGCGATTCGCGATAGGTGTTGCTGTCGTCGATGATCAGCACCCGGGCGCGGCGGAACAGCGAGCGGCCGACCTCGACCATGGAGGCTTGGTGGCGGGCCTTGCGCAGCAGGTTGTGGACCCGAAGCAGCAGGATCTCGGTGTCCTCGGACTTCGACACGAAGTCGTCGGCGCCGCTTTCCAGCCCGTGCAGCTCGGTCGCCGAGGTCTCGTCGGCGGTCAGCATCAGGATGGGGATGGAGCGGGTGGTGATGTCCATGTGGATCTGCCGGCACAGCTCGTCGCCCTGGATGCCCGGCAGGTGGTAGTCGACGATCATCATGCTGGGCAGGGTGCGGTTGATCTCCTCCAGCGCCTCCTCGCCCGAATAGGCGCAGACGGTGGCGAAGCCTTCCTGTTCCAGCACGTGCTGCAGCTTCAGGGCCTGGGTGGCCGAGTCCTCGACCACCAGGATCAGCTGGCGCTCGCTCATTTCCTCCCTCCCTGGACGGTGAGTTGGCGCAGGCGCGACGAAATGGAACCCAGCGGCAGCATCTCGCGCTGGGCGCCCAGCTTGGCGGCGGCCGCCGGCATGCCGTAGACCACGCAGGTGCTTTCGTCCTCGGCGATGGTGTAACCGCCGGCCTTCTTGATCTCGAGCAGGCCGTCGGCGCCGTCGCTACCCATGCCGGTCAACAGCACGCCGACGGCGCTCCGGCCCAGCTCGCGCGCCATGGAGCCGAACAGCACGCTGCCCGACGGCCGCTGGCTGTAGACCGGCGGGCTGTCGAGCAGCGCCAGGCGCTCGCGCCGCAAGCCCAGGTGGACGTCGGCGGGCGGCACGTAGACCCGGCCCGGCCTGGGTTCCTCGCCGTCGCGGGCGATGACCGCCTCGAACGGCGTGGTGCTGGACAGCCACGACACGAAGCCGTCGAGGAAACTGGCGGTGATGTGCTGGACCAGCAGGATCGGCACCGGGAAGTCGGCGCCCAGGGTGCCCAGTACCTGCACCAGCGCCTGCGGCCCGCCGGTGGACGAGACGATGCCGACCATGGAATAGCCCCCGGCCACCTCGGCCGGCCGCACCCGGGGCGGCGGCTCGGCGGTGCCGAAGCGCAGGCCGCGGTCGATGCCTTGGCGCACCACCTTGACCTGGCTCATGATCGCCAGCTGGGTGCACAGCCGGGCGGCCATGGAGGCGAAGGCCTCGTTGGTGACGCCCACCGGCTTTTCCACCACCGAAAGCGCCCCGGCGCGCAGGGCATTCATGGCGATATTCAACTCGTCGTCGTCGACGTTGGCGGCGACCACCACGATGGGGGTGGGCTTGCGCCCCATGATCTGCAAGGTGGCGTCCAGGCCGTTCATGCCGGGCAGGCGGATGTCGAGCGAGATGACGTCGGGCTCGACCTGGTCGAGCAGGGCGATGGCCTCCTCGGCGCTTTCCACCGCGGCGGCGATGACGAAGCGGTCGTCCGAGCCGATGATGTGCTTGAGCAGCTCACGGACGACGAGCGAGTCTTCGACGATGAGGACGCGGATCTTCTTCATACGAACTGTCCGATCGTTTCCAGAAGTTCCTTCTGGTCGAACTTGCGCTTGACCACATAGGCATCGGCCCCGAGCGCCAGGCCGCGCTCGCGGTCCTCGCGCGCTTCCAGCGAGGTGACCAGCACCACCGGCAGCTTCTTCAAGGCCGGGTCGCCCTTGATCGCCTGCAAAAGCCCGAAGCCGTCGAGCCTGGGCATCTGCACGTCCGAGATCACCAGGTCGACGTGCTCGGCCCTCAGCCGGGTCAGCGCCTCGATGCCGTCGACGGCCAGGCGGACCTGGTAGCCGTGGGCTTCCAGGATGGATTTCTCGAGCGTGCGCGTGGTCAGCGAGTCGTCGACCACCAGGATCACCGGCACACGCGCCTCGGCGGCGCGCTCGACGGTGGTCAGCACCCGGATGCTGCCGGACTTGCGGAAGGTCTCGACGATCTCGAAGGGGTTGAGCACCAGGGCGACGGTGCCGTCTTCCAGCAGCACGCCGCCGGCGACCATGGTGCCGCGGGCCGCGGGTACCCCGATGTCCTTGACAAGGCCTTCGCGGATGGACAGGAACTCGTCGACCGCCACGGCGACGCGACGCTCGCCGTTCTTGAGCACCACCAGCGGCACCACGTTGCGGCTGACGCGCACCGCCGTCTCGCCCAGGGCCAGCAGGTGGGCCAGGGACAGGAGCGGCAGCTGCTGGCCGGCCAGATAGACCACCGACTTGCCCTCGACGGTGCCGACGCTTTCGGCGGCGATGCGGTAGAGGCGGTCGATGCCTTCGGTGGGCAGGGCGTAGACGTGGCCCTGGCTGCCGACCAGGAACAGGCGCTGTGTCGACACCGACAGCGGCACCGACAGGCGGAAGCAGGTGCCGCCCTGGGCCAGCGGCTGCACCTCGACGGTGCCGTTCATCATGGTCACCGCCTCACGCACCACCGACAGGCCCATGCCACGGCCCGACAGGTCGTCGACGGCGCGCGCGGTCGAGAAGCCGGCGTCGAAGATCAGGTCCAGCAGGGTCTGGCGCTCCAGCCCCACCGCCTCGGTGTCGGTGAACAGGCCGCGTTCGACCGCCTTGGCGCGGATGGCGTCGAAGGCGATGCCGCGGCCGTCGTCCTCGATGCGCACCACCAGGCGGCCCTCGGCCACCTCGAAGCGCAGCCCGACGCGGGCGGCGGGCGACTTGCCGGCGGCGACGCGCTCGCCCGGCGGCTCGACACCGTGGGACAGCGCATTGCGCAAAAGGTGCATGACCGGGTCCTTCAGCCCCTGCAGCACCATGCGATCGGCCTCGACGTCCAGGCCGGCGATGTGGACCTCGACCTCCTTGCCGGCGTCGCGGGCCAGGTCGCGGACCATCTTGCGGAAACCGCCGAACAGGCTTTCGGCCGGCACCATGCGCACCTGGCGCACCTGCCCCTGCAGCTCGTTGCCAAGCTGGCGCAGAGTCCAGCCGGTGCGCTGCTGCAGCCGGCGCGAGCTGCGGACCTGGCGCGACACCGCACGCAGCATCTGTTCCAGGGTCTCGGCCTGGCGGTCGAGCCCGGCGGCGCGCTCGGCATCGTCGAGGTCGCGGGCCAGGCCGCCGGCGGTCTTGCGGATGCGCCGCCAGGTCTTGTCCAGCTCGGCCAGGCGGCGGTCGACCTCGACCAGCTCGTCGGTGACGGTGCGCTGGTTCATGGTTTCGGTCAGCAGCTCGTTGGACGAGCGCAGCAGGCGGTCGAGGTGGACGGCGCGCACCCGCACGGTCTCCTCGGCACGGGCTCCGCGCGGCGGCGGCGGCGGTTCTTCGGGAGCCGGGGCGGGCACGGCGGCGGCGATGGCGGCGGGAACCGCGACCGGGACAGGCTGGGGCGCAGGCGCGGGCGCGGGCGGCGGCGGCTCGCCGGTGATCAGCGCCTCGATGGCGGCGGCAGTGGGCGCCACATCGGGCGGCGGCTGGCTGTCGCCATGGGCGGTGACCCAGTCCTCGATGGTGTCCATGGCGCCGCCGACCACCGACAGCACATCGCGGTCCAGCTTCAGCTGGCCGCCGCGCAACTTGGCGAACAGGGTTTCGAGCTTGTGGGAAAGCTGCTCGACCGGCAGCAGGTCGACGGCGCGCGCCGCGCCCTTCAGGCTGTGGGCGCGGCGGAAGATCTCGTCCAGCTGGGCGATGCCGCTGCCGGCGTGGGGATGGCCCAGGCCGTCGAGCAGGGTCCGGATCGCCTCCAGATGCTCCCTGTACTCGACCTGGAACGCCGCCAGCAGCCTTTCCCGGATTCCCGTCAAAGCCGGTATTTCTCCAAGGTGCGGGCCAGCTGCTGGCCGAGCTGGCTCAGGTCGATGGAGGCCTTTTCCAGCTGGGCGGTGGTCACCGCCGTCTGCTGGCTGGCTTGGCGGATTTCATGCAGCGCCTGGGTCACCTGCTCCAGACCGATCTGCTGCTGGTTGGTGGCGCCGACGATCTGCTGGAAGGCGTGGACGCTTTCCTGGATGTTGTTGGACATCTGGCGGATGGTCTGCTCGGTCACCGAGGTGCGCTCGCGGCCGATCTCGACGCGCTTCAAGGCCTCCTCGGTCAGCATGACCGAGGTGTTGATGCCCTTCTGGGTCTGCTCGAGGATGCCGCGGACCTGTCCGGTGGCTACCCTGGCCTGGTCGGCCAGGTTCTTGATCTCGTTGGCGACCACCGAGAAGCGGCGCCCCTGCTCGCGGGCGTCGGCCGCCTCGATGGCGGCGTTGAGCGCCACCAGGTTGGACTGCTCGGCGATCTCGTTGACGGTGGCGATGATCTCGCCGACGGCCTGGGTACGCTCGGACAGGGTGATGACGTTTTCGGCAACCGTCTCGGCCTGCTCGCGGATGGCTTCCATGCCGATGGAGGCGTCGCGGGCGGCCTGCAACCCGGCGGTGCCCGAGGCGGACACCGCCTCGGCGGTGCCGGCGACCTGGCGGGCGCGCTCGGCCACTTGCTTGCCCGACAGGCTGATTTCCTCGACGGTGGTGGTGATCTCCTGGACGGCGGCGGCCTGCTGCTTGGTGCCGGCGGCCTGCTCCTGGGCCGAGGTGAGGATCTGGGCGGCGGCCAGGGTCAGGCTGTCGCACACCGCCCGGGTCTGGGACGAGATGTTGCGCAACGAATCCAGCATGTCGTTGAAGGCGGTCTGCAGGGTGGCCAGTTCGTCGCCCGAGGTGACCTCGAGGTGGTTGATGCGCAGGTTGCCCTCGGCGATCTGGCGGGCGGCCTCGGCGCAGGCGGCCAGCGGCGCGGCGATCTCGGAGCTGATCAGCATGGACAGCACGATGCCGACCAGGCCGGCGGCGATGCCGGCGGCGACCTGCCACATCACCAGGGCGTCGATGCGCGATTCCGCCTGGCGGCCGAACATCTTGACCACCACGTCGGCGGCATCGCCCACCTGGCCCTGCAGCACCAGCAGTTCACGCAGCTTGTCGGCGCGCTTGGGGTCATTGGCGGCCATGGACAAGTAACGCCCGGCCTCCTGGTCCAGCTGGCGGACCACCTGGGCCTGCTCGGCCAGCTTGCCGCGGATCTCGGCGGTCGGCGCCGGCGGCAGCTCGACCCGGGCGCCGGTGTCCAGGTTGATCACCGCAGGCCCGCCGTCCATCAGCGCCCCCAGGGTCTCGCGCAGGACCTTGGCGGTGGCCAGGTGGTCGGCCTGGACGCCGGCCGCCTCGAGCAGCACCTCCTTCATGAAGCGCTGCGACAGCATGCGCTGGCGCCCGGCCAGGTCGGTGACCACCGTGGTGTGCTTCTGGCCTTCGATGGCGAAGACGTTGAAGGCGATCAGCCCGGCCAGCACCAGGGTGAAGCACGCGGCCACCACGGTGAACTTGCGCCGAAGCTTCATCTTCTTCCACAGGGAGAATTCCACGGTCGTCATCGTGCGGTCTTCCTTCAGCAGGCGCGTCTGTAGTCGGCCCTGCGGTCCTGCAGGACGTCGAGGGCGAGGATCTGGCGGGGATCAAGCAGGATCAGGGTGTCGGCGGTGATGCCGGCGACGAAGCGCTGGGGCAGGCCGTTGGCGGCCTCGTGGGGGACGGTCAGCCCGGCATGCTCGACGAAGCGGATGCGGTCGAGCGCGTCGACGCGCAGGCCCACCTCGGCGCCGTCGCGCTGCAGGAACACCACATAGGACCGGGCGCCGGCGTCGGGCGCGGCCATGCCCAGCAGGGAATGAAGGTCGAGGACCGGGCGGATCTCGCCGCGCACGTTGGTCACCCCCAGCAGGTACTGGGGCTGCCCGGGCACCGGGGTCCAGGCGTTCAGCGGCAACACCTCCGCCAGGTCGGCCAGCGGCAGGCCGTAATGCTCGCCGGCGACCCGGAAGCACAGGGCGGCGGTGCCGGCGGCCGGCTCGGCGGCAGCGGCGCGGATGGCCGCCAGGCGGCGGGCGCGCATTTCCAGGACCGCCTCGGCGAAGCGCACGGCATGGGCCTGGGCGGCGTCGGCCGTAGCGGCCAGGCGGGCGTGCAGGCGCTCGCGCACGGCGGTGCGGCTGCGGTCGGCGCCCCTGGACTCCCCTTGCCCCCCCACGGTCACGAGCCTCCGATCAGCCTGAGATGCATCTCGACGGTTTCACGCAACTGCCCGCCGGTGATGTCGTCGCCGTCGACGATGGCCTGGGCGTCGTCCAGCCTGTCGAGCAGGGAAAGGACGTTGCGGAACGATCGGCTGGCCCCGACGGTATCGTCGCGGCGCAGCAGGAACAATCCGAGATGATAATGGGGCAGAACGAAATGACGGTCCAGATAAATGGCCCGGCGCAACGCCTTTTCCGCTGATTCCAATTCGCCCATCTGCTCGTGGATCATGGCGCGGTAGAAATGGACCCGCGCATCCATGGTCGATACCGCCAACAGGGCGTCGCAGCAACTTGCCGCCTGCTCCCACTGGCCGCGGTCGGCCAGTTCTCGCACCTCGGCAAGGCCGGACGGCGGCGGCACCGGCCGGGGGGCGGCGACTGAACTGGCGGCGGGAGGGGCCGCCGGGCGGGGCCGCGGCCGCGGTGGCGGCGCCTTGGGAAACGGCAGCACCACGGCGCTGGGCGCCGGCGGCACAGGGGCAGCGACCACCGGACGCGGCGGCTCGGCGCTGGCCGGCGGCGCCTTCTGGTACAGCACCGCGCCGGGGGTGTTGATGGTGCGGAAGTCGCGGAACAGCTCCTGGTTGGGCTCGGCATGGCCCATGACCAGCCAGCCGCCCTCGACCAGGGTCTCGCGGAAGCTGGGGATCAGCTCCTCGATGGTCTCGCGCGAGAAATAGATGATGACGTTGCGGCAGATGATGATGTCGAAGCCGGCGATGTTGTCGAGCAGCGACGGAAAGCGGTTCTTGATCAGGTTGTGGTACTGGAAGCTGACGAACGCCTTGAATTCCGGCCGGATCTGCCACTGGCGGCCGACCTTGTCGAAGCACTCGGCCCGGATGGCGTCGGGCATGGTGCGAAAGGCCCATTCGTCGTAGCGGCCCTCGCGGGCGCGGGCCAGGAATTTCTGGTTGATGTCGGTGCCGACAATCGAGATGTGCCAGCCGGCGATGCGCACCCCGAACTCGCGCTTGAGCATGATGGCCAGCGAATAGGGCTCGGGCCCCGTGGCGCAGCCGGCGCTCCAGATGCGCAGCCGGCGGCTGGCCTGGTTGCGGTCCAGCACGTCGGGCAGGATGATGTCGCGCAGGGCGTCGAACTGTTCCTTGTGGCGGAAGAAATAGGTCTCGCCGATGGTCAGCTCGGCCACCAGGGCGTCCATCTCCTCGGCGGCGGCGGCGTTGGCGGCGGTCAACAGCTCCAGGTACTGGGCGCAGCCCTGCAGGCCCAGTTGGGCCAGGCGCTCCTGGACGATGCGCGCCAGGTCCTCGTCCTTGTCGAGGTAGAAGGCCATGCCGGTGGTATCGATGACCAGCGACTTCAGCCGCGGAAAGAACGGATCCGCGACCAGCGACTGCGGCGGCGGCAGGCGGGTCACGGTGCCTCCGCCGCTTCGGCCAGGCGCGCCTGGGCCTGGGCCTGGAACTCGGCCATGCGCACCCGCTCCTCGGCCAGCAGCAGGCGGGCCCAGGAAAGCAGATGGGCACGCAGGCCCCCGTGCTCGAGCTCGGCGACCAGGCAGCCGTTGAACGAAGCGCCCTCGGCCACCGCCATGATGGCGAAGGTGGAGGCATCGCGCACGCCGTCCACATGCTCGACCAGCAGGCCGAAGGTGGGCTCGCCGCGCATGATCAGGATCGAGGCGTCCAGGCCGAAGCGGGCGTCGGACAGCCCCAGCAGGCGGTCGAGCCGCAGCACCGGCACGGCGACCCCGGCCAGGTTCAAGATGCCCTCGACCACGCTGGACATCTGCGGCGGGGCGGAGAGGCGGGCGACGGGCACCACCTCGCGCACGTCTTCGACCGGCAGCGCGAATGCGGCGGCCGCCGTGCGGAACATCACCAGGCCATGCAGAGTCGAACCCACCGGCGGCGCTCCTACCCCAAGGAGCGGCCATTCTTACCTAATCGGGTTAACTTCTCAATCGGGTCAGTTGAGGCCGATGACTGCGGCCAGACGCCGCACCCCTTCGAAGCCGATGCCCAGCAGGCCGACCACGCCGACCAGCAGCACCGCCAGGAAGGCGACCAGCGACAGGCGGTTGTCGATGAAGAAGTGGACCAGCCCCAGGTGCCAGCGTTCGAACCGGGTCCGGTCGCCGTACAGCAGGCGGTCCAGCTGGCTCTTCTTCTGGCGCACCCGCTCGTGGTCGGCGGCCTGGGCGATCTCGCCGGCGTGCTCGGACTGCCAGCGGTACAGGTTGCCGAAGGCGAACTCGCGGTCGGGCCGCGGGTCCAGCTTGATCCCCTGCTTGGCGGCGATCTTCTCGTGCCGCTCCATGAACTCCTCGGTGAAGGAGAGATGCGCCAGTGCGGCCTGGGACTTGGGCGAATAGACGCACACCGGCAGCCGGGCGGTGGCGGCCTCGATGACCGCGTTGTCGCGCGGGATCTCGGAGCGATAGACCGTGCCGCCCAGGCGGGCGCGGATCAGCTCGTTGATCTTGCGGGTGGTCTTGTTCTTGTCGTTGATGGTGAACAGCACGCCCTGCAGCAGCAGGTTCTTGTTCAGCCCTTCCTGCACGTACTTGATCGACGGAAGGGTGCGCAGCAGGCCGTCGTTGGCATAGGGCGTGGCGGTGACCGGGATGATCACCGCGTGCGCCGAGGCCAGCGCGTTGATGGGCAGGATGCCCAGCGCCGGCGGGCAGTCGATCACCACATAGTCGCAGTCCAGCGCGGCATGCCCCAGGATGTTGGTCAGCGTGCGCTGGGAATTCTGCATTTCCGACAGCTTGATCTCGATGCCGGCCAGGCTGTAGGTCGAGGGCAGCACCTTGACGTTGTCGAAGGCGGTGGGCAGCGTGACCTCGTCGAGCGCCGCGGCGCCGGTGAACAGGTCGTAGACCCCGCGCTTGACCTTGGGGTCGATGCCCAAGCTCTTGGTCGAGTCGCCCTGGGAGTCCAGATCGATCACCACCACAGACTTGCCATAGGCCGCCAGGCACACGGCAAGGTTCGTGCTGGTGGTGGTCTTGGAAATACCCCCCTTTTGATTGAAGATGGCAACGATGTACGGTTTCATGGCCGCCTATCGCCAATGATGTTCCGCCTGCCGATATTCAGGGACATCGATCTCTTTTCAACCCCTGCCAGCCACTCGGCGTAACGGCGCCTTGGTGCCATAGTCCTCGTTCCTGCCCCGCTGGGGATAGCACCATACCGATCAGGGAATACGTTAAGCATAGCCCAGATGCCGGCGCAAGAAAAAGGCATGGAATTCGCCATAATCCAGGCCGCCATTTACGTTCTGTTAATCTTTGATTGCACTGTCGCACCTCGGCCGGCCAGCGAAAGCGGACTTCGTGCTTTCCTTCGCCCATGCCGGACCACCGACCAATTCGCCCCCCTGAATATCCCACGGGCCGCCCGGGGACGGAACTGCGGCGAAGTCATAGAGCCCAGGAGGCGCCCGCCCCTAGGCCGCACTGCGTATTGCCTCCAGGCCCCTCGCGGCCTAGTGTGCCCGGCAGGGGGAACAAGGGCCATGAGCGATCCTGCGGGCGACATCCTTTGCACCGACCGGCCCCTGGCCGATCACGCCTATCTGGACGACATGCGCGGCTGGGTCGGCGACGAGACGCTGGCCGGCCTGATCGGCGGCGCCGCCACCGTGCTGCGCACCGAACTGGACGCCCTGGCCGCCGCCGCCGCCGCCGCCGAGGTCGAGACCG
>JBLNBU010000110.1:0-6658 GCA_050260215.1 Actinomycetota bacterium
CTGGGCTTCTTCGACACCGCCATGTCGTTCGCCGCCAACGAGCGCCTGACGCTGGAGCGCTCGATCCGCGAGGCGCTGGGGGCGGGCCAGTTCGAGCTGTTCTTCCAGCCCCAGGTGCGGCTGTCCGACTACGCCCTGGTCGGCGCCGAGGCGCTGATCCGCTGGCGCCATCCCGAGCTGGGCATCATCGCACCCGACAAGTTCATCCCCGTGGCCGAGGACACCGGCCTGATCGTGCCCATGGGCCAGTGGGTGCTGCGCGATGCCTGCCGCCAGCTGCGCGAATGGGGCGAGCGCGGCATCACCGGCGTGCGCCTGGGCGTCAACATCTCGGGCCGCCAGTTCCGCGAGCCGGACCTGGCCGACACCGTGGCCGGCGCCATTGCCGAGGCCGGTGTCGACCCGGCCTTGCTGGATCTGGAGCTGACGGAAAGCATGCTGATGGCCGACGGCGAAGGCACGCTGAAGCTGCTGCGCGAGCTGGCCGGCCTTGGGGTGTCCTTGTCCATCGACGACTTCGGCACCGGCTATTCGTCGCTGGCGTACCTCAAGCGCTTCCCGGTCAACACGGTCAAGATCGACCGCGCCTTCGTGCGCGACCTCGACCACGACGAGGACGGCCGGGTCATCGCCAACGCCATCGTGTCGCTGGCCCATTCGCTGTCCTTGCGCACCATCGCCGAGGGCGTCGAGACCGAAACCCAGGCGACCTTGCTCGCTCGCCTGGGCTGCGACGAGATCCAGGGCTACCTGATCGGCCGGCCGCTGCCGGCCACCGACTTCCTGGCCTTCACCGCCAACTATCATACGCCGGCCAAGGCGAACCGGCCCGCCCGCAAGGCGGCGAACGACAAGGGGAAATGACCATGACGGGGACGATCGTCATCGTCGAGGACAATGCCATGAACATGAAGCTGCTGGAGCAGGCGCTGACCATCGCCGGCTACCAGACGGTGAAGTCGGCGGATGGCGAGAACCTGGTGCAGATGACCGCCGAGGCGGCGGCCAACGTCATCCTCATGGACATCCAGCTGCCCAAGATGTCGGGCGTCGACCTGCTGAAACAGCTGCGCGGCGACGAGCGCACCGCCAAGGTCCCGGTGCTGGCGGTGACCGCCTTCGCCGACCCCGACTCGGTGTCCGGCTTCCTGCGCGAAGGCTTCGACCAGGTCATCACCAAGCCCATCTCGATCCGCAAGCTGCTCGACGAGGTGGCCCGCTACTGCGCCGAGTAGTTCCCCCGTCACCCCCGCGCAGGCGGGGGTCCGGGGTGTGCGTCGCCGCCCTTGCCGCGACTCGCGGATGCCCGCCTTCGCGGGCATGACGGACAGTCGGACGGCCCGTTTTTCCTTGCCCCCACCCTCGCCGCCGTTATACTGCGCCGCCTAGAGCGCCCGGCGGACCAGCGGTCCGGCCGGCGCGCGTCGTTTTTCACGGTCGCGAAAGGCATTCCCATGGCGGATACCCGCTACCACGTCGCCGGCATCGGCAACGCGATCGTCGACGTGCTGGTGCATGCCGACGATGCCCTGCTGGGCGCGCTGGACCTGACCAAGGGGGTCATGACCCTGATCGGCGCCGACCAGGCCGACGCGATCTACGACCGCCTGCCGCCGGGCGTCGAGTGCTCGGGCGGCTCGGCCGCCAACACCATGGTCGGCATCGCCTCGCTGGGCAGCCGCGCGGCCTATGTGGGCAAGGTCCGGGACGACCAGCTGGGCCAGGTGTTCCGCCACGACATCACCCATGCCGGGGTCGACTTCCCGACCTGCGCCGCCGCCGACGGCCCGGCCACCGCGCGCTGCTTCGTGCTGGTCACCCCCGACGCGCAGCGCACCATGGCGACCTATCTGGGCGCCTGCATCGAGCTGTCGCCCGCCGACGTCGACGAGGCGGTGATCGCCTCGTCCGCCATCACCTATCTGGAAGGCTACCTGTACGACCCGCCGCTGGCCAAGCGCGCCTTCCTGGCCGCCGCCGACGCCGCCCACAAGGCCGGCCGCCTGGTCGCCCTGTCGCTGTCCGACCCGTTCTGCGTGGACCGCCACCGCGACGCCTTCCTGGCCCTGGTCGCCGACCACGTCGACATCCTGTTCGCCAACGAAGCCGAGCTGTGCTCGCTCTACCGCACCGAGTCCATCGACGACGCGCTGCGCGGCGTGCGCGGCCATTGCGGCGTGGCGGCCATCACCCGCGGGGCCAAGGGCTCGGTGGTGGTGACCGACGACGACGTGCACGTGGTCGGCTGCGACGCCGTCGCCCAGGTGGTCGACACCACCGGAGCCGGCGACCTTTATGCCGCCGGCTTCCTGCACGGCCTGGCCCAGGGCCGCGACCTGGCCGGTTGTGCCGTGCTGGGCGGCATCGCCGCCGGCGAGATCATCAGCCATTTCGGCGCCCGTCCCGAGTTGGACCTGGCCGAACTGGTGCGCGCCAAGCTGGGCGCTCCCATCCTCTGAAGTTTGAAAGTCCGAGTACCCCCATGGAACTGCGCAACATCGCCATCATCGCCCACGTCGACCACGGCAAGACCACCCTGGTCGACGCCATGCTCAAGCAGTCCGGCACCTTCCGCGAGAACCAGCAGGTCGCCGAGCGCGTGATGGACTCCAACGACCTCGAACGCGAGCGTGGCATCACCATCCTGGCCAAGTGCACCTCGGTCGAGTGGAAGGGCGTGCGCATCAATATCGTCGATACCCCCGGCCACGCCGACTTCGGCGGCGAGGTCGAGCGCATCTTGTCCATGGTCGACGGCGTGGTGGTGCTGGTCGACGCGGCCGAAGGCCCGATGCCGCAGACCAAGTTCGTCACCGGCAAGGCGCTGGGCCTGGGCCTGCGTCCCATCGTGGTGATCAACAAGGTCGACCGCGGCGACGCCCGTCCCCACCAGGTCCACGACGAGTGCTTCGACCTGTTCGCCGCACTGGACGCCAACGACGACCAGCTGGACTTCCCCACCATGTTCGCGGTCGGCCGCGACGGCTGGGCCGACGATTCGCTTGAAGGCCCGCGCAAGGACCTGTCGGCGCTGTTCGACCTGATCGTCGCCCACGTGCCGCCGCCGGTGCGCAACCTGGATGCGCCGTTCTCCATGCTGGCGACCACGCTCGAGGCCGATCCCTATCTGGGCCGCGTGCTGACCGGCCGCATCCACACCGGCACGCTGAAGACCAACATGGCGGTCAAGGGCCTGTCGCGCGACGGCGCCCTGATCGAGCAGTTCCGCATCTCGAAGATCCTGGCCTTCCGCGGCATCGAGCGGGTGCCGGTGGAAAGCGCCGAGGCGGGCGACATCGTCGCCATTGCCGGCATGACCAAGCCCACCGTGGCCGACACCATCTGCGCGCCCGAGGTCACCGAGCCCCTGAAGGCCCAGCCCATCGACCCGCCGACCCTGGCGATGATCTTTTCGGTCAACGACAGCCCGCTGGCCGGCACCGAGGGCGACAAGGTCACCTCGCGCGTCATCGGCGCCCGGCTGTTCCGCGAGGCCGAGTCCAACGTCGCCATCCGCATCCGCGAGACCGACGCCAAGGACGCCTTCGAGGTGGCCGGCCGCGGCGAGCTGCAGCTGGGCGTGCTGATCGAGACCATGCGCCGCGAAGGCTTCGAGCTGTCGGTGTCGCGCCCGCGGGTGCTGTTCCAGACCGGCGAGAACGGCGAGAAGCTGGAGCCCATCGAGGAGGTCTTCGTCGACGTCGACGACGAGTACTCGGGCGTGGTGGTCGAGAAGATGACCATGCGCAAGGCCGAGCTGACCGGCATGCGCCCGTCGGGCGGCGGCAAGACCCGCATCACCTTCCTGGCGCCGTCGCGCGGCCTGATCGGCTATCACGGCGAGTTCCTCACCGATACCCGCGGCACCGGCCTGATGAACCGCGTCTACCACGGCTATGCCCCCTACAAGGGCGTCGTCGAGGGCCGCGGCAAGGGCGTGCTGATCGCCAACGCCACCGGCGAGGCGGTCGCCTATGCCCTGTGGAACCTGGAAGACCGCGGGCCGATGTTCATCCCCGCCGGCGTCAAGGTCTATGAGGGCATGATCATCGGCGAGCACACCCGCGGCAACGACCTCGAGGTCAATCCGCTGAAGGCCAAGCAGCTGACCAACATCCGCGCCGCCGGCAAGGACGAGGCGGTCAAGCTGACCCCGCCCCGCAAGATGAGCCTGGAACAGGCCATCGCCTACATCCAGGACGACGAGCTGGTGGAGGTGACGCCCAAGTCCATCCGCCTGCGCAAGGCCATCTTGGACCCCAACGACCGCAAGAAGGCCGAGCGCGCGGCCAAGAACGCCGAGTAGGACCGAGGTTGTCGTCACCCCCGGGCGTGACCCGGGGGCGACGGTGCTTTCCTTCCGTTCGTCATGCGCGGGTCAAGCCCGGCCATGACGATTTGGAAAAAGCCCCTAGTCCAGCTGCAGCATCAGTCCCTTGAGATAGGCGCTTTCCGGCAGCCACGGGTGGACCGGGTGGTCGGGGGCGGCCCCGGCGCTGTTCAGGATGCGGCCCGAGCGGCCGGCCAGGTGGATGCCGTGGGCGATTTCCTCGGCGAACTGCGCGGCCGGCATGTGGTGCGAGCACGACGCGCAGAACAGGAAGCCGCCCGCTTCGACCAGGGGGGCTGCCAGCCGGGCCATCTTGCGATAGCCCTTGGCGCCGCTGGCCAGGTCCTTCTTCGACTTGACGAAGGCCGGCGGGTCGCACACCACCACCCCGAACCGTTCGCCCGCCGCGTCCAGCCGGGCCAGCTCGGCGAAGGCCTCGGCGCGGACCGTGCGCACCGCCACCCCGTTGAGTGCCGCCGAGCGTTCGGCCAGCGCCAGCGAGGACTCGGAGCGGTCGACCGCCGTCACCTCGGTGGCACCGGCAACTGCCGCCTGCACGGCGAAGCCGCCGGCATAGGTATAGACGTCGAGCACGCGGCGGCCGCGCGCCAGCCTGGCCACGAAGGCCCGGTTGTCGCGCTGGTCGTAGAACCAGCCGGTCTTCTGCCCCTCGGCCAGGTCGGCCAGGAAGCGGACGCCGTTTTCGACCAGCTCGACGGGGCCCGCGGGTTCGCCCTTCAGCACCCGATGCTCGGGCTCCAGGCCCTCCAGGCGGCGGACGGGGCTGTCGTTCTTCAACACCACCGTGGCCGGGGCCAGCACCCGGTCGAAGGCCTCCAGCAGGTCCGGGATCAGGCGCTGCATGCCGGCGCTGTTGGTCTGCACCGCCAGCGTATCGCCATAGCGGTCGACCACCAGGCCGGGCAGGCGGTCGGCCTCGGAATGGACCAGGCGGTAGAAGGGCCGGTCGTAGAGGGCCTGGCGCAAGGCCAGGGCCGCACCCAGCCGCTCGGCCAGGAAGGCGGCGTCGACGGTGCGCCCGGCGTCGCGGTCCAGCAGGCGGACGGCGATCAGCGAATGGGGATTGAAGGTGGCCACGCCCAGGCGCTCGTCGCCGGCGTCCACCAGGGTGACCAGGCTGCCCGGCGGCAGGGCCTTGGCCTCGGGCGTCATGGCGATCTCGTTGGAGAACGCCCAGGGATGTCCGGCGCGGAAGCGGCGGGTGCGCCCCTTCTCGAAGCGGATGAGGGGACGGGCGGCGGGGCTGTCGGCGGCGATGTCGGTCATGGTCGGGCACTCTACCTGTGGGCGGGGCCTTTCGTCCATTGTGCGGCGCAACGCCCGCACCAACCGCCTATTGTGCGGCGCAATGCCGCAGAATGGCTGAAATTTGAGGCATTTTGATATGGATCAATGGCTGGCCCACCTTCGATCGGCATAGTGCCGGAACTTGGAGCAGAGAACCCGCCCGGCCGACCCACGGCAACGGGGGATAAGCTTTGCCGCGGGCCAATGGACGGGCGCTTCAAGCAAAGACCCTTTTCCGGTCGAAACAGGAGTTCGGCATGACCACCAACACCGAAGCCACGCCCTATTGCGAAGACGTGGTGAAGAAGTTCGTCCTTGCGGCGATTTTCTGGGGCGTCGTGGGCTTCCTCGTCGGCGATCTGATCGCCTGGCAGCTGGCCTTCCCCGCTCTGAACCTGGACCTTGAGTGGACCACTTTCGGGCGTCTGCGCCCGGTCCACACCTCTGCCGTCATCTTCGCCTTCGGCGGCAACGTGCTGTTCGCGACCTCGCTGTACGTCGTGCAGCGCACCGGCCGCGCCACCATGTTCGGCGGTGCCGGACTCGGCAACTTCATCTTCTTTAACTTCCAGCTGTTCATCGTCGCCGCGGCGCTGTCCTACGTCCTGGGCTTCTCCCAGGGCCAGGAATACGCCGAGCCGGAGTGGTGGCTGGACCTGTGGCTCACCGTCATCTGGGTGGCCTACCTGATCGCCTTCGCCGGCACGATCATGAAGCGCAAGGAACCCCACATCTACGTGGCCAACTGGTTCTTCTTCGCCATGATCCTGACCATCGCCATGCTGCATCTGGGCAACAACATCGCGGTTCCGGCCGCCCTGTTCGGCGGCAGCTGGATGAAGTCGTACAACATCTTCGGCGGCGTGCAGAACGCCATGACCCAGTGGTGGTACGGCCACAACGCGGTGGGCTTCTTCCTGACCGCCGGCTTCCTCGGCATCATGTACTACTTCGTGCCGAAGCGGGCCGAGCGTCCGGTCTATTCGTACCGTCTGTCGATCGTGCACTTCTGGGCGCTGA
>JBLNBU010000111.1:0-3197 GCA_050260215.1 Actinomycetota bacterium
ATCCTGGCGAAGTACGTCGAGGAGTACGAGGCCGACGGCCTGCTGATCAACTCGATCAAGAGCTGCAACAGCTTCTCGGCCGGCCAGCTGATGATCATGAAGGAAGTCGAGAAGCGCACCGGCAAGCCCGGCGCCTTCATCGAAACCGACCTGGTCGATCCGCGCTATTTCTCGGCCGCCAACGTCAAGAACCGTCTGGAAAGCTACTTCCAGATGATCGAGCAGAAGCGCCGCGGCTCGACCAAGGCCGCCTGAGGGAGTCACCAACCATGCGTTGCTTCATCGGAATCGATCTCGGCTCCACCACCACCAAGGCCGTGGTGATGGACGAGAACACCCAGGTCCTCGGGCGCGGCATCACCAACTCGCGCTCCAACTACGACACCGCCGCGGCGGTGTCGAAGCAGGAGGCCCTGATCGACACCCGCCTGACCCTGTTCCGCCGCGCCCTGGGCAACGTCCCCAGCGTCGCCGGCCAGGTGGACACCATCATCGCCGACCTGGAGCGGAACTTCCGCCATGTCCAGTTCATCGAGCAGCTGGGGGATCTCGAGCAGACCTGCATCAAGTACATCAACGGCCCCCGTTTCGCCGGCAAGGAGAAGATCGCCGTCGAAGCCACCGAGGAGATCTTCAAGCGGCTGAACGTCCGCTCCGAGGCCCTGTTCGCCCCGGGCGCCAAGCGCAAGTCCGACTTCTTCCGCGATCTGGCCGGCGCTGACTTCATGCAGGTCGGCGAAGAGGTGGCGCGCGAGGCCGGTCTGTCCTTCGACCTGATCCTCAATGCCTATGACAAGTCGATCATCGAGGTCGAGAACCGGCCCCCGGCCGGCGACATGGAGGGCAAGTTCATCCGCGCCCTGGAGAAGGGCTCCATGGCCGGCGACCAGATCGCCGCGCCGGTGAAGTCGGCGCTCGCCATCCCGCTGGAAGAGACCTACGTGGTCGGCACCGGCTATGGCCGCGTCCGCCTGCCCTTCCCCAAGGAGCACATCCGCTCCGAGATCCTGTGCCACGGCCTGGGCGCCCACATGATGTACCCGGACACCCGCACGGTGCTGGACATCGGCGGCCAGGACACCAAGGGCATCCAGGTCGATCCGGCCGGCATCGTCGAGAACTTCCAGATGAACGACCGCTGCGCCGCCGGCTGCGGCCGCTATCTGGGCTACATCGCCGACGAGATGAACATGGGCCTGCACGAACTGGGCCCGCTGGCCATGAACTCGACCAAGCAGGTGCGCATCAACTCGACCTGCACGGTGTTCGCCGGCGCCGAGCTGCGCGACCGCCTGGCGCTCGGCGAGAAGCGCGAGGACATCCTGGCCGGCCTGCACCGCGCCATCATCCTGCGCGCCATGTCGATCCTGTCGCGGGCCGGCGGCGTCAAGGACCAGTTCACCTTCACCGGCGGCGTCGCCAAGAACGAGGCGGCGGTGCGCGAGCTGCGCAAGCTGATCAAGGAGAACTACGGCGACGTCACCATCAACATCAACCCGGACTCGATCTACACCGGGGCCCTCGGCGGCGCCACCTTCGCGGTGCGCGCGGTGGTGAACTAGGAGGACATGACATGAGCGAACTCATCACCGCCGGCATCGACATCGGCTCGGGCTGCGTCAAGGCCGTGCTGTTCAAGGTCAACGGCGACAAGGCCGAATGGCTGGGCAAGGAAACCGCGCGCATCCGCAACCGCGATCCCTTCCAGTTGGCCGACGAAGCCTACAACCACATCCTCGAGCATGCCGGGGTCAAGGCCAAGGACGTGGCCTACGTGGCCTCGACCGGCGACGCCGAGAACCTGAAGTTCTCGACGGGCCACTTCTACTCGATGACCACCCACGGCCGCGGCGCCGTGTACCTCAACCCCGAGGCCCGCTCGGTGCTCGACATCGGGGCCCTGAACGGCCGCGCCATCAAGGTCGACGCCTCGGGCAAGGTCATCAGCTACAAGATGACCAGCCAGTGCGCGTCCGGCTCGGGCCAGTTCCTGGAGAACATCGCCCGCTACCTGGGCATCGCCCAGGACGAGATCGGCACCCTGTCGCAGAAGGCCGACAACCCCGAGAAGGTGTCGTCCATCTGCGCCGTGCTGGCCGAGACCGACGTCATCAACATGGTCAGCCGCGGTATCTCGGCCTCCAACATCCTCAAGGGCATCCACGTGTCCATGGCGGTGCGGCTTGCCAAGCTGCTGAAGTCCATCGGCGCGGTCGAGGGCGTGGTGCAGATGACCGGCGGCCTGGCGCTTGATGCTGGCCTGGTCGCCGCGCTCAACGAGGCGGCCGAACAGGAGAAGGTGAATCTCGTTGTCAAGAGCCACCCTGACTCGATATACGCAGGTGCTATCGGGGCTGCCCTCTGGGGGGCCTTCCGTCATGAAAAGCTGAGCCGTCTGGGTCAGCTGGCCATGGCGTCCTAACGGGGTTGCGAGAGAGGAAAGAACAATGTCGCTGAAGATCACCGACGATTGCACCAGCTGCGACGCTTGCGTGTCGGCTTGCCCGAACAACGCCATCAGCGCCGGCGATGTCATCTACGTCATCGACGCTGACCGCTGCAGCGAGTGCGTCGGCGCCGAGGACAGCCCGCAGTGCCAGATGGTCTGCCCGGCCGACTGCATCGTGCAGGGCGTCTCGGAGACCAAGGACCAGCTGATGGCCAAGTACAAGGCCATCCACGGCTGATCCGGCTTCGTCCGACGACGATGCGAACCCCCGGCAGGGCGACCCGCCGGGGGTTTTTTCTTTCCGTCCCGCCCGTCCCCTGGCGCATGATGGCCCGATGAGCGAATTGGTCACCGCCCCTGCCTCCGCCGCGGCCGTCGCCGCCGCGCTGGCTCATGGCGGCGGGTTCGTCGAAACCGGGGTCGAGGCCTCGCCGGCGCTGGTCGAGGCCGTCGCCGGCGGCGCGCTGGGGGTGGCGCTGACCACCGCCCAGGCCTATCGGCTGCCGCTGGCCTCGCTGCTGCGCGCCGCGGCGCTGCGCCATTTCGGCATCACCTACGACAGCCGCCTGGCCCTGGAAGTCTCGCTGCAGGAGGCCCTGGCCAACGCCATCGTTCACGGCAACCTGACCATCGGCGCCACCGAGGGCCTGGACGAGCGCTTCGCCCGCATCGAGGCCGGCCTGGCCGACCCCGTCCGCTCCGCCCTGCGGGTCGAAGCCACCCTGGCCCTGCTTGCCGACGGCAGCAT
>JBLNBU010000112.1:0-6583 GCA_050260215.1 Actinomycetota bacterium
AGGCGATGTCGTTGATCAGCTTGACCACCTCGCCGATGCGGTTGGCCGCCTCGGACAGGCTGCGCACGATGGTGTCGGCTTCCGAGGCCTCGGCCACGGCGGCCTTGGCGATCTGGGTCGAGTGGTTGACCTGGCGGCCGATCTCGACCACCGAGCCGGACAGTTCCTCGGTGGCGGCGGCGACGGTCTGGACGTTGGCGGCGGCCTGCTCGGAGGCCGCTGCCACCGAACCGGCCTGGGCAAGCACCTGGCCGGCGACCGCGGTCAGCATCTGGGCGGCGCCTTCCATGCTGCGCGCCGCTTCGCCGACGCCGCTCACCACCTTGCCGACGTCCGTCTCGAAGCGGTCGGCCATGGTGTGCATGCCTTGGCGGCGTTCCTGCTCGGCGCGTGCCTTGGCGGCCTCCTGGTCGCGGCGCAGCGCTTCGGCCTCGCGCATGGAATCGCGGAACACCTCCATGGCGGCGGCCATGCGGCCGACCTCGTCACCGCGGCCGGTGCCGGGAACCTCGACGTCGGTGCGGCCGGCCTTCATCTGCTCCATCACTCCGGTCATCGCCAGCAGCGGTCCATAAATGGCCCGCGCGATCAGCCAGCCCAGGACCAGGACGGCGATGCTGCCGCCGATCTGCAGGCCGGATTCGACCCGGTTGGCGATGGCATCGAAGGCCTTCATTTCCGCATCCATGGCGGCGATGTCGGCCTTGGCCAGCCCGCGCAGCTTGGCCAGCGCCTCGTCGACGAGCTCGTAGTTCCTGGACAGAGCCGATTGCAGGGCGCCCATGGCCACAGTCTTCTGCACCACCTGGGTGAACGCCATCTGGTAGGCGCCCAGCAGTTCGGCCATGCGCTTGCGGTCGGCGGACTGGGTGTGGCCGGAATGAACGGCGCGCAGCATCTCCTCGACCACGGTGTCGACCTGGTCGCGATACTTGAGGTCGGTGCGCAGCTGATAGTCCTTTTCCCCCCGCCGGGCCGTCAGCAGCATGATCTCCAGGCGGTTGTCGTGGGCGTCCTCGACCTCGCGTTCCAGCACGTGGATGGCGCCGCGCAGCTCGCCCATCAGGCCTTCATCGGGGGTCAGGCCGATGGTCTTCTGCAGGACCACCAGCGCGTCGAAGGTGCGCCCGTACTTGTCGATGCCCTCGGCGACGGTGTCGAGCAGTTGCAGATGGTCCTTGTCGTCGGCGGCGGTGTGGTTGCGAATGGTCTGCAGGGCCTCGCGCGCCTCGTGGACGTCGTCGCCGACCTTGGCGACCAGGCCCAGGTCGCGCCGCGCCAGGAAGTCCTTTTCGCGCCGCCGGGCGTCGGTCAGGGCCAGGTCCAGCCGGTTGGTCTCGTCGAAGATCAGGCGCGCCGCCTCGGTCCTGGCGTCGGCCGCTTCCATCTTGCCGCGGGCGATCCACGACACTGTCGTCGCCAGGATCATGATCAGCGCCGCCATGGCGACGATGATGCCGATCTGGATCTTGAGGGAATAGCGGCTAAGAAACCCCATGGCGCATCTCCGATGACGAGATTCATCCGCAGGGTATGACCAAACGTCATAGTTCGCAATGCGCTAATATACCTGAAGTCTGTATGCCTGATCTGCTGGAATGGATTGCGGCGGCTGCCAAAACCACGGAGAGGTGGGCTGCAGCCGGTCCCATCCCTGTTGGCGCGGCAGGGAACAATGTCCAGGCGACCATGTTGGCGGGGCATGCAGCCCGCCGTCCCCGACACTTGGCCGGCCTTACCCCTCACGGAGTGGCAGGTACCGCTCCATTTGGGTTGAGGCGCCATGGGCCGCGGCAGGCTGGAAGCGTTCAGCGATGGGGTGCTGGCCATCCTCATCACCATCATGGTGCTGGAGCTGAAGGTCCCGCAAGGGAGCGATCCCGGCGCGCTGCGCCCGCTGTTGCCGGTCTTCCTCAGTTATGTGCTCAGCTTCATCTACCTGGCCATCTACTGGAACAACCACCACCACATGATGCATGCCACCGAACGGGTCACCGGCGGCATCTTGTGGGCGAACCTGCATCTGCTGTTCTGGTTGTCGCTGATCCCGTTCGCCACCGGCTGGATGGGCGAAAACCATTTCGCGGCAGTCCCCACCGCCCTTTACGGCGTGGTGCTGCTGATGGCCGCCACGGCCTACCGGCTGCTCCAGGGGACCATCATCGCCGACCAGGGCGAGCACTCGCTGCTGGCCCTGGCGGTCGGGCGCGACGTCAAGGGCAAGCTGTCGCTACTTGTCTACGCCCTCGCCGCCGCCGGAGCGTTCCTCGACCCCCGACTTTCCCAGGCGCTGTACCTGCTGGTGGCGCTGATGTGGCTGGTTCCCGACCGCCGCATCGTGCGTGCCCTGAGGTCGAGGCGGCGCCCGGGCGCCGATTGACGGTTGTGTGCCACCGGGGCGCGGACAATAATGCGCCGTTGCCGCCATGCCAGTTCATAAAAGGACCTTCCGATGGCCGAAGTCGACAGCCCAGCAAGGCCAGTAGGAGCGCGTAGCCTGCAGTTCGCCACCACCGGAGGCATGATGGCGGTGACGGTGGTCGCGACCGTCCTCACCCTGATCATGACGTTCTTCATCGGCGGGGCCTTCTTGATGAACGGCAGCCCCCACGCTCCGCCCATGCCGATTTCGCTGTATTTGGGACTGGCCGTGGCCGCACTGTCCGTTCCTGGGCTCGTGTCCCTGGTCCTGAAGGCCATTGGGCGGGGTGCCGGCGTCGTCGCCGTCATCCAGTCGTTGCTGGTGCTGACCAATGCCGCGTTCTGGGGCGTCTTCCTTCTGGAAGTCATGGTGGATTTTCCCTGACTTCCCCTTCAATGCACCGTGCACACCATGCACGGGTCGAAGGATCGGACCACGTGCTGGACGGCGACGGATGCGCCGTCGCCGGGCAGGACGGGGGTGCCGACCAGGGCCTGCTCCAGGGCGCCGGGAACCCCGCCCGCGTCGCGGGGCGAGAAGTTCCAGGTGGTCGGCGCGATGATGGAATAGGACGCCACGTGGCCGCCGGACAGGGTCAGCCAGTGCCCGAGCGTGCCGCGCGCCGCCTCGGCTAGGCCGACCGACGCGGAGTCGGCGGCGATGGGGGCGTCGATGCAAAACGGCTCGCCGGGCTTCAGGGCCCGCACCCACACCTCCATCAGCGGCAGCAGGCGGGCGACTTCCAACAGGCGGGCGACGACGCGGGCCAGCACACCGCCGCCGGTCTCGGCCAGCCGGCGGGCCAGCGGGTGGCCGTCCACCGCCTGGCGGGCAAGCGCGCCGACCTCGACCACGCGGCCAGCCAGGCGCGGCGCCTTGGACCAGCTGTAGGCATCGGGCTTCTCGGCCACGGTGGGCGGCCATGTACTGGTGCTGTCCTCGGCCACCTGGGCCGGATCGAAGGCGGCGACGCCCTGCCCGTCCAGCACGCCGGGGGCAAAGAAGCCGCCCGACGATAGGTAGGTTCCCGTTCCCTTGCCCAGCCCCTCCAGGCCGAGGTCGCGGGCGATGTGCAGGAACAGGCGGAAGTCGCCCTGGGTCGCCGGCGCGGCGTCGGCCCACGCGGCCAGGGCGTCGACGCTGTCCAGGGCCGCCACCGCTTCCAGCCGGTCGGCGAACACCACGGATTCCAGCTCGGCGCGGAACTCGGCCAGGATGGCCAGCAGGCGCACCCGCTCAGCCGGATCGACCGCCTTGGTGGTGCCGCCCGGCTGCAGGGCCAGCGAATGCGGCCACTTGCCGGCCAGGATCCCCATCAGGTGCAGGAAACGCGCCCGCGCCGGCAACAGGCGCTGGGCGGCCTCGCCCTCGGTGGCGGCGAAGCGCCGCCGCGCCGCCTGGTGCCAGGGCCGCCCCGCATAGCAGGCCCGCGCGAAGTCGGGCATGAAGAACAAGACGAAATGGGTCAGGTGGTCGGCCACGGTCTCGCAGGCCAGCACCAGGTCGGCGGCAAGGCGGCCGTTGGGCGGGGGAACCACCCTGGCGGCTGCCGCCAGCGCCCGGGCCGCGGCGGTCGACTGCGACACCGAGCAGATGCCGCAGATGCGCGGCGCCACCACCAGCGCATCGGTGGCCGGGCGACCGCGCATCATCGCCTCGAAGCCGCGGTACAAGAGCGCGCCGACGCGGGCTTCGCGCACCACTCCGTCGGCGACGTCCAGCGTCACTTCCAGGTCGCCCTCGACGCGGTTGAACGGGCCGACGATCAGGCGGGTCACGGCGACCTCGGGGCGCGGCGGGCGGGCGGCACCACCACGTGGTCGGCGTGGGCATTGGTGCGCACCCGCTGGGGCGTGGCCGACTTGGACAGGGCGGCCAAGGCCACGAACCATGCCTTGGGCATGTCGACCGGCAGGCCGACCGGAATGCCGGCGATCTTGGGGGTTTCCAGGAAGGCGTGGGCGGGCGCCTCGAAGCCAGGCGAGGTGCAGGCAATGCAGGCGAAGCCGCCGTCGGTGCACGAGCCGGCGCCGTTCCAGCGCCGCAGGTTGCAGTCGCCGGCCGCCTGGGTGGCCTTGCAGCCCAGGTTTTCCATCAGGCAGCCGCGCTGGCCGTGGTGCTGGGCGCTGGCCTTGAACTCGTAGAATTCGTTGCGGCCGCAGCCGTGGTGGGCCAGATGGTCGGCAAACGCCCGCGGCCGGCCCAGGGCGTCCAGGCGCTCGGGCGTCATGTCGCCCAACGCCAGCGCCGCCAGGGTCTCGACGATCCAGCCCGGATGGGGGGCACAGCCGGCGACGTTGACCACCGGCAGGCCCGAACGCGAGCGGAAGCCCGCCCCCAGGGCGCCGCCGCCTTCCCAGCCCTGCCATTGCAGGCCGACGGCGTCGGTGCCGTTGTCGCCGCCCGCGGCGACGCCGCCCCAGGCGGCGCAGCTGCCCACCGCCACCACGGTGCCGGCCCGCGCCGCCAGGGCGTGGACCCAGTCCTTCATCGGCCGGCCGGTGCCCGACAGCATCTGGAAGCGCCCCGACCCGCCCGGGCCGCGCAGCACCGCGCCCTCGACGCACAGACAGTCCAGCTCGACGTGGCCGGCCTCGACCTCGGCCAGGATGGCCAATGCATCCGAGCCGCTCTCCTCCGACAGCGAGGGATGCCACAGCAGGCGGATGCCGAAATGGGAGAGTGCGCGGACCAGTCCCACGTCGTCGGCACCCAGCGCCGACATGGTGCAGCCGCCGCAACTGCCGGCCTGCAGCCACAGCACGGTGAACGGCCGGGTGGATGACATCGCGCCTCGCCCAAAGGGGTGGTTCCGGCGCAACATTAGGCCCTCGGCCCGGCGCCACGCAAGGCGCGCTTGACCGCGCGGGGCCCCCTGCCCCATCAGCGTGTTCCCATGAGACCGACGCTGTGCACCCTGGCCGGAGTGGCCGCGATGGTGACGACGCTGACATTGGCGCCGGCACAGGCCACCCGTCAGGCGGGCGGCGAACTGGCGCTGGCGGTGAGCGCAAGGCCCGGGGTGATCGAGGTGGAGTTGGCCGACGCCGACGGGCCGGTGCCGGCGGCGCGGGCCAGCGGCAAGGCGGTGCTGACCGTCAACGGCCTGCGCTTGGGCGTGGCGCTGCTGCCGGCCGGCGGCAACCGGCTGGCCGGCCAGGCGCCGTTCCGCACCGGCGACGCCGTGGCGGCCGAGGTCACGGTGACCGTCGACGGACGCACCGCCCAGGCGTGCTACGGCTGTCAGCCGTGGCCGACCAGCTTTCCGTAAAGTTCCTCGACCCGGCGCGGCTCGACCGCGGTGATGCGGGTGGCAAGGATGTTGTCGAACTCGACCGGCCCGATGCCCTGCTTGGCGGCACCGGCCTTGCCGAGGTCGCGCAGATGCGAGGCGAGGCGATGGAACTGCTGGGTCCGGCGCAACAGCAGGCCGGCGTCGGACAGCCCGGCTTCCGAAGTGAATTTGAACACGGCGATTTCTTCCCGAACAGTCTTCTGTCGTTCGGTGCCCCCGCCCGGTCCCCGTCGCGCGCTGGCCCCATCCCCATTCGTTGTTAATAAACCATTAAGACGGGGCTGCCAACGCGCGAGTTGTGACAGCCGTCAGTGGCTGGTGCCGCTCGAGAAGTTGATCTTGTTGTAGACGTTGTACTTGCCGATGGGCTTCTTCATGGGCAGGCGCTTGACCACATCGAAGGTTTCGGCGTCGAAGACGATCAGTTCGCCCTCGGCCTCCATCACCGAGACCAGCACGTGACGGCCCGACCGGTCGAACTCGGCATGGGCGGTGGTGCGGCCCGGCGCGGGGCGCAGGGTACGCACCACCTCCAGGCTGCGCAGGTCGATGATCTGGATGGCGTCCTTTTCCTTGCCCATGGACACGTCGACCCAGGCATAGGGAGTGTTCTCGTGGCTGCGCATGAAGAAGCCCGGCCCCAGGGTGGGGATGCGCTTGACCGTCTTCCAGGTGGTCATGTCGATGACGCTGATCACCCCTTCCTTCAGGTGCGGCGTCGCCATGTGCGGCCGGCCCTGGTAGTCGAAGAGGATCCCCGATCCCAGGTGCGGCATGCCGGGCAGGTCGAGGCGCGCGATGGTGCGCCCCGTCACCAGGTTGACCACATGGCCGACGGTGCCGTCGCGAGAGGCGCCCATCAGGTT
>JBLNBU010000113.1:0-15337 GCA_050260215.1 Actinomycetota bacterium
GCGCCACCCTGCACGTCGAGGCCCTGTACGGCGACAACAGCCACCACATCGTCGAAAGCTGCTTCAAGGGCCTGGCGCGAAGCTTGCGCGAGGCGGTCGAGATCGACCCCCGCAAGGCCGACGCGGTGCCGTCGACCAAGGGCACCTTGTCGTGCTGATCGCCATCGTCGATTACGGCTCGGGCAATCTGCGCTCGGCCGCCAAGGCGTTCGAGCGGGTGATCGCCGAGCAGGGCCTTGCCGCCACCGTGGCGGTCACCGCCGATGCCGAGGTGGTCGCCAAGGCCGACCGCATCGTCCTGCCCGGGGTCGGCGCCTTCGCCGATTGCAAGGCGGGCCTGCAGGCCCTGCCCGGCATGGTCGATGCCCTGCGCGAGCAGGTGCTGGTGCGCGCCCGGCCGTTCTTCGGCATCTGCGTCGGCATGCAGCTGCTGGCCACCTTGGGGCGCGAGCACGGCGAGCACGCCGGCCTGGGCTGGATCCCCGGCGAAGTGGTGCCCATCACCCCCACCGATCCGGCGCTGAAGGTGCCGCACATGGGCTGGAACGAACTGGTGTTCGAGCCGGGCGCCCATCCGCTGTTCACGGGCCTGCCCGCCGGTGCGCATGCCTATTTCGTCCACAGCTACCGCTTCGCCTGCGCCGACGCCGCCGACCGGCTGGCCCATGTGGACTACGGCGGGCCGGTGACGGCGGCCATCGGCCGCGGCCCCATCGTCGGCACCCAGTTCCATCCCGAGAAAAGCCAGGCGACCGGCCTCAAGGTCATCGCCAATTTCCTGGCCTGGCGCCCCTGAGGGCAAAGTGCGCTTGGGTTGAAAAACAACCATTAGGGCTAGCCGAAAAAGCATATTTCTGAAAGAAATAGGGCCGGTCTAGACTATTTTTCTATATTGCAGGCCAAAAGTGGTGGAGGTCATCCCAGGGCGAGCGTGCGCCCACCGCCGACATCCTGTATTGCGTGTAAAAATATATCGAAAAATGTCGAAATAGTTACTTGCATATCTCCAAAGGTATTGATTTTCAAAGTCTTGCACTCTGTTCTCCGGCGATTATCATATGGCCTCCATTTTGCCATGTCGGAGGAATTCCGTTGTCCAAGCCGAAGAAGCGCGTGTCCAGCCGCGGCCGTATGCCGTCGGGTGCGCCGAACCCCATCGATGTCCATGTGGGCGGCCGTGTTCGCCTGCGGCGCACGTTGCTCGGCATGAGCCAGGAAAAGCTGGGCGAGATGATCGGCCTGACCTTCCAGCAGGTGCAGAAGTACGAGCGCGGCGCCAACCGCATCAGCTGCTCGCGTCTGTTCGACCTGGCCCGCGTCCTCGACGTGCCGGTGTCGTTCTTCTATGACGACATGCCCGAGGAAGTGCAGCAGCAGTCGCCGGTCCACATCATCAAGGGCCCGACCCATCTGGCCGAGGAGGTCGCTCCCTTCGAGGCCGACCCCATGACCCGGCGCGAGACCCTGGAGTTGGTGCGCGCCTACTACAGCATCCGCGATCCCCAGGTGCGCCGCCGCGTCTACGAGCTGGCCAAGACCCTGGCCATGGTCGAGGAAGCCAAGCAGGCTTGAGAAGCGCTTCCCCGCTTGGTCTGATCGGCCGCATGGTGTAATGGAACGTGGCCGGCTCTTCCCGAGCCGGCCGCTTTCTGTTCCGGGATGGCCGCCATGATCCTTTTTCCCGCCATCGACCTCAAGGACGGCAACTGCGTCCGCCTCAAGCTCGGGCTGATGGAGGAGGCGACCGTCTTCAACACCGATCCCGCCGCCCAGGCCCGCGCCTTCCGCGACGCCGGGGCCAAGTGGATCCACGTGGTCGACCTCAACGGTGCCTTCGCCGGCAAGCCTGTCAACGCCGCCGCGGTCGAGGCGATCCTGGCCGCGGTCGACGTCCCCGTCCAGCTGGGCGGCGGCATCCGCGACATGGCCACTATCGAGGCCTGGCTGGACCGCGGCGTGCGCCGGGTGATCCTGGGCACGGTGGCGCTGAAGGACCCGCAGTTGGTCAAGGACGCCTGCCGGCGTTTCCCCGGCCGCGTCGCCGTCGGCATCGACGCCAAGGGCGGCAAGGTCGCCGTCGAGGGCTGGGCCGAGACCTCGGAACTGACCGTGCTGGAATTGGCCCGCCAGTTCGAGGGCGCCGGGGTGGCGGCCATCATCTACACCGACATCGACCGCGACGGCGTGCTGGCCGGCCCCAACGTCGAGGCCACCGCCGCCCTGGCGCGCGCCATCTCGATCCCGGTGATCGCCTCGGGCGGCGTCTCCTCGCTGGCCGACCTGGAACGCCTCAAGGCGGTGGGCGGCCTGGAAGGGGTGATCTCGGGCCGGGCGCTTTACGACGGCCGCATCGAGCTGGGGGCCGCGCTCGCCCTGCTGGGGGATTGAACCGATGCTGAAGATGCGCGTCATCCCCTGCCTGGACGTCAAGGACGGCCGCGTGGTCAAGGGCGTCAACTTCGTCGACCTGATCGACGCCGGCGATCCGGTCGAGCAGGCCAAGGTCTACGACCGCGAGGGCGCCGACGAGCTGACCTTTCTCGACATCACCGCCAGCCACGAGAACCGCGACACCATCTACGACGTGGTGCGGCGCACCGCCGAGGCGTGCTTCATGCCGCTGACCGTCGGCGGCGGCGTGCGCACCAACGACGACATCCGCAAGCTGCTGCTGGCCGGGGCCGACAAGGTGTCCATCAACACCGCCGCCGTGCACCGCCCCGAATTCGTGCGCGAGGCGGCCGAGAAGTTCGGCAGCCAGTGCATCGTGGTGGCCATCGACGCCAAGCAGGTGGGCGAGAACCGCTTCGAAATCTTCACCCACGGCGGCCGCAACCCCACCGGCATCGACGCGGTCGAGTGGGCCCGGCGGATGACCGCCTACGGGGCGGGCGAAATCCTGCTCACCTCCATGGACCGCGACGGCACCAAGATCGGCTACAACCTGGCGCTGACCCGCGCGGTGGCCGACGCGGTGACGGTGCCGGTGATCGCCTCGGGCGGGGTGGGCAACCTCGACCACCTGGTCGACGGCATCCGCGAGGGGCACGCCACCGCGGTGCTGGCCGCCTCGATCTTCCATTTCGGCCTCTATTCCATCCGCCAGGCCAAGGAACACATGGCCGCCGCCGGCATCGCCGTCCGGCCGGTCTGAACCGGAAGTGAGCATCATGATCGTCGACGAGCTTTACGCCGTGATCGCCGGGCGCAAGGGCGCCGACCCGGAAACCTCGTACACCGCCAAGCTGTTCGCCAAGGGGCGCGGCAAGATTGCCCAGAAGCTGGGCGAGGAGGCCATCGAGACGGTGGTCGCCGCCGTGTCGCAAGGCAAGCCCGAGGTGGTGGCCGAAAGCGCCGACCTGCTCTACCACCTGCTGGTGCTGTGGGCCGATTGCGGCGTCGACCCGGCCGAGGTGTGGGCCGAGTTGGCCCGGCGCCAGGGCGTCTCGGGCATCGACGAGAAGAATTCGCGTCCCAAGAAGTGACGGAGGATTCCCGGATGGCCTACGACCCCAACAACGTCTTCGCCCGCATCCTGCGCGGCGAGATTCCCTGCAAGAAGGTCTACGAGGACGACCACACCCTGGCGTTCCACGACATCAACCCGCAGGCCCCGGTGCACGTGCTGGTGATCCCCAAGGCCGCCTACGTGTCCATGGAGGACTTTTCGGCCAACGCCTCCGACGCCGAGATCGCCGCCCTGTTCCGCGCAGTGTCCAAGGTCGCCGAGATGACGGGCGTCACCGAGCAGGGCTGGCGCATGCTGGCCAATATCGGCGCCAACGGCGGCCAGGAAGTCCCCCACCTCCACATCCATGTCTGCGGCGGCCGCCGCCTGGGGCGGATGATCGCCAAGGAGTAGGCGGTTCGCGGCCTGCCCGTCATGGCCGGGCTTGTCCCGGCCGTCCACGCGCGTCCGCGGACACTCGGGTCAAGCCCGAGGGTGACGGAAAACCTTCATTCCGGTGCCGCAATCATCACTTCTCCGCCGCCGCCAGGCCGCGGGCGGTCTCGATCAGCGCCTGGCGGACCTGGTTGGCCTGCGGCACCGAGGGTGCGGGCAGCTCGCCCACCGGGCGGATGATGCTGGCATGCCAGCCGTGCTGGCCCTCGGGCGTGCCCAGGAAGTGGGTCAACACCTTCATGGCCCCGGCCAGGGTCTTCAGCGTGCGCTGGTCGCCGTAGAAATGGTCCCAGGTCAGGTTGTTGCCGTGAATGACCAGCAGCGCCTGGATGATGGCCTTGCAGTGGCGGTCCAGGCCGTCGTAGCGGTCGCCCAGCGCGTGGGTGGCGAACTCGAAGTAGTTGGGCAGCCAGCCACGCTGGAACACCGGCTTGTCGCCGGTCAGCAGGTGCTCGAACGGACGCACCAGCAGGCGCTGGAACGGGTTGGAGCGGGCGCCCACGTTGCCCTTGGGCCGCGTGTGGTCCCGCCGGCACTGCTCTTCGTGGCGGCGGAAGGCGTCGTCCAGCGCAATGGTGCCCTGACCGACCAGCGCGGTGATGCGCTCGAGATCGCCGATGGACAGCATTCCGTCGCTGGCGCGTTCCCGCGCCAGGGTCATGATGACATTGGTGACGATCGCCGCCAGCTCGTGGCAGCGGGTCGATCCCCGACAGGCGTTCATGGGTCCCCAGATCCCCAGTCGTACAGCCCGTTTCCCCGGGGCCGACTGTGGCGCAAATCAAGGACCCGTGCAATCCGGACCTCCGCTTAGTCCCCCAGGGTGTCGATCAGCCGGCGCAGGGTGGCAGGCGGCAGGTGGCGGATGCGCCTGGCCAGCCGGTTGGCCAGTTCGGTCGCCTCGGGGGCCAGGCCGGAGGTATCGAGCACTACCTTGGGATGGGACAGCTCGGCCAAGGCCTTCAGCTCCTCGGCCTCGTCCCAGATGCAGCCGAGATAGCCGCAGATCTGCATCACCAGGCCCGGCGCCGGCCGGCCGCGCCGGCCGTGCTCGAGGGCCGACAGATAGGCGGCCGACACGTGCAGGTCGGCGGCCATCTGCTTGAGCTGGATGCCCTTGGCCTCGCGCAAGGTACGGACCTTGGCCCCGAACGGGGTCATCCCCGCCTCCGCCGTACCAGCACGTACAGCGCGCCTTCGCCGCCGTGGCGGGGCTGGGCATAGGAAAAGCCGATGATGCGCTCGCGCAGCGGGGTCTGGTTCAGCCAGCGCGGCACCATGGCGCGCAGCACGCCGGCCCCTTCGCGCCCGCCCTTGCCGGTGATCACCAACAGGCAGCGCCGTCCGGCGTCGAACGAGCGGGTGATCAGGGCGGTGAGCGCCGCATGGGCCCCGTCCTGGGTCATGCCGTGCAGGTCCAGCCGGGCGTCGATGGCCATGTCGCCGCGCTTCATGCGCTCGGCCGAGCGCTTGTCCAGGCCGGGCGCGTTGCCGTGGCCCAGCTCGGGCGCCGGCCGCGGGCGCGGCGGAATTTGTTGCGGCTGGTAAACGACCTCGGCGCGGACGGGGGGCGGCGGCGCAGGCGCGGGGGCTTCTGCCGTGTCCTCGTCCGGCGCCAGCTCGCGGCCGGGCAGCGGTATGGCGTCGCGCACCACCGCGCGCCAGATCCGTGCCTCCTCGGGGGTGATCACCCGGCGCCGGGCGGGCCGGCCGGCGGGCGCATCGCGGCTCATGGCAGGGGCTCGACCGACTGGCCGGGCTCGATGATCTCGGGTTCCGGCGGCGGTGGGGCCGGTCTGGCCGGGGGCGGCAGTTCGGAGGTGGGCTTGGGCGGTTCAGGCGGCGGTTCGCCCAGGTTGCGCCGCGCGAACTTGCGCCAGTCGCCCTTGGGAGCCAGGCAGGGCGGCTCGGCCGACTGCTCCAGCACCAATGCGACGCCGCCCATTTGCCACACCGTCTGCCAGTGCGCCGGACTTTCCAGCATGTAGTCGACGGCGCGCTGTCGCAGCCGCCAGGCGACGAAGTGCTTGGTGCCGAACACGTGGGTCAAGGTGCACAGCGTCATGGCGACGATGCCGACGGCGACGCCCAGGAACAGCAGCAGCAGCAGCGCCAGCGACATCAGCCCCAGCAGCGGCGCCAAATGGTCCCATGGCTGGTGCAGGGGCGAGCCCTGGTAGTCCAGCAGGCGCGCGTCGGTATAGACGGCGACGCGCTTGGCCCGCACGGCGGCCTTCAGCTGCTCGTGCAGCTGTTCATCCTCGCGGGCCTTGCGGGTGCGGAACTCGGCGATCAACTGGCTCATGGCCGGCAAGGATGGACAAGGCCCGGCCGGATGGCAAGGGGGCGGCTACTGGGCGGCCGCCAACTTGGGCGAGCGCTGCCTGGGCAGCAGCAGGAACAGCCGGCCGCGGCTCTTCATCCGGCCGGCCTTGTCGAAGGCGGCCTCGCCCGATCCCCAGAACACGTCGCCGCGCACCGGGCCCTTGATGGCGGCGCCGGTATCCTGGGCGATCATGGCGCGGCGCAGCGGCTGGCCCGCGGGATCGACGGTGTCCAGCCACAGCGGCGCCCCCAGCGGCACGAAGCGCGGATCCACAGCCAGCGAGCGCTCGGGGGTCAGCGCCACGCCCTCGGTGCCCACGGGCCCGTCGCCGCTGCCGAGCGAATAGAAGATGTAGCGCGGGTTCTTGGCCAGCAGGGCGCGCGCCTCGGCCGGATGGGCCTTCAGCCAGCCGCGGATGGCCGGCATCGAGGTGTCGTCCAGCTTGCCTTCGTCCTTCAGCACCTTGCCGATGCCGACGAACTTGCGCCCGTTGCTGCCGGCGACGCCCAGGCGCACCACCTGGCCGTCGTCCAGGCGCACCCGGCCCGAGCCCTGGATGTGCATGATGTGCAGGTCGACGGGATCCTCGGCCCACAACAGCACCGGGGCCTTGCCGTCGATGGCACCGGCCTCGATTTCGGCCCGCGCCGGATAGGGTTCCAGCTTGGCGCCGTCCAGGCGGCCGACGATGGATTCGCCCGCCCATTCCTGGCGGAAGCGGCCCAGCTCGACGGTCACCGCATCGCTGGGGCGGCCGTAGATGGGCATGCTGAAGCGGCCGTGGCGGGTGCGCGACCCGGTTATTTCGGGTTCGAAATAGCCCGTGAACAGGCCTTCCGCCTGGGTGTTGTTGGCCGCCATCCAGGGGGTGAACCAGCCTTCAAACATGGCCCTGGCGCCCTGGTCGTCGCCGGGGCCGATGCGGCGGGCGGCGGCGCAGGGGCCGTACCAGTCGCCGGCGACGCCGCCCACGCCTTCGAAGCCGATGGCGCGGTCGGGCGGCAGCTTGGTGATGCGCTCGCACGATTTCAGCAGCGCCGGGAGCACCGCCGAAACCCGGTCGGCCTGCCAGCCGGGCAGCTGGTCGAAGGCGACGGGGGTCAGGGTCAGGCGGTCGGGGCCGGCGGCCGGGGCGGCGGGGCGTTCGGCCGGCGGCGCGCAGGCGGCCAGGCCGGCGGCCAGGGCCAGCGCGGCAAGACGGCGCATGTCAGGCTCCGTCGGCGGGGGTGCGGGTGCCCACCAGCAGCCAGTTGGGATCGGTCGAGCGAACGTCGCGGCGGAAGGTCCACTCGTCCTTGACCTCGGCCACCCGCTCGGGGTCGCCCTCGACCACGGTGCCCGAGGCGTCGCGCAAAAGGTTGATCTGCTCGCTGACGAAGCGCAGCGTAACCACCGCGCTGGCGCCGTCCATGCGCGCCTCGACGAACTCGACCTGGCGCATGGCCAGCAGTTCGGTGTCCAGGGTCTCGCCGGCGCGGCGCCGGGTGTCGATGGCCTCGGCGAAGTGGCGCCAGACGTCGGGGGCCAGCAGCGGCTGCAGGGCCGCCTTGTCGCCGGCGGCATAGGCGGCGACGATCATCTCGAAGGCCTGTCGCGCCCCGCCCAGGAAGGCGTCGGCGTCGAAGGCGGGGTCGGCGGCGCGAATGGCGCTCAGGCCCATGCCGACGGGGGTGTTGGGCCCCGGCTCGTTGGCCGAGCGCCGGGCCCGGCCCAGGTCGATGACGTTGTCCGGGTTGGGCCGTGACGGCGCGCCGGCGCCCTGCCACTGCTCGGGCGGGCGCTCGTGGCCGGTGCGCTTGCCCAGCACGCTGCGCAGGCGCAGCACCAGGAACGCCGCCACCATGGCGAAGAACACGATATCGAGGAAATGGAAACCGTCGCTCATGGGCCACATTCCGGGGAACGGCGCTTTTGACCGGCTGCCATGTCCCGGGTTAGACAGGTCGCAGCGCTGAATGACCCAACAGATAAGCCGCGGAAGGGGAAAGAGCAAGCATGGCATGGCTGGTGGTCCTGGCACTGGTCGCCTTTCCGGTGATCGAGATCTCGCTGTTCGTCCAGTCGGTCCAGGCCTTCGGGGCGTTGCCCACCCTGGCCGCGGCGATCCTGGCCGGGGTGGTCGGCCTGAAACTGCTGCGCCGCCAGGGCCTGGCCCTGCTGCTGGGCATGCGCGCCCAGTTCGAGCGGGGCGAGCCCCCGGTCGCCGAGGCCTTCGACGCCCTGTGCCTGGCCGCCGCCGGCCTGTTGCTGCTGCTGCCCGGGTTCTTCTCGGATTTCCTGGCGCTGCTGCTGCTGCTGCCGCCGGTGCGCGCCCTGCTGGGGCGCTGGCTGGCCGCCCGCGTGCTCGTCCGCCATGCCGGTCCCGCCCGCGGTCCGGCGGTCATCGACGGCGACTGGCACGAGGTGCCGCCTGCCGCCTCCGGCAAGCTGCCAAGCGGGACGGTTGTGCCCCCAACCGATCCGTGATAACCCCTCGTCAGCCCGCTTCAGGAGACAGAAATGGCCGATCAGGAACCCATCAACATCAACCTCGAGGTCAACGGTCAGTACATCAAGGACCTGTCGTTCGAGGTTCCCGGCGCCCCCGGCATCTTCGCCGAGATGCAGCAGGCCAATCCCGAGATCCCCATCCACGTCGACATCGACGCCACCAAGCTGCAGGACGGCATGTTCGAGGTGGTGCTGCACCTGCGCATCGAGGCCAAGCTGCCGTCGAAGCCGGTGTTCATCGTCGACCTGGCCTATGCCGGCATCTTCACCATCCAGGCTCCCGACGAGCATCTGCAGGCCATCTTGCTGATCGAGTGCCCGCGCCTGCTGTTCCCGTTCGCGCGCAACATCGTCGCCGACCTGACCCGTGACGGCGGCTTCCCGCCGCTGATGATCCAGCCGCTGGACTTCGTCCAGTTGTACCGCTCCCGCATGGAGCAGATGCAGCAGCAGGGCACGGCCTGAATCCGGGCGGCTCCCTCTCCCTCAAGGGGAAGGGAGCCTATCCCGCCTTGGCCTCGGCCGCGGGTTCCGGCTCGCGCAGCCAGATGGGCTTCTTGAGCTTGCCCAGGAAGGCGGCGTGCGCTTCCAGCTCTTCGGGGCTGGGCTCGTGCGGGCGGGCCGGGCGGGCGACGCGCTCGACCACTGTGGCAGCCACCCCTTGCGAGCGCGACATCGCCAGCTCCAGGCCCGGCTGGCGACCACCGATCAGCTGCAGATAGACTTCGGCCAGCAGTTCGGCGTCCAGAAGCGCCCCGTGTTGGGTGCGGTGGGTATTGTCGATCTCGAAGCGGCGGCACAGGGCGTCCAGGTTGGCCTGGGCGCCGGGAAACTTGCGCCGCGCCATCACCACGGTGTCGATGGACCGCGTCATCGGCATGGTGGGGAACCCCAGCCGCGCCAGTTCCGCGTTCAAGAACTTCATGTCGAATTCGGCGTTGTGGATCACCAGCGGCGAATCGGCGATGAATTCCAGGAACTCTGCCACCACCTCGGCGAACACCGGATGGGTGGCCAGGAAGTCGGCGGACAGGCCGTGGACCTTGAACGCCTCCTCGGGCATGTCGCGTTCGGGATTGATGTACTTGTGGAACACCCGGCCGGTGGGCAGGTGGTTGAACAGCTCGACGCAGCCGATTTCGACCACCCGGTGCCCGGACAGCGGGTCGAAGCCAGTGGTTTCGGTATCCAGCACGATCTCACGCATGGGGCCGCATCTTCCGGTCGGTGGCACGCATCAGTCTGACGATGGCGCGCAATCTGCGCAAGGCCGGACCCTTGCCGCGCCCGGTGGGTACGACGAAATCGGCGCGCTTGCACTTGTCGGCATCGGGCATCTGCTTGGCCAGCACGGCGGCCAGGCGCGCCGGTGTCATGCCGGGGCGCGCCAGCACCCGGGCGGCCTGCAGGAAGGCCGGCGCGGTGACCACGGCGACGGCGTCGCAACGGCGCTCGGCCCCGGTCTCGAACAGCAGCGGGATGTCCAGCACCACCAGGCGGACGTGGCGGCTGCGCTGGCGGGCCAGGAAGGCCCGTTCGGCGGCGCGCACCATGGGATGCAGGATGGCCTCCAGGCGCCTGAGCGCGGCGTCGTTGCCGAACACCCGGCGCCCCAGCTCGGCGCGGTCGACGACACCCTTTTGGACGACGCCGGGAAAGGCGGCCTCGACCGCCGCCACCGCGGCGCCGCCCCGGCCCAGCAGCCGATGAACCACCGCGTCGGCGTCGTGCACGGGAATGCCCATGCGCCGCAGCATGGCCGCCGCGGTGCTCTTGCCCATGCCGATCGAGCCGGTCAGTACCAGGATCCTCATGGCGCCATCATTGCCATGACGGCAGCCTCGGCGAAAGGGCTGTTGGCACGGATTGCCGGCCGATGGTGCAATGGCGCCATGAAGTCCCTGGCCGCCCTGGTCCTGCTGTTGTCCGCCGCCGCCGCCGCCGAGCCCGCCCGGCTGCACGTCGATCCCGACCGCCTGCCGGCGCCCGGCGCCACCGCCGCGGTCGCCAACCCGCCCCGGGTGGTGCCACGTCCCGGCGGCGCCCATCTGGTGGTGCCCGACGGCTTTCGCGCCACCTTGTGGGCCGACAACCTGACCCATGCCCGCATGCTGCTGGGCCTGCCCAACGGCGACCTGCTGGTGGCGGAATCCAATGCCGACAAGGTCACCTTGCTGCGCGACAGCCAGGGCAAGGGCCATGCCGACCACCGCGAGACCTTCGCCGGCGGCTTCAACCACCCTTCCGGCCTGGCGCAGACCCCGGGCGCGGTGTACGTGGCCGATCTCGACGGGGTGTGGCGGCTGGATTGGAGCCCGGGCGGCACTCCGCAGGTGCTGGGGCGCAAGATGCTGACCCCGCCGGGTGCGCTGGGCGACGCGGGGGGGGCACTCCACCCGCATGCTGGCCATCGACCCGCAAGGGGCGCGGCTGTACGTGGGCGTGGGCTCGCGCTCGAACGTCGCCGAGGAGCCCGAGCCGCGTGCCACCATCCGCGTCTTCGCCATGGACGGGTCGGGCGGACGCACCTTCGCCGCCGGCCTGCGCAATCCGGTGGGGATGGCCTTCCTGCCCGGTACCGACGACCTGTGGACGGTGGTCAACGAACGCGACGGCCTGGGCGACGGGCTGGTGCCGGACTTTCTCGCCCATGTGGCCGACGGCGGCTTCTATGGCTGGCCCTACACCTATATCGGCGGCCATCCCCAGCCCGGCTTCGAGGGCAAGGGCCGCCCGGCGCGGGTGCCCGACCTGTTGTTGGCCGCCCATTCCGCCCCGCTGGGGCTGGCGTTCTGGCACGGCGACGCCTATGTGGCCCTGCACGGCTCGTGGAACCGTGCCGACCCGGTCGGCTACATGGTGGTGAAGGTGCCGTTCGCGGGCGGCCGGCCCAAGGGCTGGTACGAGCCCTTCGCCACCGGCTTTGCCCTGACGCCCGAAGGCACCAAGGGCCGCGCCCGCGTCTGGGGCCGCCCGGTGGGCCTGGCGGTCGGTGCCGACGACGCCCTTTACGTCGCCGACGACGCCGGCCAGACGGTGTGGCGGATCGCGCGGGAAAAGTAGCCCTACAGCCCCAGCACGTCGCGCATTGTATACAACCCGGGCGCCCGGCCCTTGGCCCACTGGGCGGCGCGCACCGCGCCCTTGGCGAACACGGCGCGGCTGGACGCCTTGTGGGTGAGCTCCACCCGCTCGCCTTCGGCGGCGAACATCACGGTGTGGTCGCCGACCACGTCGCCGCCGCGCAAGGTGGCAAAGCCGATCTCGCCCTTGGGCCGGGCGCCGGTGTGGCCGTCGCGGGCCTTGCACCACACGCTGTCCAGCGCCACCTGGCGGCCGCTGGCGGCGGCGCGGCCAAGACCCAGCGCGGTGCCAGACGGGGCGTCGACCTTGTTGCGGTGGTGCATCTCGACGATTTCGATATCGTAATCATCGCCCAGGATGGCGGCGGCGCGCTCGGTCAGCGCCATCAGCAGGTTTACGCCGACGCTGAAATTGGGGGCATAGACCACCGGGCACTTTTCCGCCGCCTTGCGCAAGGCCGCTTCGTCGTCCTTGGAAAGCCCGGTGGTGCCGACCACCAGCACGGTACCGCGCGCCGCCGCCAGGGCCGCGTGCGCCACCGTGGCCGCGGGCGTGGTGAAGTCGATGACCGCGTCCGAGCGCTCGAACAGCGTCGCCGCCTCGGCCACGACGGCCGCACCGGCCGCCGCCTCGCGCCCGATCCACTCGCTGCCCGGACGTTCGGTGCCGCCGGAAAGGTCGCAGCCCTCGGCCTCCAGCACCGCCTTGACCAGCATTTGCCCCATGCGCCCGCCGCAGCCGACGATTCCGATCTTCATAGTCTTCTCCACGTTTCAAATGCCGGTGAACAGGAAGTCCAGCGCGGCGACAATGTCGTCACGACGGTGCTCCAGCGAGGCGACGCGGTCGCGCAGCACGTCTCGCGGCACCGCGCCCATGTTCTGGACCACCAGCACCAGGCGCTCGCCTCCGACCTCGACCACCGGGTTAAGCCGCCGCAGCGGCTGCACGGCTTCGGGTCGCACCAGCGGCACGACGATGCGGGTATGCAAGGCCGCCAATCCGTCGTCCTGGATGTCGACCAGATAGGGCGCGCCTTCGCCCATGGGCATGACCGGGTTCGGATAGACGTCGAACTGGGCCATCAGAACATCCGGAAGTGGTCGGACAGCAGCCCGTACTTCTCGATGAACCGTCGATGGCTCTCGATCGCCTCGCGGTTCTCCTCGGCCCACCGCTCGGCCTCGGCCTCGCGCACCCGCTTCTCCAGCGCCATCTCCAGCGTCTGGCTGAGGTTGATGCCAAGCTCCCTGGCGCGGACCAGCAGGTCCTCGCGGACCGACAGGTTGCAGGCCTTTTTCGGCTTGGGCAAGGTCCGGTTCATGGTACATCCCCATGGGTCATGCGCATAAGATATGCGCATGAAGGGCGGGCGGCAAGCTATCCCTTCAAATCCTCCCACAGCTCCTTGACCTTGGCGAAGAAGCCGTGGCTTTCGGGGCTGTGCTTGGCGCCGCCTTCTTCGGCCGCGGCGGCAAATTCCTTGAGCAGCTCGGCCTGGCGGGGGGTCAGGTTGACCGGGGTTTCGACCATGGCCTGGATGAACATGTCGCCGCGCGCCGGGCTGCGCAGCACGCTCATGCCCTTGTTTCGCAGGCGGAACTGGTGGCCGGACTGGGTGCCATCGGGGATGGTGACCTTGGCCATGGAGCCGTCGATGGTGGGCACGTCGATGGTACCGCCCAAGGCCGCCGTGGTCATGGGGATCGGGACCCGGCAATAGATGTTGGCGCCGTCGCGCTGGAACAGGCGGTGGGCCTGGATGGACAGGAAGATATAAAGATCGCCCGCGGGCGCGCCGCGCATGCCGGCCTCGCCCTCGCCGGCCAGGCGGATGCGGGTGCCGTCCTCGACGCCGGCGGGGATGGTGACCTGCAGGGTCTTCTCGCGACGGGTGCGTCCGGATCCGCCGCAGGTCTTGCACGGGTCCTTGATCACCCGGCCCATGCCCTGGCAGTGGGGGCAGGTGCGCTCGATGGTGAAGAAGCCCTGCTGGCTGCGCACCTTGCCGTGGCCCTGGCAGGTGGGGCAGGCGACGGGAGCGCTGCCGCCGGCGCCGCCGCTGCCCTTGCAGTCGTCGCATTGGGCCGAAGACGGCACCTTGATGGTGGCGGCCTTGCCGGCAAAGGCCTCCTCGAGGGTTATTTCCATATTGTAACGAAGATCGCCGCCGCGGCCCGAGGCCTGGCGCCGGCCGCCGCCCATGAACTCGCCGAACATCTCGTCGAAGATATCGGCGAAGCCACCGCCGCCGCCGAAGCCGAAATCGCCGAAGCCGCCGCCCCGGCCGCCGCCCTGCTCGAAGGCGGCATGGCCGAAGCGGTCATAGGCGGCCCGCTTCTGCTCGTCCTTCAAGACGTCGTAGGCTTCGTTGATTTCCTTGAATTTCTGCTCGGCCGCCGCGTCGCCCGGATTGCGATCCGGGTGGTACTGCATGGCCAGCTTGCGATAGGCCTTCTTGATGTCGTCGGCCGAGGCGCCCTTGGCCACCCCGAGCAGCTCGTAATAGTCCTGCTTGCTCATGCGATCCCGATCATCCCGGCGCGACAGACATTCACCCTCTCCCAGCGGGAGAGGGTCGGGGTGAGGGAGAGTTGTCGGGTGCGAAAACGGCTTTTTCGCGGACGCTTCACCCCCTCACCCCAACCCTCCCCCTCAAGGGAGAGGGTGCACTCCTGGCTACTTGTGCTTCTTGTCGCCGTCGACTTCCTCGAAGTCGGCGTCGACGACGGTCGAGTCGCCGCCCGCCGGGCCGGCCTGCTGGGCGCCACCGGCCTGGGCGTCCGCGCCGCCCGCGGCTTCCTGGGCCTTGTACATGGCCTCGCCCAGCTTCATGGACGACTGCATCAGCGCCTCGGTCTTGGCCTTGATGGCCTCGACGTCCTCGCCGTCCATCACGCCGCGCAAGGCGGCGACGTCGGCCTCGACCTGGCCCTTCAGCTCGGCCGGCAGCTTGTCGCCGTACTCCTTCAAGTTCTTCTCGGTGGTGTGCACCAGCGAGTCGGCGTGGTTCTTGGCCTCGACCACTTCCTTGCGCTTGCGGTCGTCGGCGGCATGGGCCTCGGCTTCCTTGACCATGCGCTCGATGTCGGAATCCGACAGACCGCCCGAAGCCTGGATGCGGATGGCCTGCTCCTTGCCGGTGGCCTTGTCCTTGGCCTGGACGTTGACGATGCCGTTGGCGTCGATGTCGAAGGTGACCTCGACCTGCGGCACGCCGCGGGGCGCCGGCGGGATGCCGACCAGGTCGAACTGGCCCAGCATCTTGTTGTCGGCGGCCATTTCGCGTTCGCCCTGGAAGACGCGGATGGTGACCGCGGTCTGGTTGTCCTCGGCGGTCGAGAACACCTGGCTCTTGCGGGTCGGGATGGTGGTGTTGCGGTCGATCAGGCGGGTGAACACGCCGCCCAGGGTCTCGATGCCGAGCGACAGCGGGGTGACGTCGAGCAGCAGGACGTCCTTGACCTCGCCCTTGAGCACGCCGCCCTGGATGGCGGCGCCGATGGCGACCACCTCGTCGGGGTTGACGCCCT
>JBLNBU010000114.1:0-17832 GCA_050260215.1 Actinomycetota bacterium
GCCACCCTGGTCGCCCGCGGCCTTGGAAGTGTTTTCGCCAAGCGACGTCGGCGCCCCGACACGAAAGGAGACTGACATGACGAATCGCCACAAAACCTTCGTCAGCTACCATCACGCCAACGACCAGGCGTACCGGGACAGATTCGAAACCCTGTGCGCGGACCGGCACGACATCATGGTCTCGTACTCCGTCCAAGACGGAGATATAGATCCGAACTTAGAGACCGAGACCATCCGGCGGAAAATCCGCGACGACTACCTGCGCGACAGCACGGTCACCGTCGTCCTGGTGGGAACGCAGACCTGGCAGCGCAAGCATGTCGACTGGGAGATCGGCTCAAGCATCCGCAACACCCAGTACAACCCCCGCTCGGGCCTGCTCGGCATTCTTCTGCCGACCTACCCGTTGGTGAACGGCCAGGTCAATCCGCGGACCATTCCGCCCCGTCTCTGGGACAATGTGCAGTGCGGATACGCCAAGCTGTATTCCTGGACGACCAAGCCCGACCAGATCCAGCAATGGATCCATGAGGCTTTCCTGCGGCGCAACACCGTTGTTCCCGACAATTCCTATCCGAACTTCGTCAACAACCGGTCGGGCAGCGGTTGGACCTGAGAGGGAATGGACCAACCCGGTAAGGGGCACGCCAAGGCCGCGGAATGAGCCTGTTCGACCATATCCCCGAAAGGATTTTCCGCCCGCTCGCCGCCGGCAACCGCCGCTTCTATGCGGCTTTGCTTCTGCACCTCTACGACCACACCTTTGCCGCCATTGGCGACACCCCGCGCAAGACCGACGTCATTGCCGAGGTCGGCGACTTCATGGACCAGTACGGCCCTCTGGTCGATGAGGAGACGGATCTGTCGCCCCAGGAGATGCGCCGCCTGCAGCGAGAGGCCGGGGGCCAGGACACCGAGCGATACCGGGTTTTCAACTACCTGGTCGACTCGGGTTGGCTGGTCGAGATGCGCGACCGCTTCCGCCGGCTGGTCGACCTGACCCCGGAAGGCCGCCTGCTGCTGCGCGAGTTCCAGAAGATCATCTTGGGCGACTCCCGCTCCTACGGCGGTGCGGTGCTCAATGTCCTGGGCCAGCTGGACGCCGCGGTCGACCACGCCGACGACCGGTCGGAATGCGTATTCAACGCCTGGACCTACGCCCGCGACTTCTCGCACCACCTGCGCACCATCGCCGCCCAGATGCGCCGGCTCGAGGAGCATGTCCTTGCCCAGCAGGGCCTGCGAGCGCTATTCCGCGCCTTCTTCGACGAGTTCGTCTCGAAGATGCTGATCGCCGACTACAAGACGCTGAAGACCAGGAACAACCCCTTCCGCTTCCGCCACCAGATCATCGAGCGTGTCCGCCAAATCGAGGCCGATGCGCTGCTGATGTCCCGCCTCGCCCGAGCCTATGTCCGCGAAGGCCGCGGCGAGACGCCGGTCGCGGCCGAGGCGCGCATCCGCCGGGAATTGCAGGACGTCCATCACGTCTTCGAGACCATCGACCGCCAGCTCGACGTCATCGCCGAAACGCAAGTTCGCATCGAGCGCAAGATCCACACCATCGTCCGCTACATGGACCGGCACGACGGCGGCGCCATCGACCGTGCCACCCGGGCGATTCGCGCCCTCGGGCGCACGGGGCTGCCGCTCGACGCCGAGGTCTGGTCCGATCCACATATCCTGCTGCTCGATCCCCTGCTCGGCGGCGACATTCTCTACACGCAGCGCCAGGGCCGGCGGGAGATCGAACGCTCGCGCTTCCGCGAGGTGCCGATGGATCCGGCGCTGGAAGCCTTCCGCAAGGCCAAGCTGGACTATGCCCGCCGGGTAGCGGTGTCACCCCAGCGCATGCGCGACTTCCTTGCCAAAGTGCTCGACGGCCGCGACAGCATCCTGGGCAGCGAGATCGAGGTGATCACGGTCGACGACTTCATCGTCTTCCAGCGACTGCGCGACGTGCCGTTCATGTTCGACGGCCTGCTTGCAAAACACTACACCGTCACCCCGCTGGAACGTCGGGCAGCCAACGAATGGCTGGATTTTCCCGACTTCCAGATCGCCCGCGTCCGAAAGGGGGCCTGAGCATGGCCGAGCTGAAGGATCTCCAGGATCTGCTGGACAAGGCGGACACCTACCGCCCGGGGCGCGGCACTCCCGAACCGCCCTCCGAGGAGGAGGTCACCCGCTGCATCCAGGTGCTGATGGCGCGCCAGTGCATCTACCCGCACCAGAACCACCTGGCCCGCAGCTACGCCATCATGGCCTGCCCCGACTACCAGGAGTTCTTCCGCCGCTACTTCGCCGCCATGGGCCTCGAGTTCCACTTCGATCCCCGCTCACGCATGATCGCGCTGCGCTTCCCGGGCAGCGACAGGAAGCGCTACGACTGGCAGGCATCGCGGCTGAAAAAGGACGAGACCCTGGTCTTGTTCACCATCAAGCTGGCCTACGAGGAAGGCTTCCACGCCAACCGGATGGGCACACGCGGCGAGGTCGAGATCACCACCAACGACGTGCTCGACAAGCTGGACGTAGTCGCCGGCGTCCAGCTCGAGGAGGGCCGCATGCTGGCGATCCTCAAGCTGCTTGAGCGCAAGGGAGTCGTCCAGATCGGCGAGTTGGATCCGGTCGAGCGGGTGCGCGCCCTGACCATCCTGCCCGGCATCGAGGTCGCCTGCCCAGAGACCCACATGCAGGCCGTCGCCGACTGGGCCGAACAGCAACCCCAGGCCGGCGCCGCAGCAACCGAAGAGCCGGAAGCCGAAACCAGCGAACCCGCGCAGGACGTCCATGTATAAGCTGACGCGCATCAGCGCCATCAACTGGTATCTGGTCAGGGCCAAGGACGTCGACATCCGCGACGCCACCGCCTTCATCGGCCCCACGGGCTCGGGCAAGACCTCGATGGAGGACGCCATCCAGACGGTGGTGTGCGGCGGCAGCCACCGGCACGTCCACACCAACGCCTCGGCCAGCGGCAAGTCGGACCGCAAGATCCTGGACTACTGCCTGGGCTACATTATCCCGAAGAACGACGGCGGCGAGCCCCTTCGCTCGTCGTGCGAGACGGTGCTGGCCCTGGTGTTCTCCGAGGAACGCCGCGACGGCAGCCGCCACGACATCACCGTCGGCCTGGCCCTGTCCGCCCGGGTCGAAGATTCCCGCGAACAGGTGATCTCCCGCTTCATTGCGCCCAGCCACCGGTTCTCGGTCGAGGATGCCATGGAGGAGGAGGACGGGCACGGCCGCGTCATCAAGCGCTGGGAAGACATCGAAAAGGCCATCAAGCAGGCCTGCCCGGCAGTGCGCTTCTATCGCCACAGCGCCGAAAAGTTCGTCGCCGACATGCTGGCCGAAATGCGCCGGCACGGCCGCCAGCCCGATACCCGCCATTTCCTGCATTCCTTTTCCAATGCAGTGGCGTTCAAGCCCATCTTCGATCCCACCCAGTTCGTGCGCTCCTACATCCTGGAACCGGATCCGCTGGAGGTGGAGCGGGTGCGCGACGCCATCGGGAGGTGGCGCTATCTCGCCGACGCCGTGCGCCAGATCGAGGAAAAGCTCAAGCGCCTGACCACGGTGCGCAAGCGCTACGACGAGTGGGGCGCCGAGGTCATCGACCGCGCCGCCAACCGTTGGGGCCTGGCCTGCGCCCGCACCGAACGTGCCCGCTTCGAGCTTCGTCGCCTTGGCGCAGCCCTGACCGATGCCAACGCCCTCTTGCACGAGCAGGAAAAAATCGAACAACGCCTGAGGGCCGAATTGGGCGAAGCCGAAGCCGAATTGCGCAAGCTCGAAGGCACGCTGGCCGAGAAGGGCCTGCAGGGCAAGCTGGCCCAGATCGCCACCGAGATGGAGAACGCAGGGCTGCGCCTCAGAGACGTCGAGGACACCGACAAGAAGGTGCGCCAGGCCCTGCAGATGGCGGCAAACCTCGTCCAGGCCCACGACTTCCTGCCCGCCTCGGTGCGCGCCGTCGTCACCGCGGCCCAGGCCGCCCAGGCCCTGATCGGCAAGCGAGGCCTGGATTGGCTGGGCGAGCACGCCACCACGGTTGCCGGATACCTCGCCCGTTTCAGGCAGCTGGCCGACCTTCCGGAACGGCTGCAGCCCCAGATCGACGACCGGGTCGGCCAGTTGGCCGATCTGCGCAAGCGCCGCGACCTGGCGGAGCAGAATGCCAAGCGGGTCGCAACCGGGGCGACACCGCTGTCCTCCCACACCGATGCCTATCTGCGCCTGCTGCGGGACGCCGGCATCGACGCCGAAATCCTGTGCGACGTGGTCGAGCCCGCGGACAAGGACTGGCAGTTCGCCGCCGAGTCCCTTCTCGGGCTGTTCCGCGAGGCGGTGATCGTCGACCCCCGTCACCTTCACCAGGCCAACGACATCCTGTTCGCCAACCGCAACCGGCACGGCCTGCACAAGGTTCGGCTGGTCAAGACCACCCGCACCGGCGAGGTCGACACCCGCCTGGCCGCCGACAGCCTGGCCACCGTGCTGAAGACCGACAACCCGCACGCCCGCGCGCTGATCTGCAGCCACCTGGGAGGCGTCAAGATGGTGGACAGCAAGGCGGAGCTGGAGCGGGCCAGCCGCGCCATCATGAAGGACGGCCGCGCCACCTCGGGGCTCGCCTTCTCGGTCAACCAGGATCTGGCGCTGATCCTCGGCCGCCAGGACGGTTCGGCCGCCGAAGGCCTTCGGGCCGAGGCCACACGGGTGATCGACGAGATCGCCAAGCTGACGCGCGAGCTGTCCCTGCTGAACCAGGCCGTCCGCGTAGCCGAGACGCTGGCCGACTTCGAGGTCGATCTCGACGCTGCCGGCTTCCGCTACGACGAAATCGGCCGGCAGGTGAAGGACATCGAGCGGCGCAAACAGGCGGTTCTGTCGGAACAGGACGCCCGACTGACGGCCGAAATTGACGCGCTGCGCGGAGAGGTCGGCGAACGCAAGGAAGAAGTCGAAGACGCTGGCAAGCAGCTGCGTGCCGCCATCAAGGCCCAGGCCGCAGCCGAAGCCGAAGTCAAGCTTGCCAAGGACGCCTTGCGCAACGCCGTCCGCGGCAAGCGCCAGGCGTCGAGGCTGTTCGGCGACGACAGCCTGCAGGTCGCCCTCAAATGGGCGGCGCCCGAGGTGAAGACGGCGTTCCACGGCACCGCCAACCCCTATCTCGGCCTGCGCCTCGGCTGCAGGGCGGCCTCCATCTACGACCCCCACATCCAGGATCGAGAGGCGGCTCTGGACAAGGCCGACGAGCGGGTCAACCGGATGGCCGGACATGCCCGTCGCATCCTCGACGACTACCTGCGCGACTACGGCATCGACCGGCCTATGGCCGACGACCAGCCCTATACCCTGGACTACCACTGGGTAATCCTGCAGCACGAAAAGCTGCAGCAGAACGAGCTGCGAGAGCACAGGGAGATGGCCGAGGCGGCCGAGCGTGAAATGTACCTGACCCTCAAGGAAGACCTGCTGGTCAACCTGAACGGCCGCTTCCAGCAGCTCGACAGCCAGCTGAAGACCCTGAACAGCCAGCTGCGCCGGCACAAGTTCACCGGCCAGTTCTACAAGTTCGGCAAGAAGCCCGACAGCCGTTACGACCGCCTGCGCCGGCTCGCCATGGAAGTGGGCAACAACCCCGAGCAGGCCCAGGCCATCGTCGAGGGCCGCTCGAGCGACCCCGCCCTCAAGGAGGCGATGGACGAGCTGAACGACTACCTCGGTAACACCGGCGGCGAGGGCATGGAGGATTACCGCAACTACTTCACCTTCGACCTCTACATGCGCCCGGCCACCAGCGAGGACGACGACGCCCTGGAGGTCGACGACCACCAGATGCGGAGCAAGGGCCTGATCAGCCTGTCCGCGCGCGCCACGGTCGGCTCGGGCGGCGAGGGCCAGGCCCCCTTCTATGTCGCCATCGCCGCCTCGATGGCGCTGGCCTATTACCCCGGCGGCCATCCCGACGCCGAGCCGTCCGGCATGGGCCTTGTGCTGTTCGACGAAGCCTTCAACAAGCTCGACATCACCACCACCCAGTCGCTGATCCGCTTCTTCAAGGATCTCGGCCTGCAGCTGATCCTGGCAGCGCCCGAGGACAAGCGCCCGACCTTCACCGAGGTGCTGGACTGCATCGTCTCGGTCAACAAGGACCTGGTCAACCAGACCGTCTACCTGGAAAGCGAGTTCCCGACGCCTTACGCCCGGGAGCAGATCGCCGCCATCAACCCGGACCATATCGGCATCGAGGGGTTCCGGCGACGAATGGCCGAGACGGCCGATGCCTGACGCCGGCCGGACCGAAGCCGACGCATTGCTTGGCCGGCTGCTGACCCTGGTCGAACGAAAGACCGAGGCCGAACGTGCCAACCGGGTCATGGTCCGCATGGCGGAACGGTCGTGGCTGGCCGACGAGCGCGAGGACCTCTATGCGCGCCTCGCAGCGGCGGAGAAGACCGGGGCGGTGATGCTGGAATGGGGCCGCAACGACAGCCGCCACCTCATCATCCGGGTGGTGCTGAAGGACGCAGCGGCCCTCTATCGGTTCCTGGGGCGCACACCCAAGGCGGCGCTCGCCGCCGACGCACTGGCCGAGCTGCGTGCCCGTCTGCCCGACCACCCCGCTGTGCTGGAGCCGCTGCTGGCGGCACTGGAGGACAGCTGGCGCCGGGGCCGCCCGTATATGGGCCTGGAAACCGACGACATCGCTGGCGCCACCCGTTGCCTGCAGACAGTGGCCGTTCTGGTCGAGGGACGGCTCGATTGCCTCGATCTCCGCACCTTTTCGCGGCGTGCCACCGGTGACTCCAAGTTCGTCGAATGCCATCAGGGCCGCATCGTCGACCTGTTGCGGCAGATCGTCGACGCGCCGGACGAAATGTCTGCTGAAGACGTGCTGGCCAGCCATGGCATCGCCCGCTATCCCCAGCCTTGCCTGCTGGCGGGACCAATCACCTGGCGGGGCCAGCCGCTACCAACCGAGCCCTATATCGGCATAGCCCCCGACATGGTCACCGACCTGGGCGTGGCGGGAACGCCGCCGTGGATCCTGACCATTGAGAACCTGGCCAGCTTCAACCGTCAGGTCCGCGAGGCGGCGGGGACTGGCATCATCCTATACACCGGCGGCTTTCCCAGCACCGCCACCCTCGATTGCCTGCTGACCCTGGCCCGCGCCACGCCCTGCCCGGTATACCACTGGGGCGACATCGACCCCGGCGGCATAAAGATTGCCTACCGGCTGGAACAGGCCCTGGCGACCATCGACCGCCCCTTGCGCCTGCACCGCATGGACGCCAAACTGGGCCGCCGCCATGGCCAACCGCAGGCCGGCAAGCCCGTGTTCCGCATGGATATCAGTGGCAGCGTCGTGGCGGGACTGGCGACATTTCTGGCCGGGCCGGACGCCTGCGTCCTCGAACAGGAGGAGCTGGATCCGGTCGTGCCACATTTATGGTCCCTTCAGCCAGCCGATGACCTCATGGGCGGCCCGAATGACGGGGACGCCGACGGGTGCGCCAGGGGCGATGGCCGCGATGTCTCCGCCCCCCTGATCCCCCAGAGGCAGCAGTGATACGCAGCCTGGCACCCGACTATTGCCGATCCGTTTGATCAGGCGCGTCCCGTCATCGAGGACTATGGCGACGGCGCCACCACCAAGGCGCAGCCGCTGCTCGTCGAGGGAATCTCCGAGGATCACCAGGTCGCCTTCCCGCAGCAGCGGCTCGGCACTGTCGCCGATTTCGATCCGGACCGCCGCTTGCCATTGCCGCAGATGATCGTCGCCCGGAATTTCTTCGCTGGCCTTCCTAGGGCCCGGCAGCATCGTATGGGCCAGGCCCCGCACGCAATAGGTGACGCACTCATCCAGCGGCATGGAGCGGACGTATTTTCCCGCCACGCCCTGAAGCAGCAGCCGCCCCTCCTCCGGCTTGGGCTTGGCCCAGGCTGGAACGGCTTCGCCGCTGCGTCGGTTCCAGACCACAACCAGTTGCTTGCCGTCCGGAGGTGAAGGATCGACCTCGGCCAACAGGAGGCTGCCCGGCCGGATCAGGGGCGGCAACCACTGCGCGGCGGAACCGACGATGAAATAGCGATAGGTGCCGGCAGCCAGATCCCCCTTGATGAGATCTTCGTCGACCCCGCGTCCGGGCTCCGCCGCCAGGGAACCAACCAGGCGCAGCATCGGCCCCGCCTTGGGTTGATGGATGGGATGGACCTCGGGACTGGCCGCCTTGGCCAGAACCTCGCGGACCTGACCCTCGTCCGCATTCCACAGCAGTTCGAAGCAGAGGTCGATCGTGACGATCGCCCGGTCGATGAACCCGGCCACGACTTCCGCATGGCGGCGCAAAAGATTGTCTGAAGTGTAATGGTGCGCCCAATTTAGGCCGTCCCGCAGATCGTCATCGGCACCGCTGCCTGGCAGCAGATCAAGCAATGCCCTGAATGGCGGGGCGGCAAAGACCGAATGGGCGACACCCGCCAGCATCCTCAGCCGTTCGGCCAGGGGCTGAAGCGTCTTCAAGCCGGTGACGGGGTCAAGGGAGTACCGGAACATGCGCACCAGCGAACGCTCGGTAAAGACTCGGGCTTCCCCACAGAGGCCCTGGATTGCGCCAATGTCGTTCGGAGCCGCGCGCCATGCCGCCAGCAAAGTTAACAGGCGGTCGCAATGCGGCTCGATCATGGCGACCGGCATGTCGTCGCCGCGGGGAACCAGCAGCCTGCGGTCGACGATAGGCGATGGAACGGCATCCGCGGCCAGATTGCCGGCGCGCGCGACAACGGCGGCAAAGGGCTTGTCGAAGGTGACGATGAAGGGCTGGAATTCGTCCCTATGCAGCCCCACGAGGCCCCGCGCCAGGCGGGTTTGGTTGAATTCATCGAACAGCAGCTGCGGATCATCCAGCACCAGCAGCCGCAGCCCGCCTCCCCGCCGCACGTGCTTGGTCAGGGCCAGGACGAAGGCGAACAGCGTTGTCCGTTCCCGCGAACTGTTGGTGATATCGGTGCCCTTACCCTCCATGTCGCCCAGCCGCACATTGAGGTGCAGGCTGTCGTCTCCGCTGCCGATGCCGACTATTTCCGGCCCGCCGAACCCCGGAGAACGATAGAAGCGCCCAGTGAAGTCCTGGATGGAAACGTTGAGTGTGTTCATCAGGCCATGGACCTGGGCATCCACCGCCTTCCCCAACGGAAGCAGAAGGTTGAGCGCCTTGGCCGCCCGCTCCGCCTTCCCCATGGTGCGGACGACCTCGTCCCATGCGCTCTTGATGTCACGGAGGTCCGACAGCAGTAGACGGGATGCCAGCACAGGGCGGTTGGCGGTCAGGGTGTCGGCCAGTTCCTTCAGCTTGCGATGGATGTCGGCGCCGGGATGGGCAATAAGCGGCGGCGACCAGACCTGCAGCAGGGTTTCGTTGCGCTTGCTGACGGTACTACGTACCCATCGCGACAGGGACAGAAGGCCGGCCAGCAAACCGAGCCCCTTGGCGATACGCCCGGTCGCCAGCACGGACGGCAGGTCGGGCACAGGACTACTCGGCACCTCCGGCAAGTCCCCGGCCGCCTTCCGCCAGTCGGCTACGGCGATCTCCGCCAGCGGCTTGAGGGCCGGCCGATGACGGGTCTCGGCAATAGCCGTGTCGGCGACCGCATCGATCCATTGCTGGCGGCATAGCGCACCAGAAGCTCCCGCATTTTTGAAAGCCGTCAGGGCGGCCTTGATCTTGGGCGGCAATGCCTCGATCAGTTCATTGGCGATCTGCTGTTCGAAGGCGTCCAGGGTCAGGCGAAGGTCGGCATGGTCGTCGCAGGCATCCTTGATCGCCTGGGCGACCGAAAGGCCCAGCATGGGATCGGCCACATCCTCGGTGAGGGGGCGGTCGCAGACCGGGCAGTCCGACGGGGGCAGGGCCCTGGCCTCTGCAGTCAGCCACGACGCCACCAACCCATAGAGGCGGCGCCGAATGGCTCGATCACCGTCCGCCAGACGGGCGGCATAGTCGCGGCACCGGATCAGGATCGCGTTGATCGCTGCCTTTGTCGTCGCCAAGTCCTCCGTCGCGAGGGACTCGAGGTCGGCCAGCAGCTGGGCCTGGGGGCCAGAGGACAACCGCTCCGGCAGCAACAATGCGGACAACTCGGTGACATGGCTTTCGAGTTGGGAGAGCGACACCACCTCCAGGTCCAGGCCGGTGGCCGCGAAGATGCGGGCCTTCAAGGCCTTTTCCCGTTCGGTAAGGTCCTTGTCCAGGGCGGTGAGGCCGTCTTCGCACCTCTTGCCCCCATCCTGCGGGCTGGGCGGCGGCGGCGCGGAGGGCGGCTTGGCGCCAGCAGCCTCGGCGAAAATTTCGGCAAGGTTGGCAGCCTTGGCAGTGAACGACGCCTCCTTGGCGTCGCGCTGCTTGCGCACACCATTGGCCCCGGTCAGGAAGCTCCCGCGGAGATATCGGGCCAGCAGTGGTGCCGTCCCGGTGGCGACGGTCCCCAGCGGCATCAGCCCGGTCAATTCCGCCAATGCCCTGCCCAGGTCGTCGGCTTCGCCGATGCGAATGAACGGCAACCGGGCCAAATGCACAGTGGCTAATTCCAGAGCCAGTTCGGAAATGCCCAGGTGCTGCGCCGGGCTGGAAATAGGAACGCCATCGGCCATCAGCGTGGCGACGAACCTGCCCTTGCGGTTGGACAGACTGCGTTTAACGGTGGTCGTGCGGGCACCATCGGTCAGGGTCACGGCAACGGCAACTTCGACCGCGAGGCCTTTTTCCGTCGCCCGTTTCCACTGCTCGGTGGTCGGCATGGGGACGATCGAGGGCAGCGATACCCCCTGCCGTTCAGGTGCCTCGGCATCCTGATCGCCTTCGACCCCGACCGCCTCTTCCAACGGCAAGAAATAGTTGTTGCTCAGGGCATCCCAAGGCATGGGCGGCCCCGACGAGCGGCAGACCTGGCCGGTAAGGCAAAAGGTCAGGGCTTTGGCCAGCGAGGTCTTGCCGCTGCCGTTTCCTCCCTCGATCAAGGTGACGACGCGTTCCAGATCGATGTCCAGGGCGGACGGAGCATCGCCGTCGCCGCTCCAAAACGGATGCAGGCCGCCGAAGTTCGAAATGGACAGGCGCGTCACCCGCCACAACGGGCCGATTCCCTCATCTCCCTTGGCGGTGACGACTTCTTCCTGGTGAGGGGCATCAAGCCATTTGAACAGCGCCGTGGCGATATCGACACTTCCCGCACGGGGCGGACTGGCCCAAAGCCGTTTACCGGTGGCGTCCTTCAAGAAGAAGCGGAGCGCCTTGCGAGCATCTTCATTGGTCAGGGAAAGCGCATGTCCGTCGGCGAGCCGTAACGCCACCCCCGAGACCAGCGCCTTTACCGCCTGCTCGGCGGTAAGACTGGTCAAATTGAGCGGTTGCGGATTGACCATCGTACAGCCCCCTGGATACCGCACCATTGGTATTCCCCATTTGAGGGAATGTCGAGGATGCTCTCCGGGGTCGGGGGAAGACATGAGGAGTTTACGGTGTTCCGGCCCGGTGTTGTAATCACAGACGAACTACAGGCTGTTGAAGAAATCAATCCGGCTTGCAGACGGCGACCAATTCATCGCCGTTGTGGATGAAGATGGGACTTACCAGGCGCCCGGCGATGCCGAGGGCTGACCAGCCCCGGCCGCTGACCTTGTGGTTCATGGCCGCGCCCTCCCGACCAGCAGCAATGCCAGCCGCCGGTAGCCGAAGCGGCGGCGCCCCATAACGAGGAACGCCCCACGCCGGCCGAGTTCGCCAGACCCCATCAACCAAAAGCCCTACCCACGTCTTGCGATAGCAATATTTTACATCGATATACCGTGGCATTGCCCGGCTCCCCTCCCCGCCCCCCCCTGTTTCCTGGTTTGGCGTGCCATGGTGTAAATGGATTGGCTGACCCGTTCACTGGAGGGCCAGCCGATGCTCAAGCCGCCGAATTACCGCCTGCGCCGTCATCATCCGCACCGCTGACCGCGTCGAAACGTGGCCGGCCAGACGCCTCGATCCAAGGCCGTGCCCATCCCCGACGCGGGGATGGCCGAGGAACTGCGTCTGTATCTCAGGCATGGAACTCGGCCGGGCCCATTCCTCGAGGCCGTGCTGACCTCGAACCTGGGGGCGGCCTTCAGGCTGGCCGACAGGGCCAACCGGGACCGGATCGGCCAATGGGCCGCCTATTGCGACGGGCACCTCCCCTGCGCCGCCTGGGGCAGCCGTGCCATCGTCGAACGATGGATCCACATCATGGCGGGCGAAGGCGGCGCCCCCCCGTTGCCCAGCTTCACCCCACCGCGACCTCGGCGGCCACTTGCGCCCACCCCTGAGGAGGGTCCTTCGTGAACAGCCCCGGAAAGTCAATCCGGTCCAGCCAAGCCTTCAGGGCCTCGGGCGAGAAGGCATCGGCATGGCCATAGCCGATCTCGGCAGAGCCGGACAGCGACCAGCCGCCGATGGCCTCGCGGATCTGCTGCGGCGCACCCGTGGCGCGGATCGCGTCGGCAGCGGTGTGCCGGAAGGAATGCATCGACGTTTCGCCGTGGTTGCGCACGCCGGCGGCCTGCAGCAATTCGGCCAGCGGCTTGCGCACCGAGTCGTAGTAGTAAGGCGACTGACCGTAGCGCGCGACATCGAAGAGCTTGGGCCGGGTCGCCTTGCGCCGCTCGTCGACATAGTCGAGGAACCCCAGTTCGATCAACCGCCTGTGCAGCGGGATGGTGCGCCGGCTGAAGGCCGTCTTCAGGGTCTTGTCGTCAGATACCTGTTTGCCGTTCGAGGTGAAGGGCCGCGCCACCGAGATGTACAGGCACCAGGTCCCGGCATCGTTCCTGGCGACGTCCTCGACGTCCAACTGCGCCGCCTCATTGGGGCGCAGGCACTGGAACAGGCAGACGAGAGGGATCCAGTTGAGCGGGCCAACGCGGTACCCGCGATGGAACAACCGCTGCAATTCCGCCAGGGTGAACGCCCGCTTCTCGCTTTGGGCGACGCCAAGGAAGGTGATGTCCTTGGCGGGATGGGAAACGATGAGCTGGTTGGTCATCGCGAAGGTGAACAGGGTGGTGACACCCATCAGGTACTTGTTGACCGCGCTGCGCTTGACCAGTTCCACCGACGTATCGCCGTCGGCCACCCGCTCGCGGGTCAACTCGGCGATCTGCCGATAGCCGAGCTCTTTGAATTCCGGGCGCTGCTTGGCATACCGCGGCAGATAGCGCATCACCTCGACGACCTCGAGGATGTCCTCGCGCCCGATGTGGGTGATCGGCCGCTCGCCGCCCAGCAGATCAAGGAGGATGTCGAAGGGCACGGTGTAGTTCGACCGCGTCACGTCCTTCAAGTTTTCGCGGCGATGCGAGCTGTGGAACTTGTCCATCAGTTCCTTCAGCATCAGCGGCTTCCTCATTCCGGGCGAAAACAGGCGACTTTGCCCCAGGTCGAGAGTGGGCATCGCGTGCAGCACCGGAAGCATGGCGGGAATCTCGCGCGCCACCGCCGTCTGGGCAAAGGGCGTCAACAGGCGGACTTCCCGCTGACGATGAAAGTCGTCATGCCAGGCGCGGACCTGGCGCGCGGTCATGTGCTCGATCCCCGGCGGGAGCCGGGGAAGGGTCTTCAGCACCCAGGGCGTGAACTCGTTGATGGACATGGTTGCGCCGAGGCCCAGCGCCTCCCACGCCAGCCAACTCTTCCACACGAGCGCCTTTGCCGTGGCCTCGTCGATTTCATCGAACACGGCCGGGCGCTCGCTCTCCGCTCTCAGGCGACGAATGCGCTCCCACTCGGCGTTGTACTTGGCGATCGCCGCCGGCAGCAGCCTCTCGGCTTCGCGAAGGTTGCCGGTGCCCAACCCCTCCTTGACATGTGTCGACGTCCGCCCGCGCTCGACGTAGTAGGGCCGCACGTCCATCGGCACACGCCGGAACAAGTAGTAGCGCCCGTTCTTTATGGATAGGTGCGCGATGCCGGTCGGCTTCATGTTAACCCCAGTTGTTAACCCCACACGTTAACCCCTAGGGCAAAAAACAGCAATATGTATTGCAAAACCAACGCACTAACCAAGCTGTTCGCGTTTCCTCCCTAAACTTGAGCCCCCTGGTTCGCCAGGGGGCTTTTTTCTTTGAATCAATGGTTTAGCGAATATCTGCATTGCCTCATGTAAGGCAATGTTAAGGACGATTGTTAAGGACGTTTGTTAAGGGCGGAAAGGGACTCCTGCGCCTGCCGCAGCGCCGTTGACGGCAGATCCAGATTGGATGCCTGGGATTTCCGAGTGGGGCGGTCGGCGGAGGGTGGGGATCGACAGCTGCTGAGCGGCGCTAACGCCCACGATCACAGAATGCACAAATCGCGTACACAAATGGGTTTTCGCCCGCCTGTCTCCTACGTCAACCGTCGGCCCACTCGGCCACTTCCTCGCAAGCCTCAAAGACGTCATCCATGTCATAGGAAAATGACGGACGCCTGCTAACAATATTAACAACGATTGGCTTTATAATTTCATTGGCCGCCGACCGCCTATTTCGGTGAGCAAATATCCGTTCCAAATCGCCTTTTGTCAGCCGATTTTCCAGCTCTTGCGTCACAGCATCAAGCTCATCAGAGGTGAGAAAGAATACAACCGACAAATACTCAATCTGTAGGCTAATGACTTCGAAGATTTCGGCCCGATCTTTTTCAGGGATCATGACGCCAGCAATCTGTGAAGCAATCATGCCGCCAGCGGCCCCCCCAACCAAACGCCCAATAAATCCACCGGCCGGCCCTCCCACTGCGGTGCCTGCCACACCGCCGGCCAGTGCACCGGCAACGCCGCCCGCATTGAGGAATTTTCGTTCCTTGAAGGAAGGAACCAGGCTGTTGTTTCCGATGGCAACGGCACACGCTGGTGGACATTCGCTGGGGGCAAAGTCAACGCTGTGCTGGCAAAGATGGTTGAGCGGCATGGTGGACAGGCTAAGCGTTTCGACGATTTCGGTCTGGACCTGGACGCCCCTCCGCCCTCCCTTTCGGCAGACGATATCACCTCATCTATTGGCGAACAGCCATCTGCGACCGTCCAGCGTGAAGCGGAGGAGTTGAAGTTCTCGGCCTGCCTCCCCCCTGCGATGGGCGCCTCGATCATCCTTCAACGGCAATTCGATTTCGAAATGGCCGGAGCAGTCCTGATCGAGCGCCGTTAGGGACGGGGAACGCCGTTACCGTCGACGCCAACGTCAAGGATAGCCTGGAAAATGCGATATCGGAGGTCGTCGAGCGCGCGCTTTCCGACTCTGATCGGGCGCATCTCGATGTTCTCCGGTTCAGCCCATCGCTAGATGGATTTCGTCGGAGGTTCGCCAGGCCAAGACGTGGTTGACCCGGCCATTGGACATGGCAATAAGGTCCTCGGCGATTTCGGCGGTGGTCAGCCCCCGAAAACTCGCGTTCACGGCGTAGATCTCGGCGTCATCGAGAATCTCGGCGGGGAGCGAGCCCCAGGCGTAAGCAGTGACTCCATCGGGGCCGGTGTGCCCCTGTATCTTGCTCATGTTCACCTCCCGTCAGGCGCTACATCTTGCCCCGCTCGGCCTCCTCCAGCCGACGCAGCTGTCCGCGAGCCAGGTTGAACCAGCCGATGCCGTAGTTGCGCATCAGGGCGGACTTCGCGTCGGCGAGGGTTTCGTAGACCCCGCCCTGGCTGTCGGCGTTCGGGAGGTATTGTTCCTGGACGTGGCGGATTCTGTTCCGGATAGCCTCCGGGTCGCCGTCGACGCGGGCGAGCTTGATCCAGCGGTGGCCGTTGGGATAGGCGGCGGCAAGGATTCTGATCATTTGGCAACTCCTTTCCTGCGATGTTCGAGTGCGGCGTCATCCTTGGCGGCCTTCCCGCTCCCAGTCCGAGCGAGCGACGGCCCCAACCACCGCATCAGCATGCTGACGGTCAACAGGGTGGGGCCGTTTTCGTCGCAGAGATCGAAGACCGGCGAAAAGTTCGGATTGATCGTCAGCGTCTTGACGCCTTCCGACGATTGGCCGTTCGGCGCTTCGACCAAGCACTGTTCGAATCCGACGATGTGATCGACGTTGACGACGAATTCATCGCCATCCGCATGGGTCGGCGTGTCTTCGGCGAAGCTCACAAGTAGCATTCGCCCGATCATTTTAAATTCGAAATTCGGCTCTATCCGGTCGGTCATTACAAGTTCCTCTGTTACTTAGGGTTCATCGGCCCGGTGCTCCCGCCGACAAGGGGTTGCAGCTCTTCCATCCGTCGGACCACTTGCGTATCAGGCATCGCGCTTTCCCCGACGGCGGGCCGCCGTGGCCGCGGCCTCGGCAGCCGGGTGTCCGGCACCGTTCAACCCAAGCCGCTCGAGCGCTTCGCGGACCTGCGGCGGCGCGTGGTTGGTCAGGATGTGGCGCGCCCGCGCGCCCTCCTCCGTCCCCATATCGAGGAGATGGCGAACAAGGGGGTGATCGGCGTGCAAGGCGTCGATGGCGGTCACCGCCAAGGAGATGCCCAGGCGCAGGTCGATGGTCAGTGTGGAAAGCAGGTCTCGGAGACGGGCGATTTCAGCGCCGGCCTCCGCCTGCTGCTGAGCGGCCATCTGGCGAACCTCATCCAGTTGGCCGCGCATCGCACCGGCCTCCACGAGGGCGGTAACGAGGTTATTGCGGGTCGCAGTGGCATCGGCCCGGGCTTCCTCCAACACAGCCCTCAGCCGGTCGGCTTCGGCGGCCAGTGCAGACAGCTGGCCGGCCAATTCGCCATTCGCATGGCGCAGTTGGGCCCGGTCCTCGTCCACCGACTTCGTCCGGACGGTCAGGTCGGCAATGACAGCTGCCATCCTCGCGGATTCGGTGGCCGCCTTGTCCTCGACGCTACGCTGCCGCTCCTCCTGGCGCACCAGCCGCTCCCGGAGAGCGGCGGCGTCCCTTTCGCGCACCTCCAACTGCTCGGCCAGGTCCGCGATGCGGTCGTCGCTCCTGTCGATTGCCGCAGCAGCACCGGCCATCTGCTCTTCGTAAGCCGCGCGGGTTTCCGCCAACTGGTCGCGTTCAGCCTGGTAGCGGGCGGCCACCGTGGCGTCCACGTCCTTGTAGATGGCGTGTACGGCGGTAGAGAGCAGACCGGCGAGTCGGCTCTGCATCTCGGCGAGCTGCGCCTCCACCGGCGGGGGCAGCGGCCTGGCCTCGCCGTTCGGTTCGGGCATGTCGCCGGCCTGGGCGGCGACGTGGCGCAGCCACACCGCCTCCAGGCGATTCGCCCGGCCGCGGTCGCCCAGCGCCTCGCGCAAGGCCCAGCCGCTCACACGCTTGCCGGCAGCCACCAGCCGCCCGCCGGCCGCGATGATCTCGTCGTCGGTCACTTCACAGGGACGCGCCATTTACCTTCTCCTCTTGGCTCTATCGGCGCGCGCCCTTCGGGAGGGACGCCGACAAACAAAACAAACAAACCGAACAAACAAACCAAACTCGACCTAGTGGGCGGCCGGGGTTGTCACTACCTGTCTTTCCGCTTGCTCTTCCGCTGGCGCCGGCGGCGGTCCCTGCGCTCGGCGCGGGCGTCCGCCTCGTCATCGAGGCGCATGGCCTCCCTCAACGCGTAGAATTTGACCATCGCCATCGAGCCGCTCTCGACCGCGCCGATGGCCGTAGCTCCGTCACGGGAGCGGTAAAACAGCAGGTCGTAGTCGTGCACGCCCGGCATCGACTCGGGTCCCGGAGAGAAACGGGTGATGGTGATCAGCCAGTCGGACACCGTCAGGGTGTACGTGTCGGCGGGGATGCGGTGCTTGTTGGTGATGCT
>JBLNBU010000115.1:0-4067 GCA_050260215.1 Actinomycetota bacterium
TGGCCAGCACGGCACCGGCCTGGGTGGCGGCGACGGTGGCGACCGGCACCCCGTCCAGGCGGGCGTCGGCCAGGCTGGTCAGCAGCAGCGCCGGGAACAGGATGTAATAGGCCAGCTTCTCGGCCGGCGCCCAGAAGCCGTCGGACAAAAAGCCGCTCCGCTTCAGCGCGAAGCCCAGCACGATCAGCAGGAAGATGGGCGCCAGCGCGCCGAGGACGACGATCACGCCCGGCTCTTGTAGTCCTCGAGCTCGGCCCGTGCCGCCGCCAGGTCGTCTCCCATGGACCGCATGGTGCCCAGCAGCGACAACAGCAGGGTGCGCAGCCCGTCGGGCGCACCGTCGAGGAGGCCGCGCACCGAATCCTTGCGCAGCACCAGGCAGGTGACGTCGTCGTCGGCCATGGCGGCGGCCATGCGCGGGCTGTCGTCCAAAAGGGCCAGTTCGCCGAACACCTGCGACGGCCACACCCGCCCGATGGTCACCTTGCGGCCGGCCACGGTCTTGAAGATGCGCACCGTGCCCAATTGCAGCAAATAGGCCTCGTGGCCCTTGTCCCCCTCGCGGAAGATCACCGACCCCTTGGCGAAGGTCCGGCGCTCGGGCACCAGTCTGTCCCCGTTCATGTGTCCCCCAATCCGAATGGCGCGCCCAGGATACCCCACCCAATGGCGCGGGTCCATGCGATGGACATCCGGCCCGCGGCGGGCGTAAGCTTCAAAAAAAATGCACAAGTCCGGGGGAGGACACGGCCATGGCACAGGCGAGAAAGATCGCGCTGGCGCTGCAGGGCGGCGGCGCGCACGGGGCCTTCACCTGGGGGGTGCTCGACGCCCTCCTCGAAGAGATGGCCAAGGGACAGGTGGACATCGTCGGCGTCGGCGGCGCCTCGATCGGGGCGCTCAATGCGACCGCCCTGGCCTATGGCTGCCACCAGGGCGCCGGCCAGCCGGGACCGGCGACGGCGCGGACGCGCCGCATGGCCGAGGCCGCCCGCCTGAAACTCCAGGAAATGTGGGAGACCATCGCCCGCGCGGCCTTCTGGGGCGGCAACCCCTTCGTCGCCGCCATGACCGCGGCGGCGGACTGGAACATCGACGACAGCGCAGCGGCGCGCTGGGCCGACGTCGCCACCTCGGCCCTGCCGCTGGCCGAGATCGGCATCGCCGCCTATCTGGCCCCGGTGCTACGCGAGGTGCTGCCCGAGGCCCCGGCCATCTTCGCCCTGCCCCAGCCCGGCACGCCCATGCTGATCGTCGCCGCCACCGACGTGACCCAGTGCCGCCGGCACATCTTCGTCGACGGCGCGGTGTCGCCCGACGCTTTGCGCGCCAGCACCTGCACGCCGGCCCCCATGCACGCGGTGCAGATCGGCGAGGACCACTATTGGGACGGCGGCTACATGGGCAATCCGCCGCTGACCCCGCTGGTCGAGCGCCTGCGCGAAGCCGATGCCGACGACCTGGTGGTGGTGACCGTCAACCCGCTGCTGAGGCCCGGCCCGCCGCCGGCGACGCCCCGCCACGTGGTCGACCGCCTGAACGAGGTCGCCTTCAACGCCTCGCTGGTGCACGAGGTCAACGCCATCGAGACCATCAACCGCCTGATCGACGCCGGCATGATCAAGGACCCGCCGCCCGGCCAGCACCCGTTCCGCCGGGTCAACCTGCACCGCATCCATGCCGACGAGGAGTTGGCGGCCCTGGGCACCTATTCCAAGGAAGCGCCGGCCTGGGACTTCATCGCCTGGCTGCGCGACCTGGGCCGCGACACCTTCCGCCGCAGTTGGGAGACCATCGCCCCGGCCCTGGGCCAGCGATCGTCCTGGGAAACCAAGGCCGTGTGCGACCACATCCTGGCCCGCACCGCCATCACCCGGCGGGAGGGGTAGGCGTGGCGGCCCCTGGCGCAGATCCGGCCACGTCATCGCGGAATTGGCGTCGAAACAGCCGCCTCGTTGACGGATTGCATGCAATGGGCGCATGCTCCCTCGATGGGGGAAAAAATACGCGCCCTTTCGTCCGCCGAACGACTTGACTGGCTGCGCCTGATCCGCAGCGAGAATGTCGGGCCGCGCACCTTCGCCAAGCTGCTGGAACGCTTCGGCACCGCGGGGGCGGCGCTGGTGGCCCTGCCCGAGCTGGCCCGGCGCGGCGGCCGCACCCGCCCCATCGCCGTCTGCCCCAGGGCCGCCGCCGAGGCCGAGTTGGCCGCGGTCGAGCGCATCGGCGCCCGCCTGGTCGCCATGATCGAGCCCGCCTATCCCCGCTGGCTGGCCGCGGTCGACGACGCCCCGCCGCTGTTGTGCGTGCTGGGCAACGCCGCCCTGCTGGAAAAGCCCATGGTCGCCATGGTCGGCGCCCGCAATGCCACCCTGAACGGCCGCAATCTGGCCCGGCGCATCTCGGCCGAGCTGGGCCGGGCCGGCCTGGTGGTGGCCAGCGGCATGGCGCGCGGCGTCGACACCGCCGCCCACGAAGGGGCGCTGGCCTTCGGCACCGTGGCGGTGCTGGCCGGCGGTGCCGACGTGGTCTATCCGCCCGAGAACGGCGAGTTGTGGGCCCGCATCGTCGAGGCCGGCGCGGTGGTCTCGGAGATGCCGCCCGGCATTCAGCCCCAGGCCAGCCACTTCCCGCGGCGCAACCGCATCATCTCGGGGATGGCGCTGGGCGTGGTGGTGGTCGAGGCTTCGCTGAAGTCGGGCTCGCTGATCACCGCCCGGCTGGCCGCCGACCAGGGCCGCGCCGTCTTCGCCGTGCCGGGCAGTCCGCTCGACCCGCGGGCCGCCGGGCCCAACGACCTGCTGCGCCGCGGCGCCACCCTGACCGAGTCGGCCGACGACGTGCTGGGAGTGCTTGCCGACCTGCTGCGCCGGCCCTTATCCGAGGGCCGCCGCGGCGTCTACGATGCCCCGCCGACCCCGGCGCCCGAGGAGGGCGAGGTGGCGCGAGCCCGCTCGACCATCGTCGAATCCCTGGGGCCGACGCCGGTGACGGTTGACGAAATCATCCGCCAATGCCAATTGTCTCCCTCCGTGGTGTCCATGGTGCTGCTCGAGCTGGAATTGGCCGGCCGCCTGGAGCGTCATCCCGGCAATCAGGTATCGCTGCTGGTCGGCTGAAACCGCGAATGCCAACAGGGGGCGCATGCACCGCTACCCGGGGTGCGGATGAAGATCGTCGTCGTCGAGTCGCCGGCCAAGGCCAAGACCATCAACAAATACCTGGGAAGCGATTTCCAGGTGCTGGCCTCGTACGGCCACATCCGCGACCTTCCCGCCAAGGACGGCAGCGTGCGGCCGGACGAATCCTTCGCCATGGACTGGGAGACGGATCCCAAGTCCGAACGCCACATCCGCGATATCGCCACCGCGCTCAAGAAAGCCGACAAGCTGTTCCTGGCCACCGACCCTGATCGCGAGGGCGAGGCCATCTCGTGGCATGTCCGCCAGGTGCTGGAAGACCGCAAGGCCTTGAAGGGCGTCGACGTCAAGCGCGTGGTGTTCAACGAGATCACCAAGACCGCCGTGCTGGATGCCATGCGCAATCCGCGCGACATCCACCAGGAGCTGGTCGACGCCTATCTGGCGCGCCGGGCGCTGGACTACCTGGTCGGCTTCACCCTGTCGCCGGTGCTGTGGCGCAAGCTGCCGGGCTCGCGCTCGGCCGGCCGCGTCCAGTCGGTGGCGCTGCGCCTGATCTGCGAGCGCGAATCCGAGATCGAGGAGTTCCGTCCCCGCGAGTACTGGACGGTGCAGGCCGACTTCCTGACGCCCAAGGGCCCGGTGCTGACCGCCGGCCTGACCCGGCTGGACGGCAAGAAGCTGGACAAGTTCGACCTCGGCGACGAGGCCGCCGCCCGGGACGCCGAGCGGAAAGTGGCCGCCGCCACCTTCTCGGTCGAGCAGGTCGAGCGCAAGCGGGTCAAGCGCAACCCCTATCCGCCCTTCACCACCTCGACCCTGCAGCAGGAGGCCAGCCGCAAGCTGCACCTGGCGGCGGCGCGCACCATGCAGATCGCCCAGCGCCTCTACGAAGGCGTCGACATCGGCGGCGAGACGGTGGGCCTG
>JBLNBU010000116.1:0-11698 GCA_050260215.1 Actinomycetota bacterium
CCCAGGGCGGGAACTCCAGCACCTCCAGCTCGGGGGCGAAGAAGGCCAGCGCTTCGGCGATGCGGGCGAGGCGGCCTTCGTCGCGGACGACGTGCACCACCTCGCCGCCGCGGGCGCGCGCCAGTTCGGCGATCACCCGGGCATCGTGGCCCTCGGGCGCGCCGGCAATGGTCGCACGCCCCGGCCCGGACAGGAATTGTGCCAGGTCTTTCAAAGGATTGCGGCTTCGGTCTGAACGAATTTCTTGATCATGGCCATGACGTCGTGGTCGAAGGCCTGCGGTACCGGCTGCTTGCCGGTGACCCAGTTGAACAGGTCGTTGTCGCCCTCGGCCAGCAGCGTCTCGAACCGGTCGACCTGGTCGGGCGCCAAGCCGGCCAGGTAGCGGTCGGCGAAACGGCCGAACAGGATGTCGTTCTCGTTCGAGCCCATATGGTGGGCGCGGAACTTCAGGCGTTTCAGTCGAGCGTCGTCCATCGCGGGGGGATTGCTTCGTGGTCGCGGGAGACTAGGATATAGAGCCTCGCCGCCCGCCTGTCAGCCACTGCTTGATGGATCCATGCGCCCGCCTGCCCTCAATCCCCTGTTTGCGCCGGTGACCTCGCTGCCCGGCGTGGGTCCGCGGCTGGCCCCGTTGTACGAGCGCCTGTGCGGGCCGCTGGTGGTGAACCTGCTGTGGCACCTGCCGTCGGGCGTGGTCGACCGCCGCTTCTGCCCCAAGGTCGCCGAGGCCCCGGCCGGTCGGGTCGCCACGCTCACCGTGCGGGTCGACGCCCACATGCCGTCGGGCAGCCCCAAGCGGCCGTACCGGGTGCGGCTGGCCGACGAGACCGGTTTCCTGCACCTGGTGTTCTTCCACGGCCGCGAGGACTGGCTGCGCAAGCAACTGCCCGAGGGCGAATGGCGGGTGGTCAGCGGCACGGTCGAGCACTTCAACAACGAGGTGCAGATCACCCATCCCGACCACATCGTGCCGCTGGAGCAGAAGGCCGAGGTGATGGCGGTCGAGCCGGTCTATCCGCTGACCGCCGGCCTGACCAGCCGCATGGTGGCCAAGACGGTGCGCGCCGCGCTCGACCGGGCGCCCGAGCTGCCCGAATGGCAGGACGCCGCCTGGCTGGCGCGCCAGGGCTGGCCCGGCTGGCGCACCGCCCTTCTTGGCCTCCACCGCCCCGAGGACGAGCGCGCCGTCACCGAGGATAGCCCCGTCCGCCGCCGGCTTGCCTTCGACGAACTGCTGGCCAATCAGTTGGCCCTGATGATGGTGCGCGCTCACATGCGCAAGCTGAAGGGCCGGCCGCTGGCCGGCGACGGCCGCTTGCGCGCCAAGGTGCTGGGCGCCCTGCCCTTTGCCCTGACCGGTGCGCAGACCCGCGCCCTGGCCGAGATCGACGCCGACATGGCCGAGCCCTTACGCATGCTGCGCCTACTGCAGGGCGACGTCGGCAGCGGCAAGACGGTGGTGGCGTTGCTGGCCATGCTGACGGCGGTCGAGACCGGTGCCCAGGCCGCCCTGATGGCGCCCACCGAGATCCTGGCCCGCCAGCACCTGGCCACCATCGAGCCGCTGGCCGCCGCGGCCGGCCTGCGCGTCGGCCTGCTGACCGGCCGCGACAAAGGCAAGGCACGCGCGCGGCTGCTGGAAGAGTTGGCCGCCGGCGACATCCACATCGTCATCGGCACCCACGCCCTGTTCCAGGAGGACGTGGCGTTCCAGGATCTCGCCCTGGCGGTGATCGACGAGCAGCACCGCTTCGGCGTCCACCAGCGCCTGGAACTGGCGGCCAAGGGCATGGCCGTCGACGTCCTGGTGATGACGGCCACCCCCATCCCGCGCACCCTGCTGCTGACCGCCTACGGCGACATGGATGCATCGCGCCTCGACGAGAAGCCGCCGGGGCGCAAGCCGGTCGACACCCGCACCATTGCGCTGGGCCGCCTGGACGAGGTGGTGGCCGGCATCGGCCGGGCGGTGGCGGGCGGCGACCGGATCTATTGGGTGTGCCCGCTGGTCGAGGAGTCGGAGACCTCGGACCTGGCTGCCGCCGAGGAACGCCACCGGCACCTGGCCCAGGTGTTCGGCAACCGCGTCGGCCTGGTGCACGGGCGCATGAAGGGTGCGGCCAAGGACGCGGTGATGGAGGCATTTGCCGCCGGCCGCCTGGACATCCTGGTCGCCACCACGGTGATCGAGGTCGGCGTCAACGTGCCCGAGGCCACCGTCATGGTCATCGAGCATGCCGAGCGCTTCGGCCTGGCCCAGCTGCATCAGCTGCGTGGCCGGGTCGGGCGCGGCGAGCGGCCGTCGCGCTGCCTGCTGCTCTACGACACCCCCGTCGGCGAGGTCGCCAAGGCCCGCCTGGAAACCATGCGCGCCACCGAGGACGGCTTCGTCATCGCCGAGGAGGACTTGCGGCTGCGCGGCGGCGGCGAGGTGCTGGGCACCCGCCAGAGCGGACTGCCCGAGTTCGCCCTGGCCGATCTCGCCATCCACGGCGAGCTGCTGGCCGCCGCCCGCGACGACGCCCGGCTGATCCTGGACCGCGACCCCGAGCTGGATTCCCCGCGCGGCCAGGCGCTGCGGGTGCTGCTCTACCTGTTCGAGCGCGACGCCGCCGTCAGGACGCTGCGGTCGGGCTGAGGGTCGGCTGCTCGGCGGTCGGGCGGCACGATGATGCCGGTGGACACCACCATCTTGATGCCGTCCTCGACGGTCATGGACAGCACCTGGACGTCGCGCCGCGGCACGAACAGCAAGAAGCCCGAGGTCGGGTTGGGGGTGGTCGGCACGAAGACATTGACCATGTCGTCGTCCAGCAGCCCCTGCACCTCGCCGCTGGTCGTCCCGGTGATGAAGCCCAGCGTCCACATGCCGGCGCGGGGGTATTCCACCAGCACCACCTCGCGGAAGGCGCTGGCCTTCTGGGCCAGCACGGTCTCGAACACCTGCTTGACGGCGGAATAGATGCCGCGCACCACCGGCATGCGTTCGAACACCGCGTCGGATAGGCGCACGAACAGCCGGCCGGCATAGCCCGCCGTCAGCGCCCCGATCAGGGTCAGCGTCACCACCACCAGCACCAGGCCGAAGCCGGGAACGCCCCAGCTCTGCGGATTGAGCGCCGGCGGGATCAGCGGCGAAACGCTGGCGTCGACGAAGCGGACGAACTGCCAGGCGAGGTACATGGTGATCGACACCGGTGCGGTCACCAGCACGCCGGCGAACAGATAGGCGCGCAGCCGGGCCGCTAAGCGCATGTGGAACGGGCTTTCGTCGTGCTCGGCGGGCGGCGGGGACATGGGCGGGATCCGGGATGGAAGGGAACCGGCAGGATGACCCAGGCCAATGCCCGCCGCAACCGAATCGGCCGCCCTACCCCTTCGGTCGCGTCTCCTGGCGCGCAAACTCCCACCCCATATGCGCGGGCATGGAAATGCCCCGCCTGCTGTCCGTCGCCACCGCGGTGCCGCCCATCGCGTTCCACCGCGACACCGTCTCGGCCTTCGCCCTCGACCTGTTCGGGGCCGAGGCCGAACGCCTGCTGCCGATCTTCGTCAATTCGGGGGTTGACAGCCGCCGCTCCTGCGTGGCGTTGGACTGGTACCGTCATCCCCACGGCTGGGCCGAGCGCTCGGCCCTGTTCGTCAACCACGCAGTGCCCCTGGCCGCCAGCGCCGCGCAGGCGGCCCTGGAGCGGGCGGGCCTGGGCGAGGCCGAGGTGGACGCGGTGGTGGCGGTGACCACCTCGGGCGTGTGCACCCCCAGCCTGGACGCGCTGCTGATCGAGCGCATGGGCCTTCGCCGCGATGTCGGCCGCCTGCCCGTCTTCGGCCTGGGCTGCGCCGGCGGGGCGCTGGGACTGGCGCGCGCCGCCGAAATCGCCCGGGCGCGGCCCGGCCGGCATGTGCTTTTGGTGGTGGTCGAGCTGTGCGGGCTGACCTTCCGCGCCGCCGATATGTCGAAAAGCAACCTGGTCGCTACTGCCCTGTTCGGCGACGGCGCCGCCGCGGCCGTGGTGTGCAGCCGCGGCGCCGGCCCGCGGATCTCGGCCTGGGGCGAGCACACCTGGCCCGACACCCTGGACGTCATGGACTGGCACGTCGAGGACGACGGCTTCGGCGTTCAGTTCTCGCGCGACATCCCTACCCTGGTGCGCCAGCGCTTCCGCCCGGCCCTGGTGGATTGGCTGCGGCCGCTCGGGCTGGAGCCGGCCGACCTGGACGGCCATGCGCTGCACCCCGGCGGAGCCAAGGTGCTGTCCGCGCTCGAAGACGCGCTGGGGCTGGCCGACGGGCATCTGGCGGCGGAGCGCGAGGTTCTGCGCGACTTCGGCAACATGTCGGCGGCCACCGTGCTGTTCGTGCTGGACCGCGTCCTGCGCGCGCCCTTGCCCGCCCGTACCCTGGTCGGCGCCCTGGGGCCAGGCTTCACCGCCGGCTTCCTGCTGCTGGAACGCCCATGAGCCCGGTGCACGCCCTGCTGCTGGCCATGGTGGCGGTGCGCATCGCCGAACTGGCCTGGGCGCGGGCCAACACCCGCCGGCTGCTGGCAGAAGGGGCGGTCGAAGCCGGACGGGGCCATTATCCGGTGATGGTCGGCCTGCACGGCGCCTGGATCGCCGCCATGGCGGCGTGGATTCCGCCCGGTGCCCCGATGCTGCCCGAACCGCTGGCGTTGCTGGGGGGGCTTGCCGTGCTGCGGCTATGGGTCCTGGCCAGCCTGGGCCGGCGCTGGACCACGCGCATCCTGGCGGTGCCGGGCGAAACCCTGGTCCGCCGCGGCCCCTACCGCTGGCTGCGCCATCCCAACTACCTGGTGGTCGCCGGCGAGATCGCCGTGGCGCCGCTGGTGTTCGGGGCGGCAGAACTGGCGGTGCTGTTCTCGGCCCTCAACGGTGCCATGCTCGCCCACCGGGTGGCGGTCGAGGAGGCTGCGCTTGGGTGCGTGCCGCCGATCAGCGCTCGTGGAAGCTCTGCTGCAGCTGGGTGAACACCGGCTTGAGCATGTAGGCGAGCAAGGTCTTGTCGCCGGTCAGGATTTCCGCCTGCACGGTCATGCCGGGGTGGATCACGTACTTGCCGGGGATGTCGCCGACGTAGTTGTGCTCCAGTTCCATCACCGCCTTGAAGAACGGCTGGCCCTTCTCGTCCAGGAAGCTCGATGCCGAGATCTGGGTGAGCGTGCCGTGGGCGGCGCCGTAGCGGGCGAAGTCGTAGGTGGTGACCTTGACCTTCACCGGCTGGCCGATCTTCAGGTGGCCGATGTCGCGCGGCTGGATCTTGGCGTCGACCTTGACCACCGAGCCGATGGGCACGACTTCGCACACCATGCCGCCCGGCTGGATGACCGCGCCGGCGTTCTTGACCGCCAAGCCCTTGACGATGCCGTGGACGGGGGAAAGCACGTCCAGGCGCTTCACCCGGTCCTCGAGGCGGCCGATGCTTTCCTGCACCTGGGCCAGTTCGGCCACCACGGTGCCCAGTTCGTCCATGGTCTGGCGATAGAGCGTGGCCTTGTTGTCGGCCAGGCGCTGCTCGACCTCGGTCAGCGCCTCGCGGGCGGTGGCGGCCTGGCCGACGATGCGGGTCAGCTCGCCGCGCACCCTCGACAGCTCGCGCCGGTTGTCGAGGTAAACCACGCGCGAGACCAGGCCGCGGGCGACCAGCTGCTCGCGCATGTGCATTTCCTCGGTCAGCGCCTCGATCTGGTCCTGGAGCGCCTTCTGCTGGGTTTCCAGCAAGGCCAGGTCCGAGCGCTTCTGGTCGATCTGCGACAGGATCACCGCCCGCGCCGTGGTACGCGCCTGGGCTTGGGTGGAAAAGATGGCCATGTTGTCGCTGACCAGGCGCTCATAGCCCTGGCCGATGGCGCTGAAATCGGGCTGGCGCTCCTCGGCGAAGGCGCGCAGGCGCTCGGCGCGGATCAACAGCGTCGCCTCGCGGGCGCGGGTCTGCTCGAGGTCCGAGATGGCCTGGGACGGCGACAGCCGGATGATGGGGGCGCCGGCCTCGACCTCGGTGCCTTCCTTGGCAACGATTTCCTGGACGATGCCGCCTTCCAGGTGCTGGACCTGCTGGACCGAGCCTTGCGGGATGATCTGCCCCTCGGCGGTGGCCACCTCGGGCAGGTCGGTCAGCGCCGCCCACACCACGAAGGCCGCGGTGGCACCGCTGGCCAGCATCATGGTGAAGCGGATCAGCGGCGACGTGCCGCTTTCCTCCAGCACCACCGCCTGGGCCAGGTGGCGAGTCTGCCGGCTGGACATCTTGACCGGGGGCTTGGCCGGCTCGGCCGGCACCAGCGCCTTGTCGGTGTCGGGCTGGGGAACGTTGACGAGGCTGTTGCTGCTCATATGATGTCCGGCGGAATGCGAGCCCTGACTTCCTCGGCCGGCCCGGCAAGGCGCAGGTAGCCCGAGTCGAAGACCAGGATACGGTCTGCGATACGCAAATGGCTAGGGCGGTGCGTGACCATGAAGATGGTCGACTGGCCGCGAAACGTCTCGACCGCCTGCATGAAGGTGCGGTCGCCCTCGAAATCCAGGCCGTTGACCGGCTCGTCGAACAGCATGATCGGCGCGCGCTTGAGATAGGCGCGGGTCAACGACAGCTTCTGGACGAAGCTGGTGGGCAGGTGGTCGGCGGCGCCGTCGCCGATGCGGGTCTCGAGCCCGCGCGGCAGCGCCATGATTTCGTCCCACAAGTCGGCCTGCTCGCAGGCCCAGCGGATGTCGGCGTTGGTGGCGGTGGGGTTGGCCAGGCGCAGGTTCTGGGCGACGGTGCCGTGGAACAGGTTGCACACCTGCGGCACGTAGGCGATGGCGTGGCGCATCTCGACCGGGTCGATCTGGCGGATGTCCGACGCGTCGATGCGGATGCTGCCGGCCTGTGGCGAGTAAAGGCCCAGCAACAGCTTCAAGATGGTCGACTTGCCCGAGCCGTTGCGGCCCGTCACCGCCACCACCTCGCCGGGCTCGACCTCAAACGAGATGCCGACCAGCGCCGGGTCGGCATCGTTGGTGTATCGCAACGAAACCCGCGAGAACACCACCCTGCCCTTCACGTTCTTCAGGGGCGCCACCATTGCCTTGGGGTCGCGCTCGGGCTTGAGTTGCATCAGGCCGTCGATCTGGCGGATGGAGGCGCGGACCTGCTCGACCCGCTGGATCATGGTGAAGCCGGTCTGCAGCGGCGACAGCACCCGCCACACCAGCATCATGGCGGCGATCAGGCCGCCGATGGTCATGGTCTGGTCGATGACGCCCAGCACGCCGATCATGATGGTCACCAGGCCGGAGCTGATGATCAGCATGTTGGACCCGGTGGTGATGATCGAGGCGAACACGCCGTTCTTGAAGCCGCCCATGGCGGCCCGCGCGCTCATCTCGCGGTAGCGGCCGACCCAGGTATGCTCGCCTGCGGCCAGCTTGACCGCGCGCATCTTGCCCATGGTCTCGACCAGGAACTCCTGGCGGCGCGAGGCGGCGCGGGAGGCGATGCCGACGTTCTTGCGCACCACCGGCATGATCATCATCCCGACGACGATGAACAGGGCGGTCGCGATCACCGGTACCAGCGCCAGGATGCCGCCCAGCATGCCGATGATGGCGAAGTAGAACACGGCGAAGGGCAGTTCCATGAACACGGTGGCGAGCGGCCCGGTGAAGAATTCGCGCACGCTTTCGAAGTCCTTGATGCGCGACACCTGGGCGCCGATGGTGGCGCGCTCGGTATAGCCGGGCGGCAAGGACAGGATGTGCTGGAAGATGTTGTTGCCCATGATGTTGTCGAGCCGCGCCCCGACGAAGGCCAGGATGCGGGCGCGCACGGCGCGCAGCAAGGTGTCGGTGACCAGCGCCATGGACACGCCCACCGACAGGGCCGCCAGCATGCTGAGCGACCCGGTCGATATCACCTTGTCGTAGATGCTCATCACGAACAGCGGCGTCGACAGCGAGAACAGGTTCAACAGCAAGGTAACGAAGAAGGCCTGCCAGAACAGTGGCCGGAAGCGCTCGATGACGCCCTTGAACCAGCTTTGCCGGACCGGCCCGGTATCCGCGGCGATCTTGCTGAACAGGTAGGCGGTGCCCTTGATGCCGGCGGCGGACACGCTCCGGGTCTCGCCGGCGTCGGTGTCGAAGACGGTGGCTGTGCCGTCCTCGATCTTCTGCAGCACGAATGCGGGACGGTCGTCGGGCAGGAACAGGCAGGGCAGCAGCCGCGCGTCGATGGTCGCCATGGCCAGGCGCTCGGGGCGGCTGGAATAGCCCAGGTGCGACATGACGTTGCGCAGGCCGGTGATGTCAAGGTCGTTGGCGAAGTGGGGCAGCGCCTCGGCGACGTGGCGGGGGTCGCCCTTCCAGCCCAGCGACTTCAGCAGCGGAAGCAGCGAGGCGGCCAGGTCCGAGGCGGCGGTGAAGCCACCCAGGGCGTTCTGGGCCATCTGCTGCTCGTAGTGCTCGATGGCCTGCGGGCTGGCCTTGATCAGCGGATTGGCGGCGGCCGGGGCGAGCTGATTCATGCCGCACCCCCCTGGGGCAGCATGACGGCCGGAGGCGCCACCGCCGCCGGCGCCCGCTCCTCGCGCGGCGCGCGCGGCGCCAGGCGGCCGTTGTTCAGTTCGAACACCCGGTCGGCCAGTTTGACCAGTGACGGACGCGGCGTCACCAGCACCAGGGTGCGCTTGCCCTTGGCGCGCTCAAGCCACACCCGCAGGAAGTTGTCGCCGGCCGAATCGACGGCGGTGTTGGCCTCGTCGAACAGGACGATGCGCGGGTTATTGACCAGGGCGCGCGCGATGGCGATGCGCTGCTTGATGCCGCGCGGCAGCGAGTCGTAAGCGCCGTCGCCGACGGGGGTGTCGAAGCCCAGCGCCATGGTGGCGACCACCTCGTCCAGGCCCAACAGTGCCGCGGTCTCGACCGCCACGTCGTCCAGCGACGAGCGGAACATGGTGATGTTCTGCAAGATGGTGCCCTGGAACAGCACGCCCGACTGCGGCAGATAGGCGATCTGGTCGCGTACGCTTTGCGGCTCGTACTCGGTGACGTCGACGCCGTCCACCAGCACCTGGCCGGTGGTGGGGCGCAGCGCGCCCTGCATCAGGGTCAGCAGCGTGGTCTTGCCGCTGCCGTTGCCGCCGGCAATGGCGATGCATTCGCCCTCGCCGATGTCGATGGAGGTGTCCTGGATGATCAGCGGCCCCTTGTCGCCGTAGCGGAAGCAGACGTCGCGCAGTTCGAGGCGCCCCTTGACCGGCGGGATCTTGGGCAGGTCGGCGGGGGCTTCGGGCGGCAGGCTGAACAGCTTGCGCAGGCGCTCGCGGGCCAGGATGAAGGTCTGGAAGCGCGTCCACACCGAAAGCGCCTTCTGCAGCGGGCTCATGGCGCGGCCGGCCAGCATGGAGCAGGCGGCCAGGCCGCCGGTAGTCATGTCGCCGTTGATGACGATCAGGCTGCCGAAGGCGGCGACCGCGATCATGGTCGCCTGCGAGAAGAACGACGACACCCCCAGCGCCGAGGCGCTTTTGAGCGCCACCGTGTAGTAGCCCTCGGCGCAGCCTTCCTGCAGGCGCTCGTAGCGGCGCACCATCTGGGCCTCCATGGCGAAGGCCTTGACGCTGTGAATGCCGCCCAGGACCTCGATGATGAAGTTGAACCGGCGGTCGTCGGCGGTCATGCGCTTCTGGATGGCATCGCGCAGGCGGGTGCCCACATGCAGCGCGGTGATGGCAAACGCGACCAGGATGACGATGGGCACCACCACCAGGACGCCGCCCATCATCGCCACCAGCCCCAGGTAGAGGATGGCGAAGGGCAGGTCAAGCAGGGTCAGCATGGCCTGGCCGGCATAGAAGTCGCGCACCGTGGCCAGCGAGTTCATGCGCTCGAGATGGGCGCCCGAGCCCTCCTTCTCGAACACGTCGATGCCGGCCATGACCAAGCGGTCAAGGGCGGTGCAACCGGCCTTGTGCTCGAATTTGGCGCCGACCCAGCCGGTCACCCACGAACGCCCGAAGTTCAGGATGGATTCGATGATCAGCGCGCCCAGCACGCCGCCCATCAGCAGCACCATGGTGCCGGTGGACTTGTTGGGCAGGATGCGGTCGTAGACCTGCAGCAGCGACATGGGCAGGGCCAGGCCCAGCACGTTGAGGAACACCGAGCTCAAGCCCAGGTCGAACAGGTTGCTCTTCAGCGACGACAGCGTGCTGATGCTGAATGCGCTGCCCGAGACCTCGTCCGGTGTCGCCTTCGAATCGCTCATGGTCCGGCAGCACCGGCCAAAGGCCCGATGCCCCCTGTCGTCGCCATGTCCATGCCGACGGTGTTCCGCCCCTTGTCTTCCCGCGCTGCAGAATAACCTTGCCTATCGGGCCACGTCATCATCATTCGTGGGACATATGATGCCAGTCTGGCCTGAACGCCGCTGTCGGCCGTATGATGGACCGGCGCGCCCCACCGGGCGGCACACTTCAACCGGCGAGTTTCACCGTGGAAACCCATTCCCTGGCAGCCGGGCTTTCCAGCCTGGCCATGGTCGAACGACTGATCGGGTTCGACACCACCAGCTGCCGATCCAACCTGGCGATGATCGACGCCATGGCCGGCTACCTGTCGGGCCTGGGGGCAATGGTCCGCACCACCTTCGACGACGGCCGGCAGAAAGCCAACCTGTTCGCCACCTTCGGCCCCGACGGCCGGGCGGGCGTGGTGCTGTCTGGGCACACCGACGTGGTCCCCGTCGACGGCCAGGAGTGGTCGTCCGCCCCCTTCGTCGCCCGCGTGCAGGATGGCCGCCTGTACGGACGCGGCGCCGCCGACATGAAGTCGTTCATCGGCGTCTGCCTTGCTTTGGCCCCGCGCTTGTCCGCGCGCACCCTGGCGGTTCCGGTGCACTTCGCCTTCTCCTACGACGAGGAGGTCGGTTGCGTCGGCGTTCGCCGGCTGATCGACGACCTCGCCCACTTGTCGGTCCGCCCCAAGCTGTGCATCGTCGGCGAGCCGACGGAAATGAAACCAATCATCGGTCATAAGGGTAAAAAAAGCGTTCGCTGTTCGGTGCATGGGCACGAATGCCACTCGGCGCTCAACCACCGCGGCGTCAACGCCGTCGAGCTGGCGGCCGAGTTGGTGGTGCGCCTGCGCGCCATGCAGCGGCGCATCCGCGAACAAGGTCCGTTCGACCCCGACTACGACCCGCCCTACACCACCGTGCACACCGGCACCATCGCCGGCGGCACCGCGCTCAACATCGTGCCCAAGGACTGCGGCTTCGAATTCGAGTTCCGCAACCTGCCCCAGCACGACGTCGAAGGCTTGATGGCCGAGGTGCGCGGCTGGGCCCAGGATTTGGCCCCCGAGATGCTAGCGATATCGGGCGCGGCGGGGATCATGTTCGACGAGTGGAACACCACGCCGGGCCTGCTTCTCGATACCGCCGATGAGGTGGTGCAGCTGGTGCTGTCTCTGTCGGGCCGCAACGACACCGGCAAGGTCGCCTTCACCACGGAGGCCGGGCTGTTCCACCAGGCCGGCGTGCCCGCCGTGGTCATCGGCCCGGGCAGCATCGCCCAGGCCCACAAGCCCGACGAATACATCGAGCTGTCCCAGATCGACGCCTGCGAGGCGTTCCTGACCCGGCTGGTCGACCGGCTGGGGTGAGATGGCCGGGTCAAGCCCGGCCATGACGGAGA
>JBLNBU010000117.1:0-7297 GCA_050260215.1 Actinomycetota bacterium
CCGCCCGCGGCCCGCCCCGACGGCACGCAGACGATCACCCGCGGGCTGGCGAAGCTGCGGCGGTTGTGCACCTGGCGGATGAAGTGCTTGATCATTTCCTCGGCGACTTCGAAGTCGGCGATCACACCGTCGCGAAGCGGCCGGATGGCCTGGATGTAGCCCGGGGTACGACCCAGCATCATCTTGGCCTCGTCGCCGACGGCCAGGACCTTCTTCTTGCCCTTCTCCTCGGCGATGGCGACCACCGACGGTTCGTTGAGCACGATGCCGCGGCCCTTGACGTAGACCAGAGTGTTGGCGGTCCCCAAGTCGATCGCCATGTCCGCGGACATCCAACCCGTCAGTTTAGAAAACATAATGCCTCACTCAACATCCAGCGTTGTCGGTTCCAATCCCGGCACGGGCGGGCGTGCCGGTCCTCATATCATGCAGTCACGTCGGCGGGAGCGGTTTTCTGCCGCTTCACCAGAAGTTTGTTCAGCGCGTTCACATAGGCCCGCGCGGACGCCACCATGGTGTCGGTGTCGGCCCCCTGGCCGTTGACGGTCTTGCCTTCCTCTTCCAGGCGCACGGTCACTTCGGCCTGGGCATCGGTGCCCTGGGTGACCGCGTGCACCTGGTAGAGCTGCAGTCGCGCCTCGTGGGGGAACAGGGCCTTGATCGCCTTGAAGGTGGCATCCACCGGCCCGTCGCCGCCCGCCTTGTGCTTGTGTACCTGCCCGTCGATCTCCAGTTCCAGCTCCGCGGTCGGCGGGTTGTGCCGGGTGCCGCACAGCACCTCCAGCGACAGAAGGCGGATGCGATCGTTGTCCCGCACCACCGCGTCGTCGACCAGGGCCACGATATCTTCGTCGAATATGTCCTTTTTGCGATCGGCCAGGTCCTTGAACCGGCGGAAGGCGTCTTCCACCGCGTTGTCGCCCAGCTCGTACCCAAGTTCGCGCAGCTTGGCCTTGAAGGCGGCGCGCCCGGAATGCTTGCCCATCACCAGGTGCGAGCGGACCAGGCCCACCGATTCGGGAGTCATGATCTCGTAGGTCTGGGCGTGCTTGAGCACGCCGTCCTGGTGGATGCCCGATTCGTGGGCGAACGCGTTCTTGCCGACGATGGCCTTGTTGGGCTGCACCACGAAGCCGGTGATGCCCGACACCAGGCGCGAGGCCCGGGTGATGTGCTCGGCGTTGACGTTGGTGTGGAAGGGCATGCGGTCGGCGCGGGTCTTCAGCGCCATGACGATCTCTTCCATGGCGGCGTTGCCGGCGCGCTCGCCCAGGCCGTTGATGGTGCACTCCACCTGCCGCGCCCCGGCCTGCACCGCCGCCAGCGAATTGGCGACCGCAAGGCCCAGGTCGTTGTGGCAGTGCACCGAGATGATCGCCTGGTCGACGTTGGGGACCCGGTCGAGCAGCATGGCGATCAGGGCGCCGTACTCGTCGGGCACCGCATAGCCGACGGTGTCGGGAATGTTGATGGTGCGCGCGCCGGCCCGGATGGCGGCCTCGACGCAGCGGCACAGGAAATCGTGTTCGGTGCGCGAGCCGTCCTCGGCCGACCACTCGACGTCGTCGGTGAACTTCCTCGCATAGGCGACCGATTCGCCGATCTTCTCCAGGACCTTCTCGGGCTCCATCTGCAGCTTGTACTTCATGTGCAGCGGGCTGGTGGAGATGAAGGTGTGGATGCGCCCCTTGGCCGCCGGCCGGATGGCCTCGGCGCAGCGCTCGATGTCGCCCTTGGTGGCGCGCGCCAGGCCGGCGACGGTGGCGTTCCTGACCACCTTGGCCACCGCCTCGACCGCCTCGAAGTCGCCGTTCGACGCGATGGGGAACCCGGCTTCGATGACGTCGACGCCCATTTCCTCGAGGACGGTGGCGATGCGCACCTTCTCGTCGAGGTTCATGGATGCGCCGGGCGACTGCTCGCCGTCACGCAGGGTGGTGTCGAAGACGATGACTCTGTTCCGGTCCATGCTTTCGCTCATGCGGCCGTGCCCATGCGTTCTACCACCCGGGAGTTAACGAACCCGTTCCCTGGCCAGAACCGATCCTGGCTGCGCCGGAAGCGTGGGAAGCCGAATGCGGGGACGTGGGCGGTCATCGCTCCGCCTTCGCTTGGGGGGTTGAACGCGCGCTACAAACTACAGGTGCTGCGCCGCCGCCGCAATAGGTAGGTCCCAGTTAAACGAGACCTGCCGAAACTTGATGCGCGGATGGGGGCGCCAGCCACCCCTTTCTAGCCCAAGCCGAACGAAGACGCCCGTGCGAAAAAGGGGATGTGGCCCTGCCGGCGGGCGGATGCTATGCATTACATCAGACGATGCTGATGGAGGATGGTCGTGAGCGAGCCGATCAACGAAGTGGCCATGCTGGAAGCCGCGCTGGAACAGGGGCTGCAGTTGCGGCGCGCCGGCGCGGCCGACGGGGCGCTGGAAATGCTCGACCTCATCGTCTCCCACTTCGAGGCCGCCGACCATCCGGCCGCCCACCTGGCGGTCAGTCGCGCCCTGCTGGGCCGGGCGATGGCGCTGTGCGACCTGTCGCGCGAGCCCGAGGCGCTGGAGACCCTGGACGGCCTGCTGCAGCGCATCCGCGGGCAGGACGACGCCGCCTACCGCGAGCTGCGCATCATCGCCGCCTACGAGGCCGCCGAACTGCTGGCCGGCCAGAACGACCCCGAATCCGCCGCCGAAGGCCTGGCGTTCGCCATCGGCCAGGCCCAGGGCGACGAGCCGGCCAAGGTCGTCCACATCCTGGCCGCCGCCCACGTCAAGCTGGCCGAGGCGCGCCAGGCGCTGGGCGACACCGACGGCGCCCGTGCCGCCCTGGCCGCGGTGGCCGGGCAGTGGGGCGCCAGCTCCGACCCGGCGCTGAAGCACTGGGTCGAGGAAGCAGCAAGGCTGGCGGGCGAGCTGGGGTAAGGATCTCGCCCGATCGTCACCGTCCCCCGCCAGGCCCCATCCAGTCCGGATCGGGCAGGTCGAGGAACAGCTTGTTCAGGCCTTCGCCCCACATGCGGCGCAGGGTGGTGAAATAGGCCTCGGAGCCGTCGACGCGGTGCTGGATGGAGGGCTTCAGCGCGCCCGCCGGCACCACCACCAGGTCGAGGGGGAGGGCGACCGACAGGTTGCTCTTCATGGTCGAATCGAACGACACCAGGGCGCATTTCACCGCCTGGACCAGGGGCGTGTCCATGGCCAGCACCCGCTCGATGATCGGCTTGCCGTACTTGGTCTCGCCGATCTGGAAATAGGGGGTGTCGTCGTTGGCCTCGATGAAGTTGCCGGCGGCGTAGACGTTGAACAGGCGCATCCGCTGCCCGGCGATCTGGCCGCCGACGATCAGCGAGGCGTTGAACTCGGCCCCGTGCTGCTTGATGTGGGCGCCGTCCTCGTGGTGGACCTCCCGCAGGGTGTTGCCGACGACGCGGGCAACCTCGAACATGGAGCAGGCAGCGTACATGCTTTTCGCCGGATCCGACGAGCCCAGCCGGTCCTCGAGCAGGCTGATCACCGCCTGGGTGATCGCCAGGTTGCCGGCGGTCAGCACCACCACCACCCGGTCGGCGGCCGCGTCGAAGACGAAGCACTTGCGGAAGGTGGCGACGTTGTCGACCCCGGCATTGGTACGGGTGTCCGAGATGAACACCATGCCGGCGTTCAACTGCATGCCCAGGCAATAGCTCATGATGCCCCCATCTATTCCTGCATCTGCTGGACTTGCAGGCGGACCGACAGTTCCTCGCCCAGCCCGCCGGCGCGCGAGCCCACCACCGGGCTGCAGCCTGCGTAGTCGTGGCCGACCGCCAGGCGCACATAGGCGTCGGTGGCCGAGCGTCGGTTGCTGGGGTCGAAGCTGACCCAGCCCAGGTCGGGCACGAAGGCCTCGGCCCAGGCATGGCTGGCCTGCCCCAGATCGTCGGCGACCATGTAGCCCGACACGTAGCGGCACGGCACCCCGACGGCGCGGCAGGCGGAGATGAACACGTGGGCGTGGTCCTGGCAGACGCCGCGGCCCAGGGCGAACGCCTCGGCCGCCGGGGTGGCGGCGTCGGTGTGGCCGGGCTGGTAGGCGACCGCCTCGGCCACCGCCGCCATCATCCGGTGCAGGGTGGCCACGTCGCCCTCGCCGGCGCGCATGGCCGCGAAGGGGGCGGCGAAGGCGGCCAGTTCGGGCGTCGGCGCGGTCAGCGCGGTCTGGCGCAGGAACATCCGCGGCGGCAGCCCGTCGTCGAGCGGCAGCACCCCGCAGGTGTCGATGGTCTCGACCTCGCCTTCGACGGTGATGGCGATCTCGTTGTGCTGGTGGGGGATGGTGGCCAGGTGGACGGTGTTGCCGAAACCGTCGCGCCACGGCACCAGGCCGGCAACGCCGGTGATCGACCAGTCGCGGATCGACTGGCAGCGCTCGGACCGGGGCGTCAGCCGCAGGTACTGGGTCGAGCGCAGCGCGGCCCCGGCCAGGCGGTAGTGGGTTTCGTGGCGAATGGTGATGATCATGACGCCATCAGGAAGCTGGTGCGGATGCCCGAGCCGATGTCTGCGACCTCGGCCACGAATTCGTCGAGGAACCGGTGGATGCCGACCCGCATCAGCTGGTCGATGCGCACGCTGCGCAGCCGCTGCAGCAGGGCGCGTACCCCCTTGAGCGGCGGCGAGTCCGGGTCCAGCCGCAGCAGGATCGCCTCGATCTCGACCAGGGCGGCCATCAGCGAGCGCGGCATGTCCTCACGCAATATGATCAGGTCGGCCAGCTTGGCGAAATCCAGCTTGGAGGCGTAGATCTCGCGGTAGCTCTTGTAGGCCGACAGCGCGTTGAGCAGCACCGCCGCCCGGTAGTAATCGGGGGCGAGGTGGGCCTGGCCGCGGCCCGAGGCATCGCGCTGGGCCAGGGTGTCCCACTTGACGTGCAGCAGCCGGGCGGTGCTGTCGGCCCGCTCCACCGCCGCGCCCAGGCAGGCGAAGTGGAAGCCCTCGCCGCGGCGCATCGACCCGAACAGCGCCCCGCGGAAGTGGTGCGAGCGGTCGCGCACCCATTCCAGGCGCTCGGGAACCCCGTCGCGGCGCAGGTCCTCGAAGCCGGTCTCGGCGATGGCCAGCCAGGTCTGGTTCAGCGTTTCCCACAGGTCGCTGGTCAGCAGGTGGCGGGTGGCGCGCGCATTCTCGCGCGCCTGTCCCAGCGAGGTGCGGATGCTGGACGGGTTGTTCTTGTCCAGGATCATGTAGGCCAGCACCCGGCCGGGGGTCAGCTCCTCGTAGCGGGCGCCGAAGTCGTCGAGCGTGCCGGTCATCAGCAGCGGTGTCAGCCATTCCGACAGATGCCCGTTGCGGGTCTCGCCGGGCTCGCCGGGCATCATGCCGGTCTGGTGGCACGACATCAGCAGGCGGGCCAGCGTCTCGGAACGCTCGACATAGCGGGCCATCCAGAACAGGTTGTCAGCGGCGCGGGCCAGCATGGTCGCCCTCCAGAACCCAGGTGTCCTTGGTGCCGCCGCCCTGCGACGAGTTGACCACCAGCGAGCCTTCGGTCAGCGCCACCCGGGTCAGTCCGCCCGGCACCACCTGGATGCTCCGCCCGCACAGAACATAGGGGCGCAGGTCGACGTGCCGGGGCGCAATGCCGCCGTCCACATAGGTCGGGCAGGTGGATAGCGACAGGGTCGGCTGGGCGATGAAGTTGGCCGGGTCGGCCTTGACCTTGGCGCGGAAGGCCTCGACCTCGGCCTTGGTCGCGGCGGGGCCCACCAGCATCCCGTAGCCGCCCGAGCCGTGCACCTCCTTGACCACCAGCTCGCCCAGGTGGTCCAGCACATAGGCCAAGTCGTCGGGCTTGCGCAGCTGCCAGGTCGGCACGTTCTGCAGGATCGGCTCGGAGCCGAGGTAGAAACGGATGATGTCGGGCAGGTAGGCGTACACCGCCTTGTCGTCGGCCACCCCACCGCCGATGGCGTTGGCGATGGTGACGTTGCCCAGCCGGTAGGCCGCCAGCAGCCCGGGCACCCCCAGCATGGACTGGGGATTGAAGGCCAGCGGGTCGAGGAAGTCGTCGTCGATGCGCCGGTAGATGACGTCGACGCGCTGCGGCCCGCGGGTGGTGCGCATGTGGACGGTGCCGGCGTCGACGAACAGGTCCTCGCCCTGGACCAGGTCGATGCCCATCTCCTGGGCCAGGAAGGCGTGCTCGAAATAGGCGCTGTTGTACTGGCCCGGCGTCAGCAGCACGCAGGTCGGCTCGTCGGCCCGCCTGGGCGCCACCGAGCGCAGCGTTTCCAGCAGCCATTCGGGATAGTGGCTGACCGGGGCGACGTTGTAGCGGGTGAACAGCTCGGAAAACAGCCGCATCATCGCCTGCCGGTTCTCCAGCATGTAGGACACCCCCGACGGCGTCCGCGCATTGTCCTCCAGCACATAGAAGGTGTCGGCGTCGACCCGGACCACGTCGATGCCGACCACATGGGCGTACACCCCGCCGGGCACCCGGTGGCCCAGCATCTCGGGGCGGAAGGCCGGGTTGGCCAGCACCAGGTCCTCGGGCACCACGCCGGCGCGCAGGATCGCCTGCTCGTTGTAGACGTCGTCGAGGAAGGCGTTGATCGCCTCCACCCGCTGGCGCACGCCGCGGGCGACGATGTCCCATTCCCTGGCCGCCAGGATGCGCGGCACAACGTCGAAGGGGATCAGGCGCTCGACCCCGCCCTCGGCCCCATAGACGTTGAAGGTGATGCCCAGGCGGCGAAAGATGACGTCGGCCTCCTGGTGGCGGCGCTCCAGCTCGCGCTGGTCCAGCGAATGCAGCCACTGGGAGTAAAGCTGGTAGGGCTCGCGGACGTCGCCGCCCCCGGCCCCGTGCATCTCGTCGAATGCGGTCTTCTTCTTCCGGCTCATGCCCCATTACAAGCAAGGAGCGTGCCGCGGCCAACACCGCGGGTTTCGCCGGGCGGCGGCGAGGCTATGCCCAAAGTTTGGGCGAAGTCAGTGGGGTGTGCGCAAAAAATAAACCCCTTGCCCGGCAGGCGGGCAAGGGGCTTGGGTTCCGTCACCCCCGGAAGGGGGGCGTCTTAGTTCTTGCTCTTGTCGACCAGCTTGTTCTTGCCGATCCACGGCATCATGGCGCGCAGCTTCTCGCCGACCTGCTCGATGCCGTGCTCGGCCTGGCGGCGGCGGGTAGCCTTGAAGCTGGGCTGGCCGGCCTTGCACTCGAGCATCCAGTCGCGGACGAAGCGGCCGGCCTGGATGTCGTCGAGGACGCGCTTCATCTCCTTCTTGGTCTCTTCGGTGATGATGCGCGGGCCGGTGACGTAG
>JBLNBU010000118.1:0-16347 GCA_050260215.1 Actinomycetota bacterium
GCCCAGGCGCGCGGCAGGGTGAAGGCGCCGCCGCCGATGAAGAAGGCCGAGATGTCCTCGGCCCCGAAGCGGCGATGGGCCAGCTCGTCGGCGAACTGCAGGTAGCTGGAATACAGCAGCCGCGGCTCGGCGCGGTCGTTGATGCCGTGGCCCAGGTGGTCGAGCACCAGCACCGCGGCCTCGCGTCCCGACTCGCGCGAGAAGTCGTCGACCCGGATGCAGTAGTAGTCGGACTCGACCCGGCACGGCGAGGCCAGGCTGTCGCCGGCCCACGCCGCCGCGCCGGCGGCCAGGCCGACCAGCACCGCCGCCACCCGGCGGCGCTGCAGCAGGACCAGCCCCAGGACCGCGTACAGGGCCGAGACCGCCAGGATGGTGCGCACCGTTCCCAGCCACGAGATGAACAGGAAACCCGCCGCCAGGGCGCCGACGATGCTGCCCGCCGCACCCAGGGCGTACATGCGGCCGATGGCGCGGCCGGCATGGGCGGGGGCGGCGTCGACCGCCAGCTTGGTCAGCACCGGCGAGGCCACCCCGGCCAGCAGGCTGGGTGCCAGGAACAGCGCCGCCGTCAGCGTGACGATGGCGGCGATGGGGTTCCAGCCCAGGGCCAGCAGCGGGCCCGACAGGGCGCGGACCAGAAGCGGGGTGGCGGCGCAGGCGGCCGCCGCCAGCAGCAGGGCGATCCCCACCCGGGCGCGCGCCGCCGCCGCCTCGGCCAGCCGGCCGCCGATCCAATTGCCGGCCGACAGCCCGGCCAGCACCACCGCGATGATCGCCGTCCAGGTGTACAGGCTCATGCCGACATAGGGCGCCAGCATGCGGCCGGCGACGATCTCGACCACCAGGGCGGCGGCCGAGACCAGGAACAGCGCAGCGCCGGACAACCAGGACATGGGCGAAGATTCCGCGGGAAACGAACCGGCGAAGACTATATCATCCTTCGCTAACTGAAAAATGCCCCGGGGAGGAAGCATGCGCCGCGCCGTTCTTGCGCTGATGCTCTCGCTTGCCGCGGCCGTCCCGGCCGCCGCCGGCGAGACGGTGCTGACCGCGCCCAAGCCGACCATGGACCAGCCCCGGCGCATCCTGCTGCAGCTGACCAGCGACGATCCGCACCGCATCAACGGCACGTTGGGCAACCTGGGCAACCTGTCCAAGTTCTATGGCATGGACAACGTCCAGCTGGCGGTGGTCGCCTACGGGCCGGGGGTGAAGGCCCTGCTGAAGGAGACCTCGACGGTCAAGGACCGCATTGCCTCGCTCCAGGACATCGACGTCGAGTTCGTCGCCTGCGGCAACACGCTCTCGGCACTCGGCGTGCCCGAGGACGCGGTGCTGCCCGGCGTCAAGGTCACCGAGGCCGGCATCGCCGAGATCGTCGAACGCCAGCGCGCCGGCTGGCACTACATCGCACCGTAAGGGAAGGGGGGAAAGACATGCGCACCATCATCGCCGCGCTTTGCCTGGCGCTGGCCGCCCTGTGGGCCGGGCCGGCCGCCGCCTACGAGCCCAAGATGGGCGACGACGGCCTGTATCACCAGGACTGGTTCCACGAAGGCTTCCTCGACCTGCGCGACGACCTGGCCGAGGCCACCAAGCAGGGCAAGCGCTTCGCCGTCATGTGGGAACAGAAGGGCTGCCCCTATTGCCGCGACGTCCACACCGTCAACTTCGCCGACGACAAGGTGCGCGGCTGGGTCAAGGACCACTTCCTGGTCGTCCAGCTGAACCTGTGGGGCGCGCGCGAGGTCACCGACGTCGACGGCGAGGTGCTGACCGAGAAGGACCTGGCGCGCAAATACCGCATCACCTTCACCCCCACCGTCCAGTACTTCCCCGAGATCCTGGCCGAGATCAAGGGCAAGAAGGGCGCCGATGCCGAGGTCGCACGGCTGCCCGGCTATTTCCGCAACTTCCATTTCCTGGCCATGTTCGAGTACGTGTGGGACAAGCGCTATGCCAAGGGCCAGGACTTCCAGCGCTACATCCTGGAGAAGTCGGCGGCGACCCAGGGCCATTGACCGGGCGGGGGCGGCCGTCGTTATATTAGAAAAATTTGATCTAGAGGTGCCCAAAGTGAGCCAGGAACATCCCTTCGCCCAGTACGTCCGCATTCTCGGCAAGGGCCCGCGCCTGTCGCGGCCACTGTCCATGGAGGAGGCGCGGGATGCGTTCCGCATGGTCATGGACGGACGGGTCGAGCCGGTGCAACTGGGCGCCTTCCTGTGCCTGCTGCGGGTCAAGACCGAGACCCCGGACGAGGTCGCCGGCCTGGCCGCCGCCATCCGCGAGACCATCAAGCTGCCGGCCGACGCTCCGGCGGTCGACCTGGACTGGGCGTCCTATGCCGGCAAGGCCCGCCAGCTGCCTTATTACCTGTTGGCGGCGCTGACCCTGGCCCAGCACGGGATCAAGGTGTTCATGCACGGGGCCGAGCACCACACCGCCGGCCGCGTCTACACCTCCGAGGCCCTGGCGGCGCTGGGGATCCCGGTGGCGACCTCCATGGCGGCGGCGGTCAAGCAACTGTCGGGCGCCAACTTCGCCTACATGACGCTCGAGCACCTGTCGCCGCCGCTGCACGGCATCATGGAATTGCGCCACCTGCTCGGCCTGCGCTCGCCCATCCACACGGTGGCCCGCCTGATCAACCCGTTCGACGCCGCCTGTTCCATCAACAGCGTGTCCCACCCGCCCTATGCCCCGGTGCACCAGCAGGCGGCGGCGATGCTGGGCCAGAACCGCATGGCGGTGTTCAAGGGCGAGGGCGGTGAGGTCGAGCGCCGGCCCGAGAAGCCGTGCGAGGTCTATTCGCTGGTCGAAGGCCAGGCGGTGGTTGAGGAGTGGCCCGCCATCCTGTCCGCCCCCCGCGGCCATGACGAGGAGATGGACCTGGCCCGCCTGAAGGCCCTGTGGACCGGCACGGTCGAGGACGAGGCGGCCGCCGCCACCATCGCCGGCACCGTCGCCATCGCGCTCAAGGCCATGGGCCGCGCCGAGGGCGTCGACCAGGCGCTGGGCATGGCGCTGGCCATGTGGCGCGACCGTATCCGCGACAAGATCCCGGGGGCGGCGTGAGCAATCCCGGGGGAGAGGGGCAGGGTTTGCCATGACCACCCGCCCCGCCCCGCGGCTGTTCATCTCGGCCGCCCACAAGTCGTCGGGCAAGACAACGATCACCGTCGGGCTGGCCGCGGCCTTGGCGGCGCGCGGGCTGGCGGTGCAGCCGTTCAAGAAGGGGCCCGACTACATCGACCCGCTGTGGCTGGGGGCGGCGACGGCGCGCGAGTGCCGCAACCTGGACTTCCACACCCAGCCGCCCCTGGCCATCCGCCAGGCCTTCGAGCGCTTCTCGCGCGAAGCCGATATCAGCCTGGTCGAGGGCAACAAGGGCCTCTATGACGGCGTCGACCTGGAAGGCGGCAATTCCTCGGCCATGCTGGCCACTTGGCTGGATGCGCCGGTGGTGCTGGTGATCGACTGTGCCGGCATGACCCGCGGGGTGGCGCCGCTCTTGCTGGGCTACAAGGCCTTCGATCCCAACGTCAACATTGCCGGCGTCATCCTCAACAAGGTCAGCGGCCCGCGGCACGAAAAGAAGCTGCGCGACGTGGTCGCCCACTATGTCGGCATCCCCGTGCTGGGCGCGGTCCACCGCGGCCCGGCCATGGAGATCATGGAGCGGCACTTGGGATTGATCCCCGCCAACGAAGCGGCCGAGGCGCAGGCCGCCATCGGCCGGCTGCGCGACGCAGTCGCCGCCCAGGTCGACCTGGACGCGCTGGTCGACCTGGCCCGATCGGCCGCGCCGGTCGAGACCTTCGCCGATCCGCTGCCGGCAGTGCCCGCCCGCGACCTGAAGATCGGCGTCGCCCGCGATGCCGCCTTCGGGTTCTATTATCCCGACGACTTCGACGCCCTGCGCTCCTCCGGCGCCGAACTGGTGGTCGTCGACGCGCTGAACGACGCCCGCCTGCCCGAGGGCCTGGATGGGCTGTTCATCGGCGGCGGCTTCCCCGAGACCCAGGCCGAGTGGCTGGAGGCCAACCGCACCTTGCGCGCCGACATCCGCGCCAGGGCCGAGGCCGGCCTGCCGGTCTATGCCGAATGCGGCGGCCTGATGTACCTGTCGCGCGCCATCGTCTGGAAGGGCGAGCGGAGGGAGATGGTCGGGCTGATCCCCGGCGAGACGGTGATGTACAAGGCGCCCCAGGGCCGCGGCTATGTGCGCCTGCGCGAAACCGCCGCATTCCCCTGGCCGCGCCTGGAAGACGGCCCCGGCGTAGTGCCCGCCCACGAGTTCCACCATTCCCGCCTGGAAAGCCTGGAAGGCGAGCCGGTGTTCGGCTACGAGGTGGTGCGCGGTGCCGGCATAGCCGAAAAGCGCGACGGCTTGATCATCCGCAACGCCCTGGCCACTTATGCGCACATGCGCAGCGTCGGTCCCAGCCCGTGGGCGCCCCGCTTCGCCGCCTTCGCGCGCTCCGTGCGCCAAGGTGCCACATTGACGAAACTTAAGGTGCCGGCCGGCGCTTGATGTGAAAAAGTGCCGGCGCCAACCAGATCGGATCCCCCGGATGCCCGCAACGCCAGACTCGGCAATGATCGTCATCGACCAGCTGACCCACGTCTATCCCGGTACGCGCAAGATGCCGCCGCGCACCGCGGTGGACCGCCTGACCTTGTCCGTGCGCGAAGGCGAGTTCGCCATCCTGTCCGGCCCCAACGGCAGCGGCAAGTCGACCCTGTTCCGCATCCTGTGCGGGCTGGCGCTGCCCTCGGCGGGCACCGTCCGAGTGGCGGGCTTCGACCTGTTCAAGCAGCCGGCCGAGGTGCGCAAGGTCATGGGCGTGGTGTTCCAAAGCCCCGCCGTCGACAAGCACCTGTCGGTGGGCGAGAACCTGGACATCCACGGCGACCTGTACGGCCTCTCGGGGGCCGAGTACCGCAAGCGCCGCGACGAGGCGCTGGGCTGGACCGACCTGGCCAACCGCCTGGACCAGAAGGTCGAGACCCTGTCCGGCGGTCTGGCCCGGCAGGTCGAGTTGGCCAAGGTGCTGATGACCCATCCCCGCGTGCTGCTGCTGGACGAGCCCACCACCGGGCTGGATCCGGGCTCGCGGCGCAACTTCCTCGATGCCCTGCACCGGCTGCAGCGCGAGCGCGGCATGACCGTGCTGATGACCAGCCACGTGTTCTCCGAGGCCGAGGACGTCGACCGCGTCGCCATCATGCGCGAGGGCCGCTTGCTGGCCTATGACAGCCCGCAGGCGCTGCGCGCCATGATCGGCACCGAGATGGTGGTGATCCAGCCCCGCGACGCCGAAGCCCTGGCGGAGCGTCTGCGTGCCGACGGGCTGGCGGTGCGTCGCCACGGCGACGAACTGCGCCTGGAGGAGACCGAGAACGGCGACGGCCTGCCGCTGCTGGAACGCATCCTTGGCGCCTATCGCCCCGACATCCTGTCCATTTCCATCAAGCAGCCGGGGCTGGAGGACGTGTTCGTCCACGTCACCGGCCGCGCGGTGCCCGACCACGCCACCTTGAAGCCCGCAAGCCCCATCCGGAGGACCGGCACATGATCCGCGTCGCCTACGCCCTGGCCAAACGCGAATTCGTCCGCTTCATCCGCCAGCCGCAGCGGGTGATCGGCACGGTGGCGCAGCCGCTGTTGTTCTGGCTGTTCCTGGGCGCCGGCTTCGGCGGCTCGTTCCGCCCGGCAGGCATGGAGAACGTCACCTATCTCGAATACTTCTATCCCGGCGTGATGCTGATGATGATGCTGTTTGCCAGCATCTTCTCGTCGATCACCATCATCGAGGACCGCGACGCCGGCTTCCTGCAGGGCGTCATGGTCGCCCCGGTCAATCGCCTGGCCATCGTGCTGGGCAAGGTGCTGGGCGCCACCTCGATCGCAATGGTGCAGACGCTGATCTTCACCATCGCCTCGCCCTTCCTGGGGCTGCACTTGAGCGCGGGCAGCCTGGTGCTGCTGCTGGCCAGCTTCGTGCTCACCGGCATGGGGTTCTCGGCGCTGGGCTTCCTGCTGGCCTGGGGGATGAAGTCGACCTCGGCCTTCCACGCGGTGATGATGGTGTTCCTGATGCCGCTGTGGATGCTGTCGGGCGCCCTGTTCCCGGTCAGCAATGTGCCTGGCTGGATGAAGGTGGTGATCACCGCCAACCCGGTCAGCCACGCGCTGGCCATCATCCGCGCGCCCTTCTACCACGGGCCCGCCGAGTTGTTCGCCAACGGCCAGTACCTGCTGAGCCTGGGGGTGACCATCGGCTGGGCGGTGATCTGCCTGGGCCTGTCCATGGCCCGCGTCAACCGCCGTGACCGCGGCGTGGCGGCGCCTGAGCACGCCCACGCGCAGGTCCAGCCGGCGGAGTGAACCGCTTATCTCCCTCTCCCGGCGGGAGAGGGGGAATTACCCCCGCCGCGCCGGCTTCCATTTGCCCTGCTGGGGCAGGGGCGGCAGGGTGGTAGGGGTGGCGGCGCAGCGCGAGCCGGCGGTGCGCTCGGAGTCCACCAGCGCTTCGGCCATCGCCTCCATGCCCTTGACGTCGTCGGGCCAGGCGGCCGCCTGGGCGCGATGCGCCAGCCGGCGCACGGCGTCGTCGGAGGCGAACACCCGGCGATAGTCCTGCATGCCCAGCTTGCGATAGGCCGCGGTCAACAGCACGGTGACCCGGCGGATGTCTTCGCCCAGCGCCGGGACGAGCATCTGCGCCGCCATGGGCGGGGTGGTGGACACATGGGCCAGGGTGCGCCGCCAGGCGGTGCGGTCCATCTCGGGATGGGCGGCGGGCAGGCCCAGCTTGTCGACGGCCAGCCACAGCGCCTCGGGGTCGAAGCCGCCGTCGGGGGCGATCAGGCGGCGTGCGTCGTCGAGCAGGATCGGCAGCAGACCGCCGGGCAGGCCCTCCTCGGCCAGCACCTGCAGCGGTTCGGGGCTGCGGAAGCGCAACAGGCGTTCGCCCAACTTGGCCACCACCGCCGGCTCGATGCCGGCATATTGCGGGATCAGCGGCACCTGCCAGTCGAAGCGCAGCAGGTCGCGCATGGCCTGGTAAAGCTTTTCGGCCCGGCCATGCGGCTGGGTGGCGCGGTGGTGGGCGGCCCGGACCTTGGGAGGCGCCTTGATGCCCAACTGGACGGCGGCGCGGTGCAGCCAGTGATGGCGCTGGCGCTCGTCCTGGTGGATGGTCGCCGGCGCCTGGGCGGCGGGCAGGACGGCGCGGAAATAGCGTCGGGCCGAGGCGCGCACCACCAGGGCGACCACCTCGCCCAGGGTGCGGCCGCAGGACAGCCGGTCCTCGTCGCGGGTGACCAGCCGGCGGTCGGGGCCGGCCAGCACGGTCTCGAACAGGGCTGGGCTGGTGCGCATCAGCCGGAAGCAGGCGGCCAGCAGTGGCGGCGTGTCCATGATGCGGTCGTAGACCACCGCCCGGGGCAGGGCGGACAGCTGCGGCACATGACTGCGCAGCACGTCGACCACCTTGGTCTTCAGGATCTCGCGGACGGTCTCGATGGATGCGGGACTGACGCCGGTCCCGGCAACGGCCACGTCTACAGCACCCACCGCGCCCCCCAAGCTTCGGATGTTGTGCCCATTCCCCCCGAAAGAGTGGGGGAAATCCCGTAGTCCGCGCAAGAGGTAATTGCAGATAGAAATGCCGAGGGGCCCCGCAGGGCCCCTCGTCGTCGGTTCTGCGGCGTCCAGGCCTATTCGGCCGCCTCGCAGCAGGCTTCCTCGCCCGGCAGGGCCTCGGGCAGGAAGCGCAGGTAGGTCGCACCCACGGTGACGATCAGCAGGGTGATGGCGAAGCCGCCGACGCCCAGCACGATCTCGGGCAACGAGGGGTGGTAGGCGTGGGCCTGGCCGTCGAAGAACGACGACGAGACGTCCATGCCGGGGAACAGGTTGAGCGGATAGGACTGGCCGCCGATGATGATGACGAAAACCTGCGCCAGGCCGCCCAGGATGACCAGGCCGGCGGCCACCGGCACCATCATGCGGCGGTGGGCGCACTTGTGCCAGCCGATGGCCATGGGCAGCAGCCCGCCGATCACCACCTGGCCGATCCAGAACAGCTTGGTGAACAGGCCGCCGTTCATCAGGATGTAGCCCTCGACCCCGCCGCGGTTGGCCGCATAGAGCGCGGTCAGGTGCTGGACGGCGACGAAGTACAGGTTGGCGGCGCAGAACAGGGCCAGCAGGCGGCCCAGGCGGGTGATCAGGTCGGTGGCCAGCTCGCGGCCGGTGAAGGCATACGCGAAGCGCAGCACCAGGATGAACGCCGCCAAGCCGAAGGCGAAGGACATGGCGATGAACAGGGGCGCCATGACTGCCGAGTTGTAGCCCTCGCGCGCCACCAGGAAGCCGAAGATCGAGCCGGTACCGGTGGTCAGGATCAGGCGCCAGGTGAAGGCGGCGATGGCGGCCGGCTTGTACCAGCCCTTCACCGTCCAATCCATCATGGTCCACAGATAGGCCGCGACGATGCCGAAGAAGCCGGTGTAGAGGATGACGTTCCAGGCGAAGATCGACTTGAAGTTGAAGTGGGTCATCGCCACCATCAGCCGGTCGGGCCGGCCGAGGTCGAGGACCAGGACCGCCAGGCCGCCGGCCAGAAGCGCGATGGCCAGCAGGCCCGACAGCCGGCCCAGCGGCTGGTAGGGCTCGCGGCCGAACACCGAGCCGATCGAGGCGACATTGAGCGCGCCCGAGGCGGCGACGATCAGGAACACGGCGAAGACGTGCGGCATGCCCCAGACAATCTGGTTGGTCATGCCGGTCACCCAATGGCCGTTGTGCTCCATGTGCCAGACGGCACCCAGGGCGGCCAGCACCAGCACGCCCAGCGCGCCGACCAGCATCAGCCAGCCGGGGGTCATGGCCTTGACTTCGGTGTAGGTCACTTTCTTCATGGCTCAGATCCCCTGGTAGCGCACGCCCGGATCCAGGCCGAGATCGGCACGGATGCGGGTGGTGGCTTCCTTGGCGACGCGCTTGGCGATGTCGCTGTTCGGATCGTTGAGATCGCCGAACAGCATGGCGCCCTTGCCGACGGTGCCGCAGGCCTCGACGCAGGCCGGCTCGCGGCCGTCGTCGATGCGGTGGACGCACAGGGTGCAGGCCTCGACGGTGCCCTTGCCGCGCGGCAGGTAGGGCTTCTGGCCCTCCTGCTCCTCGTGGGCGAAGGACCGCGCCTTGTAGGGACACGCCATCATGCAGTAGCGGCAGCCGATGCAGATGTGACGGTCGACCAGGACGATGCCGTCGGCGCGCTTCATGGACGCGCCGGTGGGGCAGACGTCGACGCAGGGCGGCTTGGCGCAGTGCTGGCACATCACCGGCAGCGAGTGGGTGTTGCCGCTGGCCGGGTCCTTGACGGTGACCTTGCGCACGTACTGGGCGTCGGTGGCCGGGCGGTCGTGGCCGGTCAGACCCATCTCGGTCTTGCAGGCCGAAACGCAGGCGGTGCAGTCGGCGGTGCACTTGGTGGTGTCGATCAGCAGGCCCCAGCGCTGCAGCGGCGACGCGGCGGTACCGGAGGTGCGGGCCTCGGCCGGGGCGGCGATCAGGGTGACGCCGGGGGCCAGGGTGGCCACCGTGGCGGCCCCTTTAAGGAAGTCGCGGCGGGCGAGATGGGTCATCGGGCGACTCCCTCGACCTGGGCGGTGCGGGCGGCATGGCCGGCACCGGGGGTGGTCGCATGGCACTCGAAGCAGTCGATGGAGACCGCGGCATAGGAGTGGCAGGACTCGCAGAACTGCCCCGGCGCGGTGACCGGGACGGCCTTGCCGTCCTTCTCGGCGGCGTGGCACGAGACGCAGTCCTTGAGGCTGTACTTGGCCCCGCGGATGCCCAGGCGAAGGGTGTCGTCGCGCTGGTGCTTCAGCATCTCCATGTGGTTGCGCCGCATGGTCTGCGTGTCCTCGACGCAGGCCGTGCCCTTGGGCTTGGGGTGGGACGGCATGCCGCTGTCCCCCGCCCAGGCGCCGCCGGCGGCGGAGGCTGCCAACAGCAGCACCGCCCCCAGCCAGCCGATCAGCCGCAGCCTGTTCATCGCGGCCTTACTCCCCCAGGCCCATCTGGATGTAGCCGGTCGGGCAGACATCGTGGCAGATGTGACAGCCGATGCACTTCGAGTAGTCGGTGAAGACGTACCGGCCGGTGGTGCGGTCCTTCTTGGCGACGCGGCTGACCGCGCCCTGCGGGCAGAACACCACGCAGTTGTCGCACTCGAAGCACAGGCCGCAGGACATGCAGCGCTTGGCCTCGTCGACGACGGCGGTATCCGACAGGGCCAGCAGGCGCTCGTCGAAGTTGCCGATCACCTCGCCGGCATCGATGTGCACTTCCTCGCGGTGGTGGCGGGGCGAGTGGGTGAAGTGGCCCAGGAACAGATCCTCGTAGGGGATCACGTCGTTCTTGGCGCGGTCCTCGAAGTTGTGGACGGCGAACTTGGCGTCGTCGGTGCCGCGGGTGGCGGTGCCGTCGTACTTCTCGGGCGCCAGGTTGGTCTCGGACAGCTTGTTCAGCAGGTTGAACCAGGTGACGTCGACCTTCGGGCGCTTGGACACTTCGCCGGTGGCCAGCAGTTCGTCGATGCTGGTGGCGGCGATGCGGCCGTGGCCGATGGCGGTGGTCAGCAGGTGCGGACGCACCACGTCGCCGCCCACGAAGTGCTTGGACTTGCCAGGCACCTTCATGGTCTTGTCGGCGTTGATGAAGCCGTTGCCGTTGTCCATCTCGGGCAGGTCGGCAAGGTCGCCGCGCTGGCCGATGGCGGACACCAGCAGGGCGCCTTCCAGCACGAACTCGGTCCCGGCGATCGGGGTCGGGGTCATGCCGTCCATGGTGCACTGGCACATCTTCATGCCGGTGGCACGGCCGTCGGGGCCCTTGATCACTTCCAGCGGCATCACGCCGCCCTTGATGTCCACGCCCTCGCGCTTGGCGTCGTCGATCTCGCGCTGGGCGGCGAACATCTTCTCAACCGGGAACAGCGAGGTCAGCGTCACGTCGCAGCCGTCGCGCTTGGCGGTGGCGGCGACGTCATGGGCGACCTGGCCCAGGATGACGTTGTCGACGCGGTCCTGGTCGGACACTTCCTTGATGTGGCCCAGGCGGCGGGCCACCGAGGCGACGTCGATGGAGGTGTCGCCGCCGCCGACCACGATGATGCGGCCCGGCACGTGCTGCAGGCGGCCTTCGTTGAAGGCCTTCAGGAAGGCGACGCCCGACACGCAGTTGGCGGTGCCTTCCCAGCCCGGGATCGGCAGGCCGCGGCCGGCATGGGTGCCGACGCCCCAGAACACGGCATCGAACTTGGCCTCGAGGTCGGCGACCTTGATGTCGCGGCCGACGCGGCAGCTGGCCTTGACCTCGACGCCCATGTCGAGGATGCGCTGGATCTCGGCGTCAAGCACGTCACGGGGCGTGCGGTAGCCGGGGATGCCGTAGCGGATGTAGCCGCCCAGCTTGGGCTTTTCCTCGAAGATGGTGACCGAGTGGCCCTTGCGGCGCAGCTGGTAGGCCGCCGACAGGCCGGCCGGGCCGCCGCCGATGACGGCGATCTTCTTGCCGGTTTCCTTCTCGGGCTTGGCGAAGGTCAGCTTGTGCTCGATGGCCCAGTTGCCGACGTAGTGCTCGACGGAATTGATGCCGACGTGCTCCTCGACCATGTTGCGATTGCAGCCCTGCTCGCACGGAGCGGGGCAGACGCGGCCCATGATCGCCGGGAACGGATTGGCCTCGGTCATGCGGCGGAAGGCGTATTCCTGCCAGGGCATGCCGGCCACCGGGGGCTTCTCGACGCCGCGGGCGATGTCCAGCCAGCCGCGGATGTCGTGGCCCGACGGGCACGACCCCGAGCACGGCGGCGTGCGCAGGACGTAGGTCGGGCACTTGTGCGACCAGCCGGCCTTGAAGATCTCCTCGGACCACGCGTTGGGCTCGTAGTCGCCGTCCTTGTAGCGGCGATAGTTCTGGCCCTGGGTGGTCGCCTTAGCGGTCTTAGCTGCCATAGTCCCTCTCCCTGAAACGTGCTTTCGGGGGTTGCCCTTAATCGTTGTTGCCCAAGAGGATAGCGTCGCCCACCAGCTGGTGGACCGAAACGACCATCTCTCTGTCGTAGCCGTATGCCGGCAGGATCTTGGTGAACTGCGCCTTGCAGATCGCGCACATGCTGGCCATGTGCGTCACGCCCTTGTCGTCGACGACCTGCTTCAAAGCCTCCATGCGGGGCTTGGCGCCCTTGATGCGGATGTCGAGCAGTTCGTCGGTCAACAGGCCGCCACCGCCGCCGCAGCAGAAGGTCTTCTCGCAGATGGTGTCGGCGTGCATGTCGACGAAGGTCGGCACCGCCGCCTTGATGACTTCGCGCGGGATGTGGAACTGGCCGCCGGGGAAATCCCCCATGCGCGAGCCGCGCGCCACGTTGCAAGAGTCATGGACGGTGAGGATCTTGCCGTCGTTGGCCGACCGGTCCAGCTTGATGCCGCCGCGCTTGATGAGGTCGTAGGTGAACTCGAGGATGTGCTGCGGCACCGGATAGCGCGGATCCAGGAAGTCCCACGGACCGGCCACGGTGTTGAGGAAGCTGTAGGCGACGCGCCAGGCGTGGCCGCACTCGCCGAACACCAGCCGCTTGACCTTCAGCTCGCGGGCGGCTTCGCGGATGCGGCCGCTGATCTTGCACAGCTGGTCGTAGTTGCCGATGAACATGCCGAAGTTGCCGGCCTCGGAGGCCTTGGTCGACAGCGTCCACGACACGCCGGCGGCGTGGAAGACCTTGGCATAGCCGATCAGGCCCAGCACATGCGGCTCGGCGAAGAAGTCGGCCGACGGGGTGACCAGCAGGATGTCGGCGCCCTCGACGTCGACCGGGAACTTGATGTCCAGGCCGGTCTCGTCCAACAGGTCCTCTTCCAGGCCTTCCAGGGTGCTTTCCAGCGCCGGGGCGGGCAGGCCGAGGTTGTTGCCGATCCTGTGGACCTTGCCGATGATCTCGTTGCAGTACTTCTGGCCGTAGCCGATCTGGTCCATGATCTCGCGCGCGGCCATGGACACCTCGGCGGTGTCGATGCCGTACGGGCAGAACACCGAGCAGCGGCGGCACTGCGAGCACTGGTGGAAGTAGTTGAACCACTCGTCCAGGAGTTCCTTGGTGAACTCCTTGGCGCCGACCAGGCCCGGGACCAGCTTGCCGGCCGGGGTGAAGTAGCGGCGGTAGACCGAGCGGAACAGGTCCTGGCGGGCCACCGGCATGTTCTTGGGGTCGCCGGTGCCGATGAAGTAGTGGCACTTGTCGGTGCAGGCGCCGCACTTCACGCAGGCGTCCATGAACACCTGCAGCGAACGGTACTTCGACAGCAGGTCGCCCATCTTGGCGACGGCCTTGTCCTGCCAGTCGGGAACCAGCTCGGTGGGAAAGCCCAGCGGCTCCTGGTGCGCGGCGGCGGCGACATAGGGCTTCGAGTGGGCCATGGCACCGGGCGCCAGGGCTGGGACAGCGCGCTCCTCGACGTTGCCGAGGACGGGGGCTTCGATGTCGGCCATCGGATCAGTTCCTTCCGGCTTCGAGCTTGGCGGCCCAGTCGCACAGGTGACGAACCTCGCGCGGGTTGTCGACCTGGTTGCGGGTGGGGCTGAAGAACACGCCGGGGACGTGGAGCAGCTTGGAGAACGGGAAGACGATCATCAGCAGCGCGACCAGGCCCAGATGCACCGCCAGGACCGGGTCGGCCGGCAGGGCGCGGATCTCGAAGCGCATCAGGCCGACGAAGAAGGCCTTCACCGCGATGATGTCGGTGTGGACGAAGCCCTTCATCACCATGCCCGTGCAGCCGATGCCCAGCAGCAGCGCCAGCATCAGGAAGTCGGACGGGCCGGAGATGTAGGTGATGCGGGCAACCATCAGCCGGCGCAGCAGCAGGGCCGACAGTCCGGCCACCATGGCCAGGCCGCCGTAGATGCCGAAGGGCTGGATGAGCGCGATCACCGTAGAGACGTCCTGCTGGAAATAGCGCACGTGGCGCGCCAGCACCAGGAACAGCCCGAAGTGGAACAGCGCCGCGAAGATCCACAGCGGCTTGTTGCCCTTGAACAGGCTTTCGAACACCACCACCTCGCGGGCGACGCGGAAGACGACGCCCGACTGGGTCGTCGGGGCCGGGGTCGTGGGAATCTTCAGGGGCGCCGGCGTGCGGGCGAACTGGGCGATCTTCGCGGCCAGCCCGACCACCAGCACGACGGTGGCGACATAGAAGAGTATGGCGAATACGGTCGACACGTTTCCTCGCTCCCCGCCGTGGTGCCGTCGGCAGCGGTTGGGCCGGCGCGAGGGCGCAAAACGCCCCTCACCCGCCGGCGATGCCGGCGGCGTACCGGCCGTCCGCGGACGGCCAAAGCTTGCGGGCGGTCGGGGCCCGGGTTAGTCCCGGCTTTCCGACCGCCCGAGTTCCGCGATCAGACGCAGCCGGTCGGCTTGGGCAGGCCGGCGATCTTGCAGGCCTGCTTGGCCGGGCCGTACGGGAACAGCTCGTACAGGTACTTGTTGTTGCCCTTGTCGGCGCCCATCTTCTTAGCGATCGCCTTGGTCAGCACGCGCACGGCCGGAGCAATCTGGTACTCGGCATAGTATTCGCGCAGGAAGTTGACCACTTCCCAATGCTCAGGCGTCATGTTGACGCCCTCGTCCTTGGCGATCAGGCCGGCGAGTTCCTCGTTCCACTCGTTGATGTTGACGAGGTAGCCCTCTTCGTCCGCCTCGATGGTCTTGCCGTTGACCGTGTAAGCCATGTCAGTCCTCTCCTCTCACTCGGATTCGCTTTTGTTTCTTAAAGCCAGGCGTTGACCGTCTTGTTGGCGGCTGCCAAGTCGACGAACCCGCCGTAGTCCACCACCGAAATGCCGGGGATGACGTTGGCGGGGTTGCCGCCGCGGGCCTTGAGGTCGGCGTCCAGCACATAAACCTTGCAGGTCTTGGCGGCGTCGGCCATGCGCGCGGCGATGGAGGTGCCCTGAAGCGCGGCATAGACCGCGTCCTCGAACAGCAGGATGGCATCGCCCGGCAGGGCGTGCGTCAGGCAGCTGTCGAGGTTGTTGCGCTCGAAGGGCGACTTGTTGACGGTGTGCAGGGTGCTCATCGGTGCAATACCCTTCGGCTCACGCAGTGAGGACCACGTCCATGTCCGCCATCAGCTTGGCCATGTCGGCGCGGCTGATGACTTCCACGGGAACGATGAGGTCGTCCTCGGTCAGGCCACGTTCCTCGAGGCCTTCCTTCTCGACGAAGAGCTTCTCGATGTCGTAGCCCTCGAGGGCGCGATAGGTGTTGGAGAAGTTCTTGATACCCGTCGCCGACGAGTCGAAGCCCTTCTTGATCTGATAGATGCCGTCATCCAGGAAGGCCACGTGCACGTCCTGGTCGAAGGCCGCCGAGATGAGGATCATCTCGAGCACTTCCAGCGCGTAGATCGTGCCGAAAGGTGCCTTGCGGTTGACGTACATGAACTTCTTGACGACGCCGCTTTCCATTTCGTCCATGGTCGCCTCCTTAGTCCCCGAAAACGACCACGCGGTCGGTCTGGATGCCGGCCTCGATCAGCTGGCCGAGGCCAGAGATGCGGAAGCCGGGAGCCAGGTTGCCCTCGACGATGCCGCGACGCAGGCCGGCTGCAACGCAGACGACCATGTCGAGCTTGTGATCCTCGGCCAGCTTCTGCCAGTTCTTGGTCACATTGCGGTCGTCGGTCGGCGGCTCGCCAAGGCGGGTCGCGTTGTTGACGCCGTCGTAATAGAAGAACACGCGGAAGATCTCGTGGCCCTTCTCCAGCGCCGCCTTGGCAAACTGATAGGCGGAGTCGGAGGCCTGATGGTTGTACGGGCCTTCGTTGACCAGAATTCCGAACTTCATCGGTTGTCTCCGGGCCCTAGAAGTGCAGCTGCGCCGAAGCGTTGAGGTTCGAGCGCCCGCCACGCCAGTTGTCGACGTGATACTTGGTGAAGGGCAGGCCCGTCATTTCGAAGAAGCGCGGCCAGCCGATGCGCTCGACCCACTCGCCCATGCGTTCCCACGGACGGGCGTCCTTCTTGTAGGCGGCGAGGATGGTCTTGACCACCTCGGCCACTTCCGGCCAGCGCGGGGCGTTGTTGGGCAGGCCGGCGACCACCAGCTTGTGGAACATCGGCTTGTACGGGGTCTACGATTGCTGGCCGCCGATCCACACCGCTATATTGGATTTGCCCGGGTGGTTTATCTGATTGGGGGGGCTGGGCGGGAAGCAGGCGCCGCAGCAGACGCACTTCTTCTCGTCGACTTCCAGGGT
>JBLNBU010000119.1:0-9529 GCA_050260215.1 Actinomycetota bacterium
GGGCGGTATCTGTATTGCGGCAGCGCCCGGGGGCCGGGCGGGTTGCGGGCGCGGGTGGGGCGGCACATGCGCAAGGGCAAGGTAGTGCGCTGGCATGTGGACCGGTTGACCGAGGCGGGGCGGGTGGTCGGCGCCTGGGTGTTCGAGGGCGGCGACGAATGCGGCCTGGTGGCCCGGCTCGCCCATCTGCCGGTGCCCATCCCCGGGTTCGGCAGCAGCGACTGCAAGGTCTGCCCCAGCCACCTGCTGGCCTGGCCGGAGGGCATTGCGGTACCGTGGCCCGAGGTCGACCTCTGAAGGGGGGCCTTCCCCATTCCCCCTCCCGCCCCACCCTGCTACCATGGTTTTCTAATATAAAAACTCCCAGTCCAGGAAACCGTCCGCCATGTCCACCAAGTCCCAGCTCGACAGCCTGTTCGCCATTCCCGGTCGCGTCGCCATCGCCGAGGGGCCGGGTGGGTTTGCCCAGGTGGTGGTGACGACGCCCGAGGCCGAAGCGGTGATCAGCACCTATGCTGGGCAGGTGCTGTCGTTCCGGCCCCGCGGCCAGGACGACCTGATGTTCCTGTCGGACACGGCGTTCTATGCGCCGGGCAAGGCGATCAAGGGCGGCGTGCCGGTGTGCTGGCCGTGGTTCGGGCCCGACCCCGAGGGCAAGGGGCGGCCGGGCCATGGCTTCGTGCGCAACCGGCAGTGGGAACTGCGGCTGACCGAGGTGACCGCCGACGGCCCGGTGCGGGTGTGCCTGGGCCTGGTTGACAGCGAGGAGACGCGGGGCATCTGGCCGCACGCCTTCGACCTGGAACTGGAAGTGCTGGTGGGGACGGAGCTGGAACTGGGCCTGACCACCCGCAACCGCGGCGACGCGCCCTTCGTGCTGGGCCAGGCGCTGCACACCTATTTCAAGGTCGGCGACATCGGCCGCACCGAGGTGATGGGGCTGGGCGGCTGCCGCTATCTCGACAAGATGGACGGCGGCGCCGAGAAGCGCCAGCAGGGCCCGGTGACCGTGGACGCCGAGACCGACCGCGTCTATCTGGGCGTCGGCGACCGGCTCGAGATCGTCGACCAGTCGCTCGGCCGGCGCATCGCCATCGCCACGTCGGGCAGCACCTCGGCGGTGGTGTGGAACCCGTGGGCGGCCACCGCCAAGGCCATGGCCGACCTGGGCGACGACGACTACAAGGTCATGCTGTGCGTCGAGACCTGCAACGCCGAGGCCGACACCGTCACCCTGGCCCCCGGCGCGGTGCACCGCCTGGGCGCCACCTACTCGCTGGCGGCGCCGTGACGGCTCAGCCCGGCGGCTGCTCGTTGAGCAGCAGCCAGTAAAGGCCCAGTTGGCGGACCGCCTCGGTGAACTGCACGAAGTCGACCGGCTTCTGGATGTAGCTGTTGGCGCCCAGGCTGTAGCCGCTGATGATGTCCTTTTCCTCCTTGGACGAGGTCAGGATCACCACCGGCGTGGTCCGGGTCTTGTCGATGCCGCGCATGCGGCGCAGCACCTCGATGCCGTCCACCTTGGGCAGCTTCAGGTCCAGCAGCACCACCGCCGGGGCGGGCTTGGCGCCGTCCATCAGGAAGTCCAGCGCCTCGACCCCGTCGCGGGCGACGACCACTTCGTTCTGGATGTGGTTCTTGGCGAGCGCCCGCATGGTCAGGGCCTCGTCGTCGGGGTTGTCCTCGACCAGCAGCACGGGACGGACGGTCATGGTGCCCTCCTTGTCGATCCCCGGATGGATGTGGGCGGCTGACCGGCGATGAATAAGGCTCTTATCCTTAAGTGTCTCTGTCATGCCCTTTGGCATAGGGGGTGCTTACCGGATTGCCGAATGGCATAAAACCTGCGACCGTTCGGGCTGTAAGCGCACGGGAAGGCGGGATTTGTGACGGCCCACAGGCGGAAGGTCGCCCACACGGACGAGACGGTGCAGTCCCCGCCCGCCGACGCGACGACGGGTGGCGCCGTGGTGCGCTCGCAGGAGGCCTATGTGGCCTTCGCCTTCGCCGCTGCCGACCTGCTGCTGGAAACCGACACCGACGGGCGCATCATCTTCGCCATCGGCGCCTCGATGGCGCTGGTGGGCCGGCCTGCCCGCCTGTTGGCCAACTCTCCGCTCAGCGCCCTGGTGCGCACCAAGGACCGCCCGCGGCTGGCCCAGGCGCTGCGCCGCATGGGCGACGGCAACCGGGTCCGCCACGTCCTGCTGTCGGTCGAGTTCCCCGACGGCGAGACGGTGCCGGTGGCGCTGTCTGGCTATCCCCATCCCGACCGCCAGGGGCGGCTGCTGTGCGTGCTGACCCACAGCGGCGGCCTGGCGACGCCGGCGCGCACGCGCCGCGACGGCGAACTGCTGGACAAGGCCAGCTTCAAGGCGCTGGCCCAGGACGTCATGCAGGACACCGCGGCCGGCGGCGATGAGCACTACAAGCTGACCCTGCTCGACCTGCCCGAGCTCAAGGCCCTGCGCGAGCGTTTCGGCACCGTCAAGACCGCCGGCTTCATCAAGGGGTTCGCCGAATACCTGCGCAACGCCTCGCTATCGGGCGATTCGGCCGCCGAGCTGGGCGACAACAAGTACGGCATCATCCACGGCCCCGACATCACCGCCCGCGACATCGAGACCACGGTCGCCGATCTGGCCGCGTCGCTGGTCGGCCACGACCACCGGCTGCGGCCGACCGCCACCAGCCTGGCGCTGGACACCCACGGCCTGTCGCCGGCCGAGGCGTCGCGCGCCCTGGCCTATACCATCAACGCCTTCACTGCCGAGGACGACCGCGCCATCGGCGAGCTGGCCGACGCCGCCCGGCCGCGCCTGTCGGTCACCGTCGCCCAGATGCGCGAGGTCAAGGAGACCATCGAGGCCGGCCGGTTCGACCTGCATGTCCAGCCCATCGTCGACCTGTGGACCAACGCGGTGCACCACTTCGAGTGCCTGGTGCGCTTCGCCGGCGGCGGCGGCTCGCCTTATTCGACGGTGACCTTCGCCGAAAGCGTGGGCTTGGCGGCACAGCTGGACTATGCGGTGCTGGAACGCGCCATCTCGTTCATGCGCTCGCCCCTGGGCGGGCAGGAGGGGCTGAAGTTCGCGGTCAACGTATCGGGGCGGACGCTGGCGCGCGCCGCCACGGCCGCCCGCCTGATCGAGTTGGTCCAGGGTGCCCGCGACCTGCGCGGCCGCCTGCTGTTCGAGATCACCGAATCGGCCGAGATCCCCGACCTGGAAGCCGCCAACGCCGTCATCCAGGAGCTGCGCGCCTACGGCCACCCGGTGGGCCTGGACGACTTCGGCGCCGGCTCGGCCGCCTTCCATTACCTGCGTGCGCTGACCGTGGACCACGTCAAGATCGACGGCAGCTACGTCAAGGACCTGGCCGGCAGCGGCAACCACCTGCCTTTCCTGCGCGCCATCACCCAGCTATGCCGCGAGCTGCGCATCGCCACCATCGCCGAGCACGTGGAAAGCGAGGAGTCGGCCAACCTGCTCAGGGTCTACAACGTGCGCTATGGCCAGGGGTACCACTTCGGCAAGCCGCACCTGCCCAAGGCCAGGACCAGGGACCCGGCCTCGGCCTGGATCACCCCCAAGATTCACTGGAGGAACGGGCTGCTGTTCTTCGGCAATCCCGCCAAGGCGCCGGGCCCGGCCGATGATGTTTCCTGAGGCGGCACCACCCGGATGACGCCGTTGCCGGTGGGGTCGGTGGGGTCGGGACGGACCAGCGCCGCCAGCAGGGCGGTGTCGGACGCCCAATAGGGTGCCGGCTGCTCGGGATCGACGTCGAGCACCAGCAACCGCCGGCCGGCCGGGTCATAGGGCCCCAGCGGCGACACGTGTCCCACATGCTCCGAACCCGTCAGCGTGCCCTGGTCGAAGGCGGCCAGCTCGATGGCGCCGTCCGACGCCAGCACGCGGCGCAACGCGGCCAGGCTGGCCGCCGAATCGTCGGCGGGCTGGAACACCGCCATGGTCGCCGTGCCGAACCCGTAGCGTTCGAGCGCCTGGCGCAGGTAGCGCTGCAGGGCGGCGAAGGACACCCCGTCGCCGTCCATGGCGGTGGCGCGGGACCATTCGGGGTCGCCGACCGCGCCCAGAACCTCGGCCTGGGTCACCGGCGGCTGGCCGGCGCCGCGGCGCAGGGCGTTGACCACCATGGTCACGCTGGCCAGCGAACAGGCGCTGGGGGTGGCCTGGGTGACGTAGACCGTCTGCAGCAGCTGGGCCGGCGGCTGGGGTTCGGCCGCGGCGCAGGCGCCGAGCAGGGCGGCGAGGATCAGGGGGGCCAGGTGCTTCATCGCAGATGACATGGGGCAGGAGGGGGCGGACGCCAATCAGCCGGGCGGCGATGCTACTGCAGGCCGGCGCGGCTGCGCACCACCGGTTCGCAATTGATCAGCCAGCTCAGGCGCTCCAGGCGGTGGCGCTGTTCGCGCTGGGCCCGGCGTTCGCGCTCGGCCGGATCCAGGCCGCGTTCGTCGTCGCGCGACAGCCGCTCCATGCGCTGCTCTGCCGCTGTCTCCTTTTCCATTTCCTGCTTGATGCGCTCGCGCCGGCCGGGCTGGCTCAACAGGCGGTCGCGCTCGTCGGTCAGCGCGGCCAGCTGCGCCGCCCAGAAGCGGCTTCCCCATACCGCCGCCGACAGGCGCGGCGGGCCGTTGTCGGGTTCGCAGGTGGAATCGAGGACCAGCGTGTCGGGCGGCAGGCTGACCCACCAGCCGGCGGCCAGCCCGAACGCCACGATGCCCAGCAATGCCCCCATGCGTCGCATGTCCATGGCGTCAGCCCTTGTCCAGAATGCTGCGCGGCGTGACGCCCCTGAGCTCATCGTCGGTCATGACGGAAGAGCGGCGGTCGCGGTGACCGGTCGAGGCGTCGCGGACCTTGCGGACCGCGCCTTCCAGATCGGCGAGGGCGGCGGCCATGTCGGGCGAAAATTCGTCGACGCTGATCTCGTTGACGTAGGTTCTGAGGTTGCAGGTGTAGGAATCCAGCAGCCGCAGCATGTCCTGCAGGCTGCGCGGCTTCTTGGCGTAAAGGCGGTGGCACGACCGGATGTTGGTCAGGAAGATGGCGATCAGGCCGCGGATGAAGGTGTCGCAGCCGGCCAGCTTCTGCTCGAACACCGCCTTGGGCACGCGGACCAGGACGGTGGCGGTCTCGGCGATGGCCGAGGCCATGCGCGGGCTGCCGTCGATCACCGCCATCTCGCCGAAGATGCCGCCGGGGCGAACGGTGCCCAGCTTGACCTCCTCGCCGTCGATGTCCTTGTAGATGCCGACCTCGCCGGTCTCGACCACGAAGGCGACGTCGCCCGGCTGACCCTGGGCGAAAATGGTCTTGCCCGCCTCGTAGTGGCGGCGGTCCAGAATCGCGCTCGAAGCCTTGCCCGTCATCTTCCCTCGCCCGCGGGACTCCCTGAAGGGATTGATGACAGCTTGGCGCTTTGCCGTCAAACCCCAGCCTGCCGACGAAGGTGGCGGGGGTGCGCGGCGGTCCCCATATGCCATCGGCCCTGTCGCTTCCGACGAGCCGCTGCGGCTTGACGGTCCGGCGGGCGCTTTCTACAGTGGCCCTACCCTAGGGGTGAACAACGGGCACCGCCGGCCCCCGACTCAATTTCAGGCAACAAGGAACGTGCCGATATGAAGAATGTGACCGACGCCTCGTTCGACGCCGACGTGCTCAAGGCAACCGGCCCGGTTCTGGTGGATTTCTGGGCGGAGTGGTGCGGTCCGTGCCGCCAGATCGCCCCGGCCCTGGAAGATTTGGCCAAGGAGATGGGCGACAAGATCACCGTCGCCAAGGTCAACATCGACGAGAACCCGGCGACGCCCGGCAAGTACGGCGTGCGCGGCATCCCGACCCTGATGATCTTCAAGGGTGGCCAGGTCGCCGCCACCAAGATCGGCGCCCTGCCCAAGAGCAAGCTGTACGAGTGGGTGCAGTCGTCGCTGTGATGATGACCAAGCTCAAGGATCGTCCGGTTCTTTTCGCCTAGCATCCCCCCCGGACATTTCCGGGGGAGAACGCATGAGACGGACGATTCCGGCCCTGGTGCTGCTGGCCCTTGCCGGGCCGGCGGCTGCCGGGCCCGAGGACAAGCAGTTCGTCGCCCGCAGGCTGGCGGCCGACCACCATCTGCAGATCGAGGTCAAGGGCGTCGACGTGCCGGCCGAGGCGGTCGGGCTGTGCAAGGTCGAAGGTCTTGCCGTGCGCGTGTTCAAGAGTGCCGGCGGGCGTTTCCACCCCGGCTCCGGGCTGGCCTTCTTCCAGCCCTGCGCCACCCGGCCCGCCACCGCCCATTCGGGCGAGACCCTGTGGCCGGCCGAGACCTTGCGGTCGGCCAAGGTGGTCGAGGTGTTCCTGCGCCCCGGCCGCGCCGGCCTCGAGACTGCCGACGGCGGCCAGGGCCTCAAGCTGCTGGACGGCCCCACCGACACTCCCGCGGTGCGTGACGACCCGGCCCTGGTGCGCGAGATGCGCCAGACCATCGCCTCCTACGAAATCGAGACGGCGCTGAAGCGCAACGACACCAATGCCGCACTGGCGCTGGCCCGTGACGAGGACATGGGCGTGCGCGCCCGGCTGCTGGCCCAGGTGGCCGCAGGGCTGGCCTCGCGGCCGGCCGGCAAGGACGTGCTCGACGAGGCGGCCAAGGTGCTGGCCGGCCTGCCCGCCGGCGAGGTGCGGCTGGCTGCCGCCATGGACATGGGCGAGACCCTGGTGCTGGCCGGTGCCGCCGGCCCGGCGCTCGGCATCGCCGTCGTCACCCAGGCCGAACTGGCCGGCGTCACCGAGCGGGCCCGGCGCGACGAGGTGCTGCTGCACCTGTTCGGGCTGAAGCTGCGCGCAGGCGAGCCGGCGGGCGCACTGGCGGCGCTGGCCCAGGTGTCGGACGGCATGGTGCGCCGCGACCGCCTGGACGAGGCGCCCTATGCGCTCAAGGGCTTTGCCGCCAATCCGGCCTCGCCCGACTTCATGGCCAAGCTGCTGGCCGCCGCCGATGCGCTGCCGCCCGAGCGGCGGGGCGAGGCGGTGGAACACCTGGCCGCCGCCGCCCACAAGGCGGCCGGCACCCTGGAGCCCGCCCAGGCCGCCCGGGTGGTCGAGCCCGGCGCGGTGCGCCGGCACACGCCGTCGGCCACGGTGATGGCGGTGCTGTCCGAGATGGGCGAAGGGTTGGCCAAGGACCGCGCCCAGGCGGCACGCTGGTACGCGGTCGCCGCCGCCGGCTTCGGCGGTTCGGACGCCGAGCGGGCCGATGCCAAGCGTCGCCTGGCCGGCTTTACCCCCGCCGAGCGCGGCGCCGCCGCCCGCCTGCTGGGCGCCGGCCCGGTGGCCCAGGCGACGGTGGAAAAGCTGGTGGACCTGGCGACGAAATAAGTAGGAACGAACCGTCATGGCCGGGCATGACCCGGCCATCCAGGGACCCCCGGGCCAAGCCCGGGGGTGACGACGGACCCCACCCCCCTTGCGGTGCACGGAGGGTGGGTGGCTCTCGCCTTAGTACCGGTAGGTGTCCGGCTTGAACGGGCCGGCGACGGGGACGCCGATGTAGTCGGCCTGCTTGGTGCTCAGCTGGGTCAGCTTGACGCCCAGCTTGCCCAGGTGCAGGGCGGCGACCTTCTCGTCCAGGTGCTTGGGCAGCACGTAGACCTTGCGGTCGTACTTGCCGGGGTTGCAGAAGATTTCCATCTGCGCCAGCACCTGGTTGGTGAACGAGGCGCTCATGACGAAGCTGGGATGGCCGGTGGCGCAGCCCAGGTTCACCAGACGGCCCTCGGCCAGCAGGATGATGCGTCGCCCGGTCGGGAACTCGATCTCGTCCACCTGCGGCTTGACGTTGTGCCACTTGAAGTTCTTCAGGCCGGCGACCTGGATCTCGCTGTCGAAGTGGCCGATGTTGCACACGATGGCGCGGTCCTTCATGGCGCGCATGTGCTCGACGGTGATGACGTCGACGTTGCCGGTGGTGGTGACGAAGATGTCGCCGCGCGGGGCCGCGTCTTCCATGGTGGTGACTTCATAGCCTTCCATGGCCGCCTGCAGGGCGCAGATCGGGTCGATCTCGGTGACGATCACGCGGCAGCCCTGGCTGGCCAGGCTTTCGGCCGAGCCCTTGCCCACGTCGCCGAAGCCGCACACCACGGCGACCTTGCCGGCCATCATCACGTCGGTGGCGCGGCGGATGCCGTCGACCAGGCTTTCGCGGCAGCCGTACTTGTTGTCGAACTTCGACTTGGTGACCGAGTCGTTGACGTTGATCGCCGGCCACAGCAGGGTGCCCTTCTTCTCCATCTCATAGAGACGGTGCACGCCGGTGGTGGTCTCCTCGGTGACGCCCTTGATGGCGGCGCCGTTGCGCGAGTACCAGGTCTTGTCGGTGGCCAGCTTGGCCTTGATCGAGGCGAACAGGACCTCTTCCTCTTCGCAGGTCGGGTTGGCCAGCACCGAGATGTCCTTCTCGGCGCGCATGCCGAGGTGGATCAGCAAGGTGGCGTCGCCGCCGTCGTCCAGGATCATGTTCGGGCAGCCGCCGTCGGCCCAGTCGAAGATCTTGTGGGTGTAGTCCCAGTACTCGACCAGGCTCTCGCCCTTGACGGCGAACACCGGGGTGCCGGTGGCGGCGATGGCGGCCGCGGCGTGGTCCTGGGTCGAGAAGATGTTGCACGACGCCCAGCGGATGTCGGCGCCCAGCGCCTTCAGGGTCTCGATCAGCACCGCGGTCTGGATGGTCATGTGCAGGCTGCCGGCGATGCGCGCGCCCTTCAGCGGCTGCTTGGCGCCGAATTCCTCGCGGACCGCCATCAGGCCGGGCATTTCGGTTTCGGCGATGTCCAGCTCCTTGCGGCCCCAGTCGGCGAGGCCGATGTCGGCGACCTTGTAGTCGGTGAAGGCGGTCATGGATGTCCCTTGCTTTGGATGTGAAGCTGCTGGTTTGTAGCAGCGCTGCGGCGCAAACGCAACACCATATAAAGATATCTTTATGTCGCTATGGGCCCCGGGCGGGGTGGGGCGGCACGCATCCGGGCGGCCTTTCCCTTCCGTTAACCCGGCCCGGCCAACCCTGCCTGCCATGAAGAGGCGATTGCGCATCCTGGTCGGCGGGGCCCTGGTGGCGGTGGGGGCTTGGACCTTCCTGCCCGGAATGATCCATCCCATCAGCACCGACGCCGTCATCAACGCCGAGGTGGTGACGCTTCGCGCCCCCATCGACGGTGTGCTGGCCGCGGCCGGGTTGCCGGTGGGGGCGCGCATCGAGGCAGGCCAAGTGGTCGCCCGGGTGCATGGGCTTCACCCAGATTCGACCCGCCGCGACGGGCTGGCGCTGGAACTGGCCGGCCATCGCCGGCTGGCCGCGGCCCTGGGGGTCGAGATCGCCGAGCTGGAATCGCTGCAGCGCCGGCTGGCCCGCGAGGCCGAGTCGTTCCGGGCCGCCTCGGCCGCAAGGCTGCAGCTGTCCGAAGCCGAGACCCGCGCCCGCCTGGCCGCGGCCGAGGCCAACCTGGCCCGCGCCCGGGCCG
>JBLNBU010000120.1:0-17150 GCA_050260215.1 Actinomycetota bacterium
TGGATGCGCGGCCAACCCTCGGGCATCGAGGGCCGCCGCCAGATGCCGCAGTTCAACCTGAGTGACGCCGAACTCGACCAGCTGATCGACTTCCTGAAGTGGACCAGCGAGGTCGACACCCAGAACTGGCCCCCCAAGGTCTCGGGCTGAAGGAGATCGCCCCAATGAAATACCAATCCCAAAAGGTCGCGCTGTACTGGTTCGGCGGCGCCATGGCCCTGTTCGTGGCCCAGGTGCTGTTCGGCGTGCTGGCCGGCACCATCGTCGTCATGCCCAACACGCTGAGCGAGCTTCTGCCGTTCAACATCGTGCGCATGATCCACACCAACGCCCTGATCGTCTGGCTGCTGATGGGCTTCTTCGGCGGCGCCTACTACCTGATCCCCGAGGAGGCCGAGACGGAACTCTACAGCCCGCGGATGGCGGTGCTGCAGTTCTGGCTGTTCCTGTTCGGGGCCGCAGCCGCCGTGGTCGGCTACGTCTTCCACATCCACGAGGGCCGCGAGTTCCTGGAACAGCCCCTGTGGGTCAAGCTGGCCATCGTCGTCGTCGCGCTGATGTTCCTGTTCAACATCACCATGACGGTGCTGAAGGGCCGCAAGACCGCCATCACCAACGTGTTGCTGCTGGGCCTGTGGGGCGTGGCGGTGTTCTTCCTGTTCTCGCTCTACAATCCCGACAACCTGATCCTCGACAAGATGTTCTGGTGGTGGGTCGTCCACCTGTGGGTCGAGGGCGTGTGGGAACTGGTCATGGCCTCGGTCCTGGCCTTCCTGATGATCAAGATGACCGGCATCGACCGCGAGGTGGTCGAGAAGTGGCTGTACGTCATCATCGGCCTGGCCCTGTTCTCGGGCATCCTGGGCACCGGCCACCACTACTACTGGATCGGCACCCCGGGCTACTGGCAGTGGATCGGCTCGCTGTTCTCGACGCTCGAGGTGGCGCCGTTCTTCGCCATGGTCGTCTTCACCTTCATGATGGTGTGGAAGGGCGGCCGCAAGCATCCCAACAAGGCCGCGCTGCTGTGGTCGCTGGGCTGCTCGGTGTTCGCCTTCTTCGGCGCCGGGGTGTGGGGCTTCCTGCACACGCTGGCCCCGATCAACTACTACACCCACGGCACCCAGGTCACTGCGGCGCACGGCCATCTGGCCTTCTACGGCGCCTACGTGATGCTGAACATCGCCATGTTCACCTATGCGCTGCCCAACCTGCGGGGCCGCGAGCCCTACAACCAGACCCTCAACGTGTGGGGCTTCTGGCTGACCTCGGGCGGCGTGACCTTCATGACCTTCGCGCTGACCTTCGCCGGCGTGGTGCAGACGCACCTGCAGCGGGTCATGGGCATGGGCTTCATGGAGGTCCAGGAGCAGATGGCCATGTTCTACTGGCTGCGCCTGGGCGGCGGCATCGCCACCCTGATCGGCACCCTGCTGATCGTGACGTCGCTGGTCCTGCCGGGCCGGGCCAAGGCTTCGGCCGGCCTGGGCCTGCAGGCGGCCGAGTAAGGTCTGAAAAAGGGGGCGGCGGTCCGCCGTCGCCCCTTCCCTTTCCAGGAGTTTCTCCCATGCACGCTTCCGCCGCCGCCCAGCCGGCCGACCAGCTTCCCTTCTACCTGCCCCAGGGCAACGAATGCGCCCTGTTCGAGCTGGCCTGGCGCCACCGCCTGCCGCTGCTGCTGAAGGGCCCCACGGGGTGCGGCAAGACCCGCTTCGTCGCCCACATGGCAGCCCGCCTGGGCCGGCCGCTGACCACCGTGTCGTGCCACGACGACCTGACCGCCGCCGACCTCACGGGGCGCTACCTGCTCAAGGGAGGCGACACCGTGTGGACCGACGGCCCGCTGACCGCCGCGGTACGGTCGGGCGGCGTGTGCTATCTCGACGAGGTGGTCGAGGCGCGCAAGGACGTCACCGTGGTGCTGCACCCGCTGACCGACGACCGCCGCATCCTGCCGCTGGATCGCACCGGCGAGCTGCTGGAAGCGCCCGAGGAATTCATGCTGGTGGTGTCCTACAACCCCGGCTACCAGAACGTGCTCAAGCAGCTGAAGCCGTCGACCCGCCAGCGCTTCGTCGCCATCGAATTCGATTTCCCCCGCGCCGAGCTGGAACGCCGCGTGGTCGCCGCCGAAAGCGGCCTGGCCGAGGCCCGGGTGCAGCCGCTGGTCGCCCTGGCCGGGCGTTTGCGCGCCATGAAGGGCCAGGATCTGGAAGAGGGCGTGTCGACCCGCCTGCTGGTCTATTGCGCCACCCTGATTGCCGCCGGCGTCGCCCTGCGCGAGGCCGTGCAGGTCACCATGATCGAGCCGCTCACCGACGACGCGGAAGTCAAGGCCGGCCTGGAGGAAGTGGTCGCGGCGGTGCTGGGATGAGCTGGCTGGGCGGCCTGGAGCTCGAGGAAAAGGTCGGCAGCCTGTGGCACCGGCTGGTGGGCGAACGCGCCAGCTGGCCCAGCCACCCCGAGGCCGCCATGTCGCTGGACCAGGTACGCGGGGCGCTGGCGGTGTTCTTCCGCGGCCTGGGCGGCGACCGCGGCGTGCAGATCGCCTCGGCCTCGGCCAAGGGCTCGGGCCACCGCCTATCCCTGCGCCAGCGCATCGGCATGGAGGAGGAGCGCCTGGTGCAGGCCAGCCGCGACGCCGTCAGCCTGGCCCTGCCCGAGACCATCGCCCTGTTCCCCGAGGCCGGGCTCAACCGTGATCTTTATTTCTGGCTGGCCGCCTATCTTGCCGCCGCCGAGGCGCCGCAGGCGGACGCCGACCCGTTGCGCGCCGACATGGCCGCCCTGGACGTGGCCCGGCGGACCACCGCCGCGGTGCTCGAGCGCTTTCCGGGCCTTAGACCCCGCCATGGGCGGCTTTGCGCCGCCGTGCTGGCCGCCCGCCCGGCCCGCCGGCTGACGCGCACCGAGCAGGCGATCGAGGATCGCGTGGTCGAACTGCTGGGCGGTCCTGTCGCCATCGGCGGCCTGCCCGCCACGGCGCCGCCCGGCTATCGCCCGTTCCTGCCGGTGCCGCTGTGGGGTCGCACCGACCTGGCCGCCTCGGCCCCGGCGGCCGAGCCCGACGACGCGGGCGAGCCCGAGGGCGGCGGCGGCGAGAGCGACGACAAGCGCCGCGCCGCCGAGCGCCGAAACCTGGACCAGTCCAACCGCGACGATCCCATGATCCTGAACCGGTTCGAGAAGATCCTGGCCTTCGCCGACATGGTCAACGTCAACCGTGCCGCCGACGACACCGACGAGGAGGACGCCCGCAAGGCGGCCGACGACCTCGACACCCTGACGCTGTCCCAGCATTCGCGCAAGGCGGCGACGCGGCTGAAATTCGACCTGGACCTGCCGCCCCAGGCTACCGACCCCACCCGGCTGACGGGCACCCACCTTTACCCGGAATGGGACTGGCGCATGCGCGGCTATCACCGCGACCACTGCCAGGTGGTGGTGGCTCCGGCGCCCGAGGAAGGCGAAGCCTGGGTGCCCGACCAGGCGGCCCAGCGCCGCATCCGCAGCGTCAAGCGCCAGTTCGAGGCCCTGCGCACCCGGCCCATGATCCTGCGCGGCCAGGCCGACGGCCAGGAACTGGACACCGACGCGGTGGTGCGAGCCCACACCGACCTGAAGGCCAGCGGCATGGGCAACGAACGGGTGTGGCTGCAGCGCCGCGCCATCGAGCGCGACCTGGCGGTGACCCTGCTGGTCGACGCCTCGCTGTCCACCGACGCCTGGATCGAGGGCCGCCGGGTCCTGGACGTGGAAAAGGAGGCCCTGGCGGTGTTCTGCCACGGCCTGGCCGCCTGCGGCGACAGCTTCGCGGTGCAGACCTTCACCTCGCGCAAGCGCGGCTGGGTGCGCGTCGAGACGGTCAAGGGCTTCGACGAGCCGTTCGGGCCGGCGGTGATGAAGCGCATCGGCGCCATCCGGCCCGGCTGGTACACCCGCATCGGCGCCGCCGTCCGCCACGCCGCGGCCGATCTGGAGCGCCGTCCCAACCGCCACCGCCTGCTGTTGGTGCTGACCGACGGCAAGCCCAATGACGTCGACCACTACGAGGGCCGCTACGGCATCGAGGACACCCGCAAGGCGGTCCACGACGCCCGCGCCCGCGGCCTGTCGGTGTTCGGCGTCACCATCGACCGCAAGGCCCAGGCCTATTTCCCCCACCTGTTCGGCCGCGGCCACTACGCCATCGTCCACCATCTGGGCCAGCTGTCGGCGGCGCTGCCCCGGATCTACCGCCAGCTGGTGGCCGCATGAACCAGGAAGACGCCGCTGACTGGAGCGTGCTGTCGGCCCTGCCCGGCAACCCGCTGATGTGGGTGCTGATCATCGGCGAGCTGCTGGCCTTCGGCGCCCTGCTGGTCGGCTTCGCGGTGGCCCGGCTGCTGCACCCGGCCCTGTTCGCCGCCGGCCAGGCCGCCCTCGACGTGTGGCTGGGCGGCGCCAACACGCTGGTGCTGGTGACCAGCGGCTACCTGGCGGCCCGCGGCTGCCAGAGGCCCGACCGGGCGCGGCCCTGGCTGGCCGGGGCCATGGCGCTGGGTGCCTGCTTCCTGGCCATCAAGGGCATCGAGTGGGCCGACATCGCCGCCCACGGCTTCGGCCTGGAAAGCGACAGCTTCCACACCCTGTTCTTCCTGCTGACCGGCTTCCACGCCGCCCATGTGGTGATGGGCATCGCCGTGCTGGCCATCGTCGGCTGGAAGAACTCGCCCGAGAACCTGGAGACCGGAACCGCCTTCTGGCACATGGTCGACCTGGTGTGGGTGATCCTGTTCCCCCTTCTGTACCTGGTGCGCTGATGATGATCGACCGGCTGACCCGGGCGTGGGCGATCCTGGCGGGGCTGACCATCTTGTCGGTCGCCACCGCCGCCGACCGCGCCGGCCCGTTGGTGGCGGCGGTGGCCGCCGCGGCTGCCTTCGTCAAGGCCCGCCAGATCCTCGACCACTTCCTCGACCTGCGGCGGGCGGGCACCGGCTGGCGGGCCTTCTTCACCATCCTGGTGGCGACGATACTGCTGGCCTGCCTTGCCCTGCAGGCGGTCGGGGCGCGGTCGGCCTAGCCGCCCTGGCGCTGCTGCAGCATCGGATTGTCGAGGACCTGGTCGCGGGGGATTTCCTTGAAGGTGACGATGCGGCCGCCGTGTTCGTGGGTGAAGGCGTCGGCGGCGGCGCGGTCGGAGAACGGCACCGTCTCGGGCAGGCCCATGCCGCCCTTGGCATCGCTGCCGATCACGTAGAACGCCTTCTCGGCCGCCACCCACTGGTCGGGATGGGCCATGTCGGTGACCCAGATGGCGCGGATGTCCTTGGGCTCCTCGGGCAGCAGGGTGAAGGCCACCGCATCGCGGACCTGGGCGAACCACAGCGGCTTGTCACGACCGGCCAGCCAGATCTGGCCCTTGGGGCCGGGATGCTCGGCCAGCGCCATCTGGCAGTAATAGGCGACCGCATCGGGCGTCACCGCCGCCGGCGCGGGGGGCGCGGCGCTTTCCTTGCCACAGGCCGACAGCAGCACCAGCAGCACGACCACCATGAAGGTTCTCACAGCCGCCTCCTCTGGAACGCCGCCGCCGCCAAGGCAAGCGGTACCACCACCCACGCCGCCAGTGCCGCCGCCAAGGCCCATACCGGCAGCAGGGCCGAACCGGGAAGGCCCGCCAGTCCCGACACCCCACGCACCGCGGCAAAGCCCGACAGCGTCAGCAGGCGGAACACGTCGGTCGGGTTGGCCAGCAGCACCCACGGGAACAGGCCGGCCACCGGCCCCTGCCCCCGGGACGCCGCCAAGGCGGCCAGCAGGCCCAGATCCCACAGCAACACCAACACCAGCCACAGGCCGACGGCGATGCCCGCGGCGGTGGCCCGCTCGGCCACCACGGCGCTGACCAGGCTGCCCAGCGCCAGGAAGCACGCCCCCAGCGCCACCGAGGCCGCCACCAGCAGCACGAAGGCCGGCCAGCCCTCGGGCCCCTGCACCGTCGCCACCGCCACGCCGGCGGCGCCGTAGCCGACCACGGTGGCCAGGGCCAGCAGGGCGCCGTGCCCCACGAACTTGCCCGCCACCACCTGCCAGCGCCGCACCGGATAGGCGAGCAGCAGCAGCAAGGTGCCGCGCTCGGCCTCGCCCACCACGGTGTCGAAGGACAGCATCAGCGCCATCAGCGGCACCAGGAACACCGTCAGGCTGGCCAGGCTGGCCACGGTGACCGCCAGTGCCGGAGCGCCGACGCGGCCCGTGGGCGCGCTGCCCAGGAACGCCAACCCCACCGCCAGCGCCAGCAGCACCAGCGTCGCCGCCAACAGCCAGCGATTGCGCAGCCCGTCGGCGAATTCCTTGGCGGCCAGGGTAAGGACGGGGGTCATGGCTCCCCGCCCCCGGTGAAATGCGCATACAGCGCCGCCAGTCCCGGTTCCTGGACCACCCGCTCGGTAACGGGCACGCCCGAGGCGGTCCGCAGTTCGGCCAGGGTTCCGAGTGCGACCAGGCGGCCGCGGTCCATGATGGCGACGCGGTCGGTGCGCTCTTCCAGCTCGGTCAGCAGGTGCGACGACAAGATCACCGCCGCGCCGCCTTCGGCGCGCTGGCGCACCAGGTCGTAGAAGACTGCGCGCAACTCGGGGTCCAGCCCGGTGGTGGGCTCGTCCAGCAGCAGCAGCCGCGGCTGGCCCAAGAGCGCCTGGGCCAGCCCCAAGCGCTGGCGCATGCCCTTGGAGTAGGTGGCCACCCGCCGCCCGGCGGCATGGGCCAGGCCGACGCCGTCCAGCAGGTCGCGGCATTCACGCCGCGGCCGGCCCTTGAGACTGGCGTAAAAGGCCAGGGTCTCGGCCCCGGTCAGCGCGTCGTGGAAGGCCACCGATTCAGGCAGGAAACCGATGGCGCGCCGGGCCGGCGAGGCGACGTCGCCCGGCCGCTCGCCCAGCACCGCCAGGCGCCCTTCCGTTGGCGGCACGATGCCCAGGATCAGCTTCATCAGGGTGGTCTTGCCGGCGCCGTTGTGCCCCAGCAGGGCCAGCCGCTCGCCCGGGGCGACGGACAGCGACACGCCGGACACCGCCGCATGGGCGCCGTAGTGCTTGACCAGCCCCTCGGCCTCGACCGCGGGGGTCATCCGGGCGGCTTCATCAGGGGGGCGCTGTCGACCACGCCGCCAGGGGTTACGGCGGGGAACTGCGCCTGGGCAAAGCGTACCGCCGCCACCGCCGGGCTGTTCAGCAACAGCTTGGCCGCCGGCGCCGCCCACACGATGCGGTCGACGATGTCGTTGGGGCGGTACGGCTGGTCGGCGATGCCATCGCCGTCCAGGTCGAAGGCGGGGTTGTCGCTCCAGTAGTTGCCGCGGCCCTGCCACGACCAGTCCAGTGCGCGGGTGCCCACGTACATCACCTGGGTGCGGTTGGCGATGAAGGCGTTGCCGGTGAAGCGGTTGCCCTCGGAGCCGGCGGTGAAATGAACGCCGATGGCGCAGTCCTCGAAGCGGTTCTCCGCCAGCAGGTTGGTGTTGGCGTTGTAGATGAACACGCACTTTTCCGAGCCGATCACGGTGTTGCCGACGACCTGCGACCGGTTGGTGAAGTTGAGCAGGATGCCGTGGTCGCGGTCGTGGTCCGAGCGGTTGCCCACCGCACGGACCGCGGTCGAGTACATCAACGCGAAGCCCAGGTCGTTGCCCTGGGAAACGTTGCCCTCGACGTCGAGTTGGTCGCCCCACATGGAGTGAACGGCAAAGCGCACCCCGGCAAAGCGGTTGCGCAGGAAGGCGTCGCCCCGGGTCGAGGTGCTGCGGATGCCGTCGCGCCCGCCGCTGACGATACTGTCCTCTATGCGCGAATCGGGCGCGTTCCATACCGAGAAGCCGTCGCCGCGCTCGTTGACCCGCAGATCCGAACGCCCGACTACATGGTCCCGGCGCGCCACCGCCCCCTTCACCCCGCGCAAGCTGATGCCGAACAGGCAGTCCTCGACGGTGAGGTCCTCGATCACCGCCCGGTCGGCGCCCTTGTCGGCGAAGACGCCGCTGTCGATGTCCTCCTGGCGGATGCCGGAATGACGCACGGTGAAGCCGCGCAAGGTGACGTCGGGGGCGGTGATGCGGATCACCGTCCCCGTCCCGCCGCCGTCGACCACCGCGTCCGCCGGGCCTTGGATGGTCAACGGCTTGTCGATCACCACCGGGCCCGACCAGGTGCCGGGCGCCAGGGTTACGGTGTCGCCGGCAGACGCGGCGGCGATGCGGGCGGCGAGGTCCTCGGCCGCGGCGGGAGTGGCCCAGAAGCCAAGAAGGACCGTCACCCCCGCGAAAGCGGGGGTCCAGGGGGAACGCTGCAGGCGGCGGAGGCGCGCCCCCTGGATGCCCGCCTTCGCGGGCATGACGGTACCGCCATCACGCATTGCGCGGTTCGACCATCATCCGGCCGCGCATCTCCATGTGCAGCGCATGGCAGAACCACATGCAGTAGTACCAGTGCACGCCCGGCCGGTCGGCGGTAAAGGTCACCGACTGGGTGGCCTGGGGGCCGATCTCGAAGGCAATGCCGTAGTTGGACATGGTGAAGCCGTGGGTCAGGTCCTCGACGTCGTCGATGTTGGTGACGAAGATGGTCACCTCGTCGCCCTGGCGCACCGTGAACTTGTCGATCGAGAAGATGGGCGCCTGGCTGTACATGTAGACGCGTACCTTGTTGCCGTCGCGGATGACCTTGTTGGCCTCCTCCAGCTTGATGTTGTCCTTCTTGGCCCACTGGCGCGCCTCTTCCCAAAGCGGGTCGTTGCGATCATAGACCTGGCGCGGCCGGACGATGTCGGCGCGCACGATGGTGACATCATGGGGCTCGGCGAAGCTGGGACCGTCGTGCACCAGGCTCATCTTGCCGTCGCCGGTGAAGATCAGCTGGTCGTTCTCGGGCTTCAAGGGCCCGACGTTGAGGAAACGGTCCTTCGAGAACTTGTTGAGGCTGATCAGCCACTTGCCGTCGGCCTCCTTGGTCTCGCCCATGGACGAGTGGTTGTGGCCGGGCTGGTAGTGGACGTCGATCTTCTGGATGATGGGATCGACCTTCTCGCCCTTATAGGCGCGCTTGGCCTTGTCGATGTTCCACATCACCACCTGGCTGTCGATGAACACGGTGGTGAAGGCGTTGCCCTTGCCGTCGAAGGCGGTGTGCAGCGGCCCCAGGCCCAGCTGCGGCTCGGCGACGATGCACGAGCGGGGGTCGACATCCTTCTCGAACAGGGCGTCGACCAGGCGCACGTCGATGACGTCGACGGTCGGCGACAGCTTGCCGTTGATCACCACGTGCTGGCCGTCGGGGGCGGTGTTGCAGCCGTGCGGGTTGTTGGCGATGGGCACGTAGCGGGTGAACGGCGAGCCGTGGCGGCCGTCCAGCACCGGCACCCCGTTCATCACGGTGGCCTTGCCGGCCTTCACCGCGTCCTCGATGCGCTTGATGTTGAAGATGACCACCCAGTCGCGCTCGGCCGACATCATCTCGGGGCTGGTCATGCCCATTTCCGAGTTGTAGCAGGTCGAGAACACGTACTTGCCCTGGTAGTCGGCATCGGTGTTGTCCAGGTTGCCGTCGACGATCACCTGCCAGGCCACCTTCATGGCGTCGCCGTCCACCGCGGTGAAGATGGCGCGGTACTGCTTTGGATCGTCGAGCACCTTGCCGTCGTTGGGGATGGGGGCTTCGTGCTCGCCGTTGCAGAACAGGTAGCCGGTGCGCGGCACCTTCTGCGGCCGCATGCCGTGGATGTCGTGGGCGTTGGGGATCTCGATGATCTTGTCGGTCTTCATGATGTCGCAGCGGATGCGGGCCAGCCGCGTGTTGGCCTTGTCGTTGATCCACACGTAGCGGCCGTCGTAGGTGCCGTTGGTGAAGCTCATGTGCGGGTGGTGGGCATCGCCGTTCTGGTAGGTGGCCAGGCCGCGCTTCCTCAGGAATTCCTTGGTCTCGGGCGACAGCCCCTCGGTCAGCACCTTCAGCGACTCGTTGGTCTGGCCCCAGCCGGTGGCGCTGCAGCGATTGAAGACGGGGATGCGCATCAGTTCGCGCATGGACGGCAGGCCGAGGATGCGCACTTCGCCCGATTGGCCCGAGGACGAGAACACGTAGTATTCGTCCAGCTGGCCGGGAGCGACCTCGCCGACCTTGGTGTTGACCGGCGACTGGCCGGCCGAGGGGGCCTTGGGCTTTTCAGCCTGCTGCTGGTCCTGGGCTGCGGCGGAACCGCCCAGCCCGGCGGCCGCGGCGCCCAGCCCGGCGGCCGCGCCCAGCTTGATCGCCTCGCGGCGGGAGACGCCCTGCGGTTCCTGTTCGTCCCTGCGGTCGTCGTCGGACATTTCACTCTCCTGGCTGAACTCGGGGCGGAGGCGTCATCGCCTCGCGACGCTCACGTTTCAGGCGCTTCTGGATCATCACCGGGCAGCGGTGCTCGTCCCAGTACAGCGTCTGGCAGTGAAGGCAGTAGATGCACTCGTTGGGGTTGATGCGGCCGTCCGGGTGGATGGCCTGGACCGGGCACTCGTTGGCGCAGCGCTGGCAGGGATGGCCGCATTCCTTGTAGCGCTTCAGCCACTCGAACATGCGAAGGCGGGCCGGAATGGCCAGCGCCGCCCCCAGCGGGCACAAATAGCGGCAGAAGAAGCGCTCGACGAACAGGCCGGCGACCAGCAGCCCCACGGCGAAGACCACGAAGGGCCAGTGGCGGACGAACTTCAGGATGATGGCGGTCTTGAACGGCTCGACCTCGGCGGCCTCCTCGGCCAGGCCCAGCGAGTGAAGCGCCAGCCCGAACAGCCCCAGGAAAATGATGTACTTGATCGGCCACAGCCGCTCGTGCACCCCCCAGGGGATCGACAGCTGCGGCACGTGCAGGCGCCTGGCGGCGATGTTGGCGAATTCCTGCAGCGCCCCGAACGGGCACAGCCAGCCGCAGAAGGCGCCGCGCCCCCAGAACAGCAGGGCGGCCGCCACCGCGCACCACAGGATGAACAGCAGCGGGTCCATCAGGAAGTAGTCCCACGAGAACCCGGTGACCAGGGCGTTGGACAGCGCCAGGACGTTGACCACCGACAGCTGGGCGTTGGCCCACCAGCCCAGCCACAGCAGGGTGAACGCCAGGAAGCCCAGGCGAATGCCGCGGGTCAGCCGCGGATGGCGGGCCAGCCAGTCCTGGAAGAAGAACACCGCGGTCAGCAGCACCAGCGCCACGCCCAGCACGGCGATCTGCCCGGCCTTCTGCTGCCACACCTTCTGCCACAGCGGCGGGCCGGCCGAAGGCGCGGCGGCGGCGGCAGCGGCCGGCTGGGCCGGGGCCAGCCACTTGTCGGGCAGCCGGTAGTCGACCTGGAAGGTGGTGAAGGCCTTGTCCAGCGCGCCCACTGCCCGCTGGACCAGCAACTGCAGCCGCCAGGGTGCCGCAGGATCGAATTCGGCCCCCTTGGGCACCTGGAACAGGCCGATCTCGGGGAACTGCGGCGCCCCCGCCGCCGCCACGCCGCCCAGGCGTTCGTAGTCGCGGTCGCGGAAGCGCAGCGTGCTGGCCCCCTGGGCGACCTCGATGCGGTCGAACACGCCGCCGCGCACATAGCCCGAGCCGCGGAACGAATACCGCCCCGTCCCCATGACCAGGATGGCCGGACGCCCGCCCAGCGCCTCGAATCCGCGCTCGCCCAGCAGCGAGCGGCCGACCGTGGGCGCGCCCACCATGGCCACGTAGAGGTCGATGAAGGTGTCGTCGTCGGGGCCGGCCTCGGGGCGTTCGGCGGCGCGCGGGTCACCCGACTGGGCGAAGGCGCGGTTGACGTCGGCCACGCTCAGATGCAGCCGGGCGACGGATCCGTCGGCCAGCAGCTCGTCCCAGCTTTCGGTGCCTTGGGTGTCGGCCAGCGCGCGGGCCGGAACGGCCGCCTGGGGCGCCAGCCCGCCGACCCCGCGCGAGCGCGCCACCAGCACCGCCGACCGCGTGATGGTGTCGCCGATGATCATCACCGTCACCGTGGCACCGCTGACCACGTCGGGCCCGCGGCCGCCGCCCACCGGCGAGTTGATGTCGGCGACCGAACGGCCGACATAGCCCGCAATGTAGTCCTCGATGCGCTTCTGAGGGATGCCGATCAGCACGATCGGTTCGGAATGCTTGAGCAGCTTGGCGCCGACGATATGGCCCTGCCCGTCAAGGCCGACGGCGATGTGGATGGGCTTGCCGGAATAGCCGGTGGAGTCGACCACGTCGGAGTTGAGGAAAACCCACCCCACCTGCTGGTCGCCCTTGAAGGCGGGCGCGGCAGCCGGCGTGCCTTCCGGGTCGCCCAGGCGGTCGGCACCGGGGAACACCTGATCCAGTGGGATCTGGTCGCGCATCTGGGCCAGGTGCGACGGCTGCGCCTGTGCCTGCGCCCGGACCGGCGCCGCCCCGGCCAGCATCATCAGCACCAGGGCGGCCCGCACCAGAAGACGTAACAAATCCGCTCCGTCCATGGAGACAGACGGTGGGGCTTTGACCCAGCCCGGACAAATCGCCCGGGCGGGGTAGCACCCACGGGCTAGGCGGCCCGCGGCACCGGCGACCCCATGTGGAGGGGATGGCCAAGGTTCCCATCAACCCGGTCTATCCCGTCGCCTCGGTCGCTTCGGTCGACGAGCTGATGGACATCGCCGTGGCGGTCGAGTCCGAGGCGGCCCGGCGCTACGAGCAGCTGGCCGCCCGCCTGACACGCGCCGGCGAAACCGAGATGGCGGCCCTTTTCACCGAACTGGCCGGGCTGGAACGCGCCCACGAGCGCGGCCTGTCCAGCTGGGCCCGGCGCGAGGGCCGCCGCCAGCCGGTGTCGCCGGCCTTCCCCTGGCAGCTGCCCGAGACCTTCGGCACCGACGACGAGGAGCAGGCGGTCGAGCCGTTCCGCGCCCTGGCCATCGCCGTGCGCAACGAGGAACGCGCGTTTGCCTTCTACACCTATCTCGCCGCCACCTGCTCGGAGGACGCCGAGCTGCGCGCGCGGGCCGAATCCCTGGCCCGCGAGGAGCTGGAGCATGTGGCCCGCCTGCGCGCCTGGCGGCGGCGGGCTTGGCATTCCCGCAGTCCCGCCGCGGCCAGGCCGGTGCCGGTGGTGCGCACCGTCGACGACCTCCACCGGCTGGCGGCAGGCCTCGAGGCCGGACAGGTGGACATGCTGCTGGCGGTGGCCGAACGCGCCACCGACGAAACCGTGCTGGCCGAGGCCCAGCGCCTGGCCCACGAGGCCATCGGCCGCCTGGCCCTGATCCACACCCAGCTTCCCGAAGACACCGACTAGGAGGCCCCCATGAAAGCCGTCCTCGCCGCCGCCTTTGCCGTTGTGGCATCGGCCGCCGCCCTGGCCCAAGGCCAGCCCTCGCAGCAACAGACCGAGCTGCTGCGCCGCCTGGGCGCCGAAGCCCTGGCGGTGCAGCAGGCGGGCATCGTCGCCTCGGACAAGGCCACCGCCAATTCGGTCGAGATCCTGGGCGACCAGGCGGTGCGGCTGGGGGCGGCGGTGATGCAGGGTTTGCGCCAGGCCGGTGCCCCCGAGGCCGGCGGCCTGGCGGCCGAGGACCGCCAGGCCATCGCCCAGATGGAGCCGCTGAACGGCGAACCCTTCGCGCGCGCCTTCACCCAGACCATGAGCCGCCTGTATCCGGCCCTCCAGCGCGACCTGCAGGCGGCAAGCGACGCCAGCCCCGCCATGGGCGACCTGGCGCGCAGCATGCTGCCCCAGGTGCAGGCCCAGCTGCAGGCCACCCAGCAGGTGGCGGAAAACCCCGCCGCCGACATCCAGGTCCCAAACCAGCCAAGCGGCCTGCCGCCCCAGCGCAAGGAAGTCCCGGGAACCCAGGGACGGTGACCTCTCGGCCTTGGCGACGCTGCCGAAGGGCCGTCTTCATACCGTCATTTTCCATTTTGGGAAAATGACGGTATCATTGACCCCATGATCGAGACCTTCGAAACCGTCGCCAAGGCTGTCGCCGACCCCAGCCGGGTGCGCATCCTCAAGCTGCTGGAGGGTGGCGAGCTGTGCGTCTGCCAGGTCACCACCGTCCTCGCCCTCGGCACGGCCACCGTGTCGAAGCACCTGGCGGCGCTGAAGATGGCGGGGCTGGTGCAGCAGCGCCGGGACGGCCGCTGGGTCTACTACCGGCTGGCCGAGCGCGCCTTCAACCCCTACGCCCGCGCCTTCCTCGACCTGGTGCGGGGCAGCCTGGCCGACGACCCCACGACCGCCGAGGACCGCCGGGTGCTGGCGCAGGTCAACACCGTGCCGGTGCAGGTGCTGTGCGACCAGGGCCGCGCCGCGCTGGGGGCGTGCTGCCCCGTCCAGACCACGACAGACCAAGGACCACCCGCATGACCAACGTGCTTGTCCTGTGCACCGGCAACAGCGCCCGCTCCGTGCTGGCCGAATGCCTGATCAACGACCTGGGCGGCGGCAAGTGGCGCGCCTACAGCGCCGGCAGCCATCCGACCGGCCGGGTCAACCCGCTGTCCATCGAGGTGCTGAAGGAGAAGGGCCACTCGGTCGAGGGCCTGCGCTCCAAGTCGTGGGACGAGTTCGCCGCCCCCGGGGCGCCGAAGATGGACCTGGTCATCACCGTCTGCGACAACGCTGCCGGCGAGGTCTGCCCGGTGTGGCCGGGGCACCCGTCCAAGGTCCATATGGGCTTTTCTGACCCGGCCGCCGCCGAGGGCAGCCACGAGGAGCGGCTGGCCGTCTTCCGCGACGTCTATGCCCAGGTCGAGGCCAAGGTGCGCAAGTTGATCGCCCTTGGCCCCGAGCGGGCGGGAGAGGTGTGATGTCGGCCCAGTGCGAGATCGCTGCCAACAAGGCTCCCATGGGGGTATTCGAGCGTTACCTGACCCTGTGGGTGGCCTTGTGCATCGTCGCCGGCGTGGCACTCGGCCATTTCGTGCCGGCGCCCTTCCATGCCATCGGCCGGCTCGAGGTGGCGCAGGTCAACCTGCCGGTGGCGGTGCTGATCTGGCTGATGATCATCCCCATGCTGCTGAAGATCGATTTCGGCGCCCTGCATCAGGTCAAGGAGCACTGGAAGGGCATCGGCGTGACGCTCTTCATCAACTGGGCGGTCAAGCCGTTCTCGATGGCGGCGCTGGGCTGGCTGTTCGTCAGCACCCTGTTCCGCCCCTGGCTACCCGCCGACCAGATCGACAGCTACATCGCCGGGCTGATCCTGCTGGCCGCCGCGCCCTGCACCGCCATGGTCTTCGTGTGGTCGAACCTCACCGACGGCGAGCCGCATTTCACGCTGAGCCAAGTGGCGCTGAACGACACCATCATGGTGTTCGCCTTCGCCCCCATCGTCGGGCTGCTGCTGGGGCTGTCGTCGATCACGGTGCCGTGGGCGACGCTGCTGTTGTCGGTGGTGCTCTACATCGTGGTGCCGGTGATCGTGTCGCAGCTCTGGCGCAAGGCGTTGCTGGCCGGCGGCCGGCTGGAGGCGACCCTGGCGAGGCTCGGGCCGTTGTCGCTGGTGGCGCTGCTGACTACCCTGGTGCTGCTGTTCGGTTTCCAGGGCGAGCAGATCATCGCCCAGCCGCTGGTCATCCTGCTGCTTGCGGTGCCGATCACCATCCAGGTCTATTTCAACAGCGGCCTGGCCTATCTGCTGAACAAGAAGTTGGGGGTCGCGCACTGCGTCGCCGGACCGTCGGCGCTGATCGGTGCCTCGAACTTCTTCGAGCTGGCGGTGGCGGCCGCCATCAGCCTGTTCGGCTTCGCCTCGGGCGCGGCGCTGGCCACCGTGGTCGGCGTGCTGATCGAGGTGCCGGTAATGCTGTCGGTGGTGAAGATCGTCAACAATACGAAGCGCTGGTACGGGGAGTCATAACCGTGAGCGAGATTACCATCTACCACAACCCCGCCTGCGGCACTTCGCGCAACACCCTGGCGATGATCCGCAATTCGGGCGAGGAGCCCCGGGTGGTCGAGTACCTGAAGACACCGCCCAGCCGCGACGAGCTGGAGGCGCTGCTCAAGCGCATGGGTGTGGCGGTGCGCGAGGTGCTGCGCGAGAAGGGCACGCCCTATGCCGAACTGGGTTTAAGCGACCCGGCGCTGTCCGACGACCAACTTATCGACGCCATCATGGCCCACCCGATCCTGCTCAACCGGCCGATCGTGGTGACCCCGCTGGGCGCCAAGCTGTGCCGGCCGTCCGAGGCGGTGCTCGACATCCTGCCCAAACCGCAACAGGGCGCCTTCGCCAAAGAGGATGGCGAGAAGGTGGTCGACGCCCAGGGAAAGCGGACTGTGTGAACATAGATCCCGCCATGGGCAGAGCCCTCAGGCCGATCCGGCCCTGGTGGCCTTCGCCGCCGACCTGAAATGGGTCGCCGAGCAGGGCATCGCTGTCCAGCGCTACAATCTGGGTACCGAGTGATCTGCTGGCCCCTACCAGGCTGCGGATCGAAATGAAGCGAGTTGGTCCAGGTGTTGACCTGGAATTCTCCGCGCTTGGGCGTGCCGTCCAGGTTGTAGACCTGGCCGTGGGCCTGGGCGTCGCCGGACGAATACCACACCACCGCCCAGCCGCCGCCTTCCAGCCCGGCCACTTGCGTCTGCCACTGGTTTCCGGTGGTGACGGTGTTGACCGGGGTCTCGATCCCCACCGCATTGCCGGCGGCGTCGTAGCGCTGCTGGTATGCCGGACTCCATCGCTGGACGACCAAGCCGGACCAGATCCAGGAATGGATCCATTCGGCGTTCCTGCGCAGGAAGACTGTCGCCCCCGACAATTCGTACTCGACCTTCAAGAACAACCGGTCGGGCAGCGGCTGGACCTGAGAGGGCCGGCACCCGCCGGTGATCGAGCATGGCGCCCTTCCAGGGCCACCTTAGGTCGACCTTCGCCTTCGCTGCTTACCTCACGCTTACCCGAGGCGGCCAAACGCAAAAGCCGCCGGAACCCGAGGGATCCGGCGGCTTTTTTCTTGGTTGCGGGGGCAGGATTTTAAACAGCGACCATCAGGTTATGAGCCTGACGAGCAACCCGGCTGCTCCACCCCGCGGAAAGAATTACACCGGCCTTTTTGGGGCCGGTGTGATTGTCATGTGGATAGGCATGCTTCCTTGGAAGACCTGGCAGCGACCTACTCTCCCGTGCCTTGAGACA
>JBLNBU010000121.1:0-19307 GCA_050260215.1 Actinomycetota bacterium
AGGTCGGCGACCATGCGGATGCCGACTTCGTGCAGTTCACCTTCCGCACAGACCGCCAGCACGGTCTTGCCGTTGGCCGGCCGCTCGAAGATGCGGGGATAAAACTGCGACAAGATCATCTGGGTGGCCGCGGTGAACAGGTGCTCGACCGCCACCGACACCTCGCCCTCCAGCCAGCGCCGCCCGACCTCGCGCAGGCAGGGCTGGAAGACGTGCAGGTACAAATCCTCGATGGCGACACCGCCGGCCGCGGCGTCGCCCACGACCTGGCCGGCGCGGCGGCGGTCGCCGCCCAGCAGGGCGTTGAGATAGGCCCAGGCGACGTCGGCCAGATGGCCGCAGTCCTCCATGGGCCGCCACGGCACCACCTCGAGGCCCGGCAGGGCGCGGACGCCGGCGTCGACCACCGCGGCCGCCGCGGCGTGGCCCTCGGCGGTCAGCACGTCGCGCATGGCTTCCAGGCTGCCCGCCAGGTCCTCGATGGCGATGCCGAGGCGGGCGAACAGCTGCTTGAGCCAGCGAAGGTATTCCAGGAACAGCTCGGCCCGGCCCATGGCCACGGCGGCGTCGAGGTAGAGCAGCGAGAAGGCGATGTCCTCGACGCAGCGGTCGCGGCCGTCGGGGCCGTAGCGGCCGACCAGATGGCTGGCGCGGTCGTATTGCAGGGCGACGATGCGCTGGGCGGTCTCGTGTCTGAGCAGGCCGGGATCGAACTCGACGAACATCGCCGCCCCCCCTCAGGCCCCGGCGATCGCGTGCAACAGTTCGTCGCGGGCGACGGGCTTGAGCAGGCTGGCCTCGACCCCCAGGGCCTGCATCAGCTTGAGCGCGACCGGGGCCGGCATGGCCATGCCGCCACCGGAAACCGCGACGATGCGCACGCCGTGACAGGAATCGCGCAAGGCCCGCAGCACGTCGATGCCGTCGACACCGGGCATGACCACGTCGAGCACCACCGCGTCGATGCCGCCGCGAGCCAGGCGATCCAAGGCGGCCATGCCGTTGGTGGCTTCTTCGACGGCGTAACCGGCTTCCTCGAGCCATAGCCGGAAGACCCGGCGCAGGGCCACGTCGTCGTCGGCGATCAGTACGTTCGCCATGGTCCTTCCGCCCTTGCCGTCCTTCCCCTTGGCATGGTCGCCAAGATGCCTTCCAAACGCAACTATCATCTCGGCAAACCGGTCCCGCGCGCGCCGCGTGTCGGGCGCCTTGACCTGGGCGGGGCCGCGCGCTAAAGGGGTGCCGCGCGCCCGCGCGTACGGGCTGCCCCGCATTTGCCATGGTCGGGCCTTAAAGCACGGCCGACCGCTCGTTCCAAAGGACATATCGCAGCATGGACAGGATCCGCATCGTCGGCGGCACGCCGCTCAAGGGGACCATCGCCGTCGGCGGGGCCAAGAACGCCGCCCTGGCCCTGATGCCGGCCTGCCTGCTGACCGACCAGACCCTGTCGCTGTCCAACCTGCCCCACCTGGTGGACATCACCACCATGGCCAACCTGCTGGCCCAGCACGGAGTGCACCTGGCGCTGAACGGTGATTCGGCCAATGGCGGCCACACCGGCCGGGTGCTCGACCTGACGGCGGCCGACATCACCAACACCACCGCGCCTTACGACCTGGTGCGCCGCATGCGCGCCAGCGTGCTGGTGCTGGGCCCGCTGCTGGCCCGCTGCGGCCAGGCCCGGGTCAGCCTGCCGGGCGGCTGCGCCATCGGCACCCGGCCGGTCAACCTGCACCTGAAGGCGCTCGAGCAGATGGGCGCGCGCATCGACCTGCAGGAAGGCTACATCGCCGCCGAGGTCACCGGCCGGCTGCAAGGCGCGCACATCATCTTCCCGCAGGTGACCGTCGGCGGCACCGAGAACATCCTGATGGCCGCCACCCTGGCCGAGGGCGAGACGGTGATCGCCAACGCCGCCCGCGAGCCCGAGGTCACCGACCTGGCCAACTGCCTGGTCGCCATGGGGGCGAAGATTTCCGGCATCGGCACCGGCACGCTGAGGGTCGAAGGCGTCGAGCGCCTGCACGGCGCCACCTATTCGGTGGTGCCCGACCGCATCGAGACCGGCTCGTACGCCGTGGCCGCCGCCATCACCCGCGGCGACCTCGAGCTGGTCGGCGCGCGCATGGACATGATGGAATCGGTGGTCAAGGTGCTGCGCGAATGCGGCATCACGGTGGAGGAGACCCCGCGCGGCATGCGTGTCGCCGCGCTGGGCGACGTTACCGGCGTCGACATCATGACCGAGCCCTATCCGGGCTTCCCCACCGACATGCAGGCCCAGCTGATGGCGCTGATGTCGACGGCCAAGGGCGCCTCGATGATCACCGAGACCATCTTCGAGAACCGCTTCATGCACGTGCCCGAGATGATGCGCATGGGGGCCAACGTCAACGTCCACGGCGCCTCGGCCATCGTGCGCGGGGTGCCGAAGCTGTCGGGCGCCCAGGTCATGGCCACCGACCTGCGCGCCTCGGTGTCGCTGGTGCTGGCGGGCCTGGCGGCCGAGGGCGAGACCATCATCAACCGCGTCTACCACCTGGACCGCGGCTACGAGCGGGTCGAAGAGAAGCTGGCCGCCTGCGGCGCGGTGATCGAGCGGCTTAAGGATTCGGCGGCGGAGTAGGCTGGGCCTCCTTCTCGCCGCCCGGGCCGCGGTTGGGGCGCGCCATCAGCGCCTCGGCCTCGTGCACCAGCCAGTAGTGCTTGCGCCCCCATTCCTCGATGGTCTTCAGTTCGTCCAGCGACAGGCCGAATTCCTGGGCATAGCGCACCAGCATGCGCAGTTCCATGCGGTGGTATTCCTTGTCGGCGAAGCCGATGGAGGCCAGCTTGAGCATGGCGGCGATCTGGCTGCGGCGGTCGCGGAACAAGAACAGGTCGGGACCGTTGGCGAAATCCTCGCGCCGCACGTTGGGGACGTGCAGTTCCTGCTTCAGCGCCTCGATGACTTCCTTTTCGCCGTCGCGGATGACGTGGTCGGCCACCATCATCTCGAAGGCCATGACCAGCAGGTTCTTGCGCTGCCGTTCGTCCAGATGCCGAAGATACATGCCCGTCCCCGCTGCCCGTCCCCGCTGCCCGTCCGGCGGGCAAGGTAGCAGCATCCCATACGGTTGGCCATTGACCCCATAGGCATAGGAACGCACTCTCGGCCGGTGGACTGGCGCGCCTTGAGGACGAGACCGATGCCGCAGACGATCACCTACCGCTTCTACCTCCCCGAGGGCCAGAAGACCGACGTGGGCTTGAGCTTCGACGACGAAAGCTTCCGCCTGGTCCTGCCCGCCGACGCGCCCCGCCCCGACTGGACCCGGCTGGGCCACCAGCGCTGCCCCAACTGCCCGCTGCCCGCCGAGACCGCCTTTTGCCCCGCCGCCCTGGCGCTGGCCCTGTTCCTGCCGGCGTTCGAGTCGCGGGTATCCTATGAAAAGGCGGTGGTCGAGGTCGACACCCCCAACCGCACCATCGTGTCCAAGACCACGGTCCAAAGCGCCATGGCGTCGCTGATCGGGCTGGCACTGGCGACCTCGGGGTGCCCGCGCACCCGCTTCCTGCGGCCGATGGCGCGCACCCACCTGCCCTTCGCCACCGAGCAGGAGACGGTGTTCCGCGCCCTGGCCGCCCACCTCTTGGGCCGCTTCGTCGTCGCCCGCCTGAAGGGCGAGCAGGCCGACCTGTCGCTCGACGACCTCAAGGACGCCTATGCCCAGCTGTCCACCGTCAACTCGGCCCTGGCCGAACGCATCCGCAGCGCGGTCACCCGCGACGCGGCGCTGAACGCGGTGATCATCCTGGACGGCTTCGCCCAGATCGCGCCCGAGAACATCGAGTGCGGCTTCGAGGACATCCTGCACTGCTTCGCGGTCGAGGGCGACTAGCGCACCTTGCGCTTGCCCACATAGGGGCGCATGCGCAGGTCGCTCTTGATGATGTGGTCGATCAGCCAGCGCTTCAGGAACTCGGCAAGCCCGTCCAGGGATTCGCGGGTGACCGGCTCGGTCTTCTTGACGAAGTACTTGGTGGCCATGTCGACCACCTGGGCCAGCAGCATGCGGTGCTCGCGCTTGTGCTCCTCGCGGAACGGGTAGTGGTGTTCCTGCTGGATGATCTGCTCGCGCTCGAAATGGGCCAGCGCGTAGTCGTGCAGGCTGATCAGCACCTCGTGGATCACCCGCTCCTCGGGCCAGCGCTGCACCGTGGCCTCGAAGTCGTTGATGATGGCGATCAGGTACTTGTGGTCGGCGTCGATCTGCTCGTTGCCGACCGACAGTTCCTCGCGCCAGACCAGCATCGCCCTTCCCCGCTCCAATACCGCGCCACGGGAGCCATTCTGATTGATTGCACGGGCAAACGAAAGGGGCCGCCCCGCATGGGACGGCCCCGATTTTAGCAGGGAATGGGGTCAGTGCGCCGGCTGGTGGAACCCGACGCAGCCCTGGTCTTCCTTCTGGGTGGTGTTGACCAGACCCTCGCACTTGCAGAAGCCGTTGAATCCGCGGATGTCGTTGCGGGCGCGGCCGGCCTCGCCGGCGGTGATCAGGCCGGTTTTCACGGCCTGGTGAACGGGGACGTAATCACGGCACTCATGGCACGTCGACATGGCATTGCTCCCCTCTCTAGCTTGAGAGCATGCTACGCCGCTCGCATCAAGGCGCGGAACACTCGCAGGGCGGGCCTCGGCCCCGCTCGAACGGGGCCGCCCGAGTGGGTGGGCTCCCCCGGCAAGCGACAATCCCAGCGGCCATTGCGGCCGCGGCCAAGGACCGCGGACGCGGTCCGCCCGGCGAGGGACATATTTAGGCGTGGGCGACGCCCTTCTGGTCGAGCAGCGTCTTGAGCTCGCCCGAAGCGGCCATCTCGCGCACGATGTCGCAGCCGCCGACGAACTCGCCCTTGACGTAGAGCTGCGGCAGGGTCGGCCAGTTGGTGAACTGCTTGATGCCTTCGCGCAGGGACGGATCGACCAGGATGTCGATGCCCTTGAACTTGACGCCCAGGTCGGACAGCACCTGCACCACCGCGGCCGAGAAGCCGCACTGCGGGAACATCGGCGTGCCCTTCATGTACAGCACGACCTCGTTCTCGGAGATGTCCTGGCGGATGCGGTCGAAGACGGGGTTGCTCATCGGGGGGATCCTCGGGTGCAGATTGGAATGGCTATAATCTAGGACGGCCGGCGTCGCAGCGCAACAACCTGCTGCCACGCCGCTGCCCCCGCCATGACGGAGGTCAATCCTTGGCGTAGTCCGGCGCCGTCTCGGGCGTGGCCGTCTGCAGGGCGAGCGCGTGCAGCTCGCCCCCCATCTTGCCCTGCAGGGCGCCATAGACCATCTGGTGCTGCTGCACCCGGCTCTTGCCCCGGAACTGCTCGGAGACCACCAGGGCGGCGTAATGGTCGCCGTCGCCGCGCAGGTCCTCGATGACCACCTTGGCGTCGGGAAACGCCTCGCGGATCATCCGTTCGATGTCGCCTGCTTCCATGGGCATGGGGAGTTCTCCTCAGTGTCCCGACATCTCGCCGCCCATGAAGGACGGCAGCCAGCCTTCGTTCAGCGCCTTCAGTTCCGAGACCTCGACGCCGCGGCCGCCGACGCTCAGCACGTGGCCGCCGGTCTTGCCGATGACGCGGGCGGCGACATCATGTTCCTGGGCTTCCTCGATGACGGTGGCCAGCACGTCCTCGGAGACTTCGAGCACGTAGCGGCCCTGGTCCTCGCCGAAGCACCACGCATGCAGCGGCAGTGCCGAAGGATGGTCGACCTGGGCGCCCATGCCCGACGCCATGGCCATCTCGGCCACTGCGACCAACAGGCCGCCGTCCGAGACGTCGTGGCAGGCCGAAACCAGGCCGTCGCCGATCAGCTGGCGGACCAGTTCGCCGGCGCGGCGTTCGCGGTGGAGCGCCACCGGCGGGGGCGCGCCCTCTTCGCGACCGCAGACCTCGCGCAGGTAGAGCGAGGCGCCCAGCCAGCCCTTGGTCTCGCCCAGCACGACGATGGCCGAGCCCGACGACTTGAAGGCGATGCTCGCCGACTTGGTGACGTCGGCCAGCAGGCCGACGCCGCCGATGGCGGGCGTGGGCAGGATGGCGGTGCCGGCGGTCTCGTTGTAGAGCGAGACGTTGCCCGAGACGACGGGGAAGTCCAGTTCGCGGCAGGCCTGGCCCATGCCGCGGATGGCCTCGACGATCTGGCCCATGATCTCGGGCTTCTCGGGATTGCCGAAGTTGAGGTTGTCGGTCACCGCCAGGGGAAGCGCACCGACGGCGCACAGGTTGCGGTACGCCTCGGCCACCGCCTGGCGGCCGCCCTCGTAAGGATCGGCCAGGCAATAGCGGGGGGTGACGTCGGTGGTGATGGCCACCGCCTTGGGCGTCCCGTGCACGCGCACCACCGCGGCGTCGCCGCCGGGGCGCTGGACGGTATCGCCCATGACCATGTGGTCGTACTGCTCGTAGATCCAGCGCTTGGACGCCAGGTCCGGGCAGGCCACCAGCTTCTTCAGCGCCTCGATGGCGCAGACCTGCTCGACGTCCTTGGACTCGATGTAGGGGGCCTTGGCCGGGGCCACCCACGGGCGGTCGTATTCGGGGCTGGCAAGCGCCAGCGGGTCGATGGGCAGGTCGGCCACCACCGCGCCGTGGCGCTTGAGCACCATGCGGCCGGTGTCGGTCAGCGTGCCGACGATGGCAAAATCCAGCTCCCACTTGTCGAAGATGGACTTGGCCAGGTCTTCCTTGCCCGGCTTCAGCACCATCAGCATGCGTTCCTGGGATTCGGACAGCATGATCTCGTAGGCGGTCATGCCCTGCTCGCGCATGGGCACCTTGTCCAGGTCCATCTCAATGCCCAGGCCGCCCTTCGACGCCATCTCGAAGGACGAAGAGGTCAGGCCGGCCGCCCCCATGTCCTGGATGGCGACGATGGCGTCGGTGGCCATCAGCTCCAGGCAGGCTTCGATCAGCAGCTTCTCGGTGAAGGGGTCGCCGACCTGGACGGTGGGACGCTTCTCCTCGGAGTCCTCGTTGAACTCGGCGCTGGCCATGGTGGCGCCGTGGATGCCGTCGCGGCCGGTCTTCGAGCCCACATAGACCACCGGATTGCCGATGCCGGCGGCGGCCGAATAGAAGATGCGCTCCTTGTCCTCGACCAGGCCCACGGTCATGGCATTGACCAGGATGTTACCGTTGTACGAGGCGTGGAAGTTGGTCTCGCCGCCCACGGTGGGCACGCCGACGCAGTTGCCGTAGCCGCCGATGCCGGCCACCACGCCCGCCACCAGGTGGCGGGTCTTGGGATGGCTGGGATCGCCAAAGCGCAGCGCGTTCATGTTGGCGATGGGGCGCGCGCCCATGGTGAAGACGTCGCGCAAAATGCCGCCCACGCCGGTCGCCGCGCCCTGGTAGGGCTCGATGAAGCTGGGGTGGTTGTGGCTTTCCATCTTGAAGATGACCGCCTGGCCGTCGCCGATGTCGATGACGCCGGCGTTCTCGCCGGGGCCGCAGATCACCCAGGGCGCCTTGGTCGGCAGGGTCTTCAACCACTTCTTCGACGACTTGTACGAGCAGTGCTCGGACCACATCACCGAGAAGATGCCGAGTTCGGTCAGGTTGGGCTCGCGCCCCAGGATCTCGAGGATCTTCTGGTACTCGTCGGGCTTGATGCCGTGGCTGGCGATGACGTCGGGAGTAATAGCGGTCACGACAGCGCCTCCACCAGCGAATCGAACATCAGCTTGCCGTCCGAGCCGCCGAGCAGGTCCTCGGCCAGGCGCTCGGGGTGGGGCATCAGGCCCAGCACGTTGAGCTTGTTGTTGTAGATGCCGGCCACGTTGCCCAGCGCGCCGTTGGGATTGGTCGCCTCGCCCACCTGGCCGTCGGCATCGCAATAGCGGAAGGCGATCTGGCCGTTATCCTCCATCTCCCGGTAGGTGTGGGGATCGACGAACCAGTTGCCCTCGGCGTGCGCGATGGGGAAGCGCACCACGTCGCCGGCGCGGTAGTAGCGGCAGAAATCGGTGCGGTCGTTCTCAACCCGCAAATGGACGTCCTTGCAGATGAAGCGCAGGTCGCGGTTGCGCATCAGCACGCCCGGCAGCAGCCCCGCCTCGGTCAGGATCTGGAAGCCGTTGCAGATGCCGAGCACCCGGGCGCCCTTGGCAGCCATGGCCTTGACCTCGCGCATGATCGGCGAGTGGGCGGCCATGGCCCCGCAGCGCAGGTAGTCGCCATAGGAGAACCCGCCCGGCACCGCGATCAGGTCGAGGTGGTCGGGCAGTTCGGTGTCGCGGTGCCAGACCATGGCGGGCTTCTTGCCCATGCTGGCCTCCAGCGCCACGGCGACGTCGCGGTCGCAGTTGGAGCCGGGGAAGACGATGACGGCGGCTTTCAAGGAAGCGGTCCCTTCGCGAGGTGAGGGGTCTGGGGGTGTTGTAATACGGACGGAACAAGGTTTCCAGCCGTTAACGACTCCAGCGCGCGCGCAAATTATCCCGTTCCAGCACCAGCCACTGGATGCCGACGGCGGCCATGGCGTTGGTGATCCTGCCCTGGCGCAGCAGGGCCAGGGCTTCGTCGGTGGACAGGGTCAGCACGCGGATGTCCTCGCCTTCCTCGATCAGGCCGTGCAGGCCGCCGGCCTTGCTGCTGTCGACCCGGGCACAGAACAGCCTTGCCGTCTCGGACGAGCCGCCGGCGGTGACCGAATAGGCGCCCACCTCGATCATGTCGAGCGGAGTGCAGCCGCTCTCCTCCTCGGTCTCGCGCAGGGCGACCGCGGCGGGGCTTTCGCCTTCTTCGATGATGCCGGCGACGAACTCGACCTGCCACGGGTCCCAGCCGGCCGCATAGGCGCCGGTGCGGAACTGCTCGACCATCACCACCCGGTCCAGGTCGGGATCATAAAGGATCACCACCACGGCATGGCCGCGCTCGAACACCTCGCGGATGATCTCGTGGGTCCAGCCGCCGTCGAAGCGGCGGTGGCGCAGGCGGTAGCGGTCCATGCGGAAATAGCCCTGGAAGACCGTCTCCTTGCTGATGATCTCGACGTCCTTTTCCGCGTCCACGGCCCTTCTCCCGCTGGGGTGCTCCTCCCACCTACTAGACCGCCGGCAGCCCGCTGGCAAGGCCGGGAGGTGGGTCATGGAAACCGATGTGGTGGTGGTGGCCGACGCCGGCCAGGGACGCCTGGCGCAGCGCATTACCGCCGGATCCCACGCCTGGCTGGCCGACGAGCCGGCCGAGGCCGGCGGCGACGACCTAGGCCCCACCCCGCACCAGCTGCTGCTGGCGGGGCTTGGCGCCTGCACGGCGATGACGCTGAGGATGTATGCCGGCCGCAAGGGCTGGCCGCTCGCCCGCGTCGAGGTCCGCCTGTCCCGGCGCAAGGACGGCGACGGGGAGGTGTTCGAGCGCGAACTGATCCTGGAAGGCCCGCTGGACGACGACCAGCGCGCGCGGCTGAAGGCCATCGCCGAACGCTGCCCGGTCCACCGCACGCTGACGGGCAAGATCACCATCGAGACGCGGGTGGAGGGACGGTTCGAACGTTCCCCTAGTACCCGATGAACGTGCCGGCCGCGCCGATGAATACGGTGAACAAGCCGAGGATCAGGTTGATGGTCACCACCTGGCGGATGCGGCCTTGCGCGGCCGCGGCGGCCGGCAGGTCGTCGATCTCCATGGCGCCCTTGAAGGCGCGGTAGGGCACGAACCACAGGTACAGGTACAGCGCCATCATGGTCAGGCCGGTGACCTGCATGGTGTCCACGTGCAGCGCCCCGCCCGACACGCCGCCGCGGTAGCCGGTCAGCAGCACCCCGTAGCCGGTGACCAGCAGGGTCAGGATCGACAGCCACACCCGGCTGAAGAACAGCGGAAACACGCGGCGCCACAGACCCAGGCGGACGGCCGGGGTGGCGTCCATCAGCGCCGGGCGCAGCACCACATGGGCGAAGAACATGCCGCCGACCCACACCACCGCGGCGATGGTGTGAAGCGCAATGCCGATGCCGTACAGGTAATCCATGCTCACTCCATCCCCAATGCCTGGGCGATCTCTTCGGCCAGGGCGCGGATCTCCTTGGCGGCCTGGTGGCGCGGATTGCTTTCCACCACCCCCTTGCCCTCCATCATGCTGGCGGCGAAGGCCACCCGGTTGCCCAGCACGGTGCGGGCGACCGGCATGTCGGCTTCGCGGATCTTCTTGCGCACCGCGTCGACCAGACGGCCGCGGGCCGGCGTGCGGTTGAACACCATCAGCGCCCGGGACTTCTCGCGCCGGGCCAGGTCCAGGGTCGGCTGGGTCGCCCACAGGTCCATGGGCGAGGGCTGCATGGGCACCAGGATCAGGTCGGCGGCGCGCACGGCGATGCGCACGTCGGTCTCGGCATGCGGAGGGCTGTCGATGACGATGATGTCCATCTTCGGCCGCATGCGGTCCAGCTCGGTGGCCAGCCGCCAGCCCGACGCGGCCAGCAGGGTGATGCCGCCGCCGTCCGCGTCGACCAGCTGCTTGCGCACTTCGAACCAGGTTGCCAGCGAGGCCTGCGGGTCGATGTCGACCAGCCCGACGCGGCGCCCGGCCGCGGCGAAGGCGACGGCCAGTTGGGCGGCGATGGTGGTCTTGCCCGCGCCCCCCTTTTGCTGGGCGATGGTGACGGCCTTGGCCGGCATGTTCTAGGATCCCCCGCATCTATTCGCCCGAGAGGCTAGCGCTTTCAGGGCAATTTGCAAGAGGCGCCCTTGGTCAGGACGTATTCCTCGCCGTACATGCAGCGCTCCAGCGGCCCGACCTGGGGTGCAAGGCGCTCCAGTTCCGGGTACAGGGTCCACAAGGTGGTGCCGCGGAACAGCAGGCAGGGGTACTTGGCCAGCTCCGCCGCCGGGTCGAGCTGGCGGCCCGCCTGCCAGAAGCCCTTGTGCCAGAACGAATGCTCGTTGGTGAACCAGGTATAGCGGTCCTTGGGCCAATGGGGCGCCAGCCGCTCGCCATAGGTGCCGCCGGCGTCCATGTTGCCGCGCTCCATGGCATAGGTCACCGACGAGGCCTGGTCGTAGTCGACCTTGGCGCAGGCGGCGAAGCGGCCCTCGTCCAGGGCCTGGGCGCCGCGGGACCATTCGGCCAGCTCGGCGTTCTGCTTCCAGGTGGCGTGGCCCTGGGCCGCCAGCAGGACCACCGCGATCACCGCCCAGGCAATGCGGTGCGGCCGGGCGGGGAACACGCGGGCCGACAGCACCCACAGCGCCGCCAGCGACGGCCCGGTCAGCATCAAGGCCGGCAGCAGGTAATGGGCGGCCGGCTGCTTGGCGGTGATCAGGATGGTGGCCAGTTGGGCCAGCACCATGCCCGCCAGCAGCCGCGCCATGGGCTGGGGCTCGATCAGCCCGCGCCGGCGCAGGCGGAAATAGCCGGCCAGCCCCAGCATCGACAGCCCCATCACCGCGGTGGTCAGCGGCTTGGCGCCGAACAGGCCGGCCAGGCGGTTCTTCAGCGCCGCCCCCTCGACCACGGTGGCGTCGCCGCTGCCATAGGCGCCCGAATGGGTCAGCACCTTGCCCCACCAGTCGAGGAACAGGTCCCACGACGGCAGCGCGGGGGCGACGAAGAAGACGAAGCCGGCCACCGTGGCCATCGGCAGGATGACCAGCAGCCGGCGGCGGTCCAGCAGGAACAGCGGCACCAGCCCCATGGCGGCGAACTGCAGCTTGCAGGCGATGCCGAAGCCCACCGCCACCCCCAGCCACTTGGCGTGGCGGTCTTCCAGACGGGGCGCGGTCGCCGCCGACAGCGCCGCCACCACCACCCAGCAGGCGGCGATGACCAGCAGGGCCTCGGGCTTGGGGTGGAGGGCGTATTTGGGCACGATCATCGACAGGAACGGCGCCGACTGCGCCAGCAGCGCCGGGGCGATGCGGCCGGTGGCACCCAGCACCGCCCGGCCCATCCACCACAATCCCAGCCCGATCATCGGGTAGAGCACGGTGGTGACCATGACCAGCGGCCGCTCGGGATCGGCGATGACCGCCTCGACCACCGCGGCGGGTGAGAGGCCCGGATGCATCAGGCGGACCACCAGGGCGACCAGCACATGCATGGGGGTGCCGGGATGGCCGATGTCGATGATGCGCTGCATCTCGATCAGGCGCAGCGCGTTGAACAGGTAGTAGTAGTCGGGGTCGATGTTGAACGACTGCCAGAACGGCAGGCTGCTGGCGCGCATGGCGAACAGCACGGCGACGAACGCCGCGGGCAGCACCCACAGCAAGGGAGACGCGGGCCGGCTCACGTCTGCGGCTCCAGGATGGCGTAGAGGTTGGCGCTCCACACCGGCGGCGGGTTCAAAAGCGCCCAGGACAGGAAACGCTGCACGATGGCGTCGGTGATCAGGCGGCGGCGCGAGCCCTGGCGCTGGCCGTAGCAGGCGGCCAGGCGGAAGCCGGCGGCATCGGCCAGCTGGGCCAGGCTGAAGCTGTTGTAGGCGGTCCGGTGGGTGACGTCGCCGTACTGGTACTGCAGGCCCCATGGGCTGCCGGCGTTGGGCACCTTGACCACCACCCGGGCGCCGGGCGCCAGGCGGGGCCGCAGTGCCGCCAGCAGGTCACGCCCGTCCTCGGGGCTGAAGTGCTCCAGCACGTCGAGCGCCACCACGCGGTCGAACGGCCCGGTGGCCGGGTCGGCCAGCAGGGCCAGGATGTCGGTGCAGACGAAGCGGCCGCGTACCCGTTCGGGAACCACCTTGGCCAGTTCGGGGTCGTGGTCGACGCCCAGCAGCCGGGTCACCCCCTTGTCGTGCAGATAGGCGAGGAAGGCACCGGTGCCGCAGCCCAGCTCGAGAAAGCTCATGGACGCCTGGCAGCCGGCCGGCCCCCAGATCTCGGCATCGAAGCGCCCGGCCTCCTTGCGGCCGACCTCGGGCGTCGCATAGCGCTTGTAGCTGGCATAAGAGCCGTAGAACCCCGGCGCCCGCTGGTCCACCCGCGTCTCCCTTTCATTCTCTCGTCGATGCGCGGATCAAGTCCGGGCATGACGGAAGCGGTGAGTAGCGTGTAGCCGACCCCGCCCGCCCCGGCAAGGCCCCTCAATGGAAGTCGCGGCTGGAATGGCGCCATGTGGCCTCGGGCAGCAGGGCGGACAGGCGGCCGGTGTCGTCGGTCAGCCGCTCGGCGATGACGTGGACCACCAGGCCGTCGCGCTGCAGCCGGCCGTCGACCGCCACCAGGGCGGCGCGCATGACGGCGGCGCGGTTGGCCTCGAACACCGGTGGGCGGACCACCAGGTTGATGGAGCCGCTCTCGTCCTCCAGCGTCACGAAGACGATGCCCTTGGCCGAGCCGGGACGCTGGCGGGTGATCGCCAGCCCCGCCACCCGCACCCGCGACCCGTTGGCCAGACTCGCCAGTTTCGCAGCCGTGACGAAACCGCCACGATTCAACTCCTCACGCAGTAAACCGAGGGGATGTCGTCGCAAGGTCATTTTGATGGCGGAATAGTCCTCGACCACCTGCTCGCCCTCGCCGGCCCTGGGCAGCACCACCTCGGGCTCAGGCCCGGGGCCGTCGAACAGGGGCAGCGGCTTGTCGCCCAGGCCCTTGATCGCCCACAGCGCGTCGCGGCGACCAAGCCCCATGGAGGCAAACGCGTCGGCGCGGGCCAGGGCGTCCAGCCCCCGCGCGGTCAGCCCGGCCCGGCGCCACAGCGCACGCGGATCGGGGTAGCCGTCGCCGCGGGCCGCCACCAGCCGGCGCGCCTCGCCCTCGGGCATGCCGGCGATCTGGCGGAAACCAAGGCGCAGCGCCACTCTGCCCGTCCCTTCCAGCGTGCAGTCCCAGTCGCTGAAGGACACGTCCACGGGGCGGACCTCGACGCCGTGGGCGCGGGCGTCGCGGACGATCTGGGCGGGGGCGTAGAAGCCCATGGGCTGGGAATTGAGCAAGGCGCAGGCGAACGCCGCCGGATACCGGCACTTCAGCCACGCCGAGACGTAGACCAGCAGGGCGAAGCTGGCGGCGTGGCTTTCGGGGAATCCGTATTCGCCGAAGCCCTCGATCTGGCGGAAGCAGGCGTCGGCGAAGGCGGGATCGAAGCCGTTGGCGGCCATGCCGGCCAGGAACTTGTCGCGGAAAAGGGCGATCTGCCCCGACCGGCGGAAGGTGGCCATGGCGCGGCGCAGGCGGTCGGCCTCGGCCGGGGTGAAGCCGGCGCCTTCGATGGCGATGCGCATGGCCTGCTCCTGGAACAGCGGCACCCCCAGGGTCTTTTCCAGCACCCGCTTCAACGGGCCCGAGGGATAGCTCACCTGCTCCTCGCCCGCCCGCCGGCGCAGGTAGGGATGGACCATGTCGCCCTGGATGGGGCCGGGCCGGACGATGGCCACCTCGATGACCAGGTCGTAGAAGCAGCGCGGCTTCAGGCGCGGCAGCATGGCCATCTGGGCCCGGCTTTCCACCTGGAACACGCCCACCGAATCGCCCCGGCACAGCATGTCGTAGACCGCCGGGTCCTCAGGAGGCACGGTGGCCAGGTCGAAGCGCCGGCCGTGGTGGCGCTCGATCAGGTCGAAGGCCTTGCGGATGCAGGTCAGCATGCCCAGTGCCAGCACGTCGACCTTGAGCATGCCCAGGGCGTCCAGGTCGTCCTTGTCCCACTCGATCACGGTGCGATCGGCCATGGCGGCGTTGGCGATGGGCACCACGGCATCCAGCGGCCCGCGGGTCATAACGAAGCCGCCCACATGCTGGGACAGGTGGCGGGGAAAGCCCTTCAGCTCCCAGGCTAGGTCGAGCGCCAGGCGCAGGCGGGGATCGGTGGGGTCGACACCGGCCTCGCGCACCTGCTGGTCGCGAAGGGGATCGCCCGACGAGCCCCACACCGTCTTGGCCAGCGCGCCCACCGTGTCCTCGGACAGGCCAAGCGCCTTGCCGACGTCGCGGATGGCCGAACGGGTGCGGTAGGTGATGACGCTGGCCGCCAGCCCGGCGCGGTCGCGGCCGTACTTGGCGTAGATGTACTGGATCACTTCCTCGCGCCGCTCGTGCTCGAAGTCGACGTCGATGTCGGGGGGCTCGGCCCGCTCGGCCGAGACGAAGCGCTCGAACAAAAGATCCGAGCGCGCCGGATCGACCGCGGTGATCCCCAGGCAGTAGCACACCGCCGAGTTGGCCGCCGAACCGCGGCCCTGGCACAGGATGCCGCGGGCCCGCGCGAAGGTGACGATGTCGTGGACGGTGAGGAAATAGGGCGCATAGCCCAGCTGGCCGATCAGGGCGAATTCGTGCTCGACCTGGCGGGCGACCTTGTCGGGCACCCCGTCCGGATAGCGCCAGCGCGCGCCGTCCAGGGTCAGGCGTTCAAGGCGGCCCTGGGCGGTCTCGCCCTCGGGCACGGGGTCGGCGGCGTAGTCGAACACCAGCTCGTCCAGCGAGAAGCGGCAGCGCTCGGCCAATACCGCCGTCTGCGCCACCGCGTCGGGAAAGCGGCGGAACAAATGGGCCATCGCCTCGGGGGCCTTCATGTGGCGCTCGGCATTGGGAAACAGCAGCCGGCCGGCGGCCTGCTCGACGGGGACGCCCTCGCGCACCGCCACCAGCACGTCCTGCAGCGGCCGGCGCGCCGCCATGTGGTAGTGGACGTCGTTGGTCGCCAGCAGCGGCACCCCGACCCGCGCCGCCAGCGCCGCGCGGGCCCCCATCCGCGCCTCGTCGTCGCCGTCCAGGTGGTTGTGGGCGACCAGCCAGCAGGCACCGGGGAAAAGCTCGGCCAGCCGGGCCAGGGCACTCTCGCCCACATCCAGCGTCGCCACCAGCAGGCCCTGGCCGTGGGCCGCCAGGTCGGCGCCGTCAAGCCAGCACTGGCCCTTGGGCGCCCGGCGGTTGCCCAGGGTCAGCAGTTGCGACAGCCGGCCATAGGCGGCGCGGTCGGTGGGATAGGCCAGCACCGAGGGATGCCCGTCGCGGAAATCCAGCCGCGCCCCCACCACCAGGCGCAGCCCTGCCTGCTTGGCCGCCACATGGGCACGCACCACCCCGGCCAGGGTGTTGCGGTCGGTGACCGCCACCGCCGACAGCCCCAGCGCCGCAGCCGCGACCACCAGCTCGTCCGGATGCGAGGCCCCGCGCAGGAAGCTGTAATTGCTGGTGACCTGAAGCTCGGCGTAGGAGGACACCCTAGCGCCCCCCGCTCGTCACCCCCGCGCAGGCGGGGATCCAGGGGGGGCTCGCGGATGGGGCTAGCGGACCACGCCGGCCTTCTTCCAGATGGCGTCCAGGCGGCCGTCCCTCTGCATGTCGGCCAGCAGGCGGTTGACGGTGGCGACGTCGATGGGGCCGCCACGGCGCACCAGGGCGCGGTGGTGATAGATCTGGTCGTAGCGGTCCGACACCAGCAGCTTGGCGCGTGCCTGCGGATTGGCGTTGAGATAGGCCCACAGGTACGAATCGGTGACCACCGCCACGTCGCCACGGCCGGCCAGCACCATCTCGATGCTGGACCGGTGGCTGCTGACCAGCTTGGCGCCATAGTCGCGGGCCAGCAGGTCGGGATCGGCGTTGAAGTTGGCGAACCCGTAGTGGAAGCCCAGGATGCCGACCATCTTCTTGCCGGCCAGGCTGGAGAAGTAGTCCTGGCCGCGGCCCGGCTGGGCCTGGGCGATGTAGACCTCGCCGCCGCGCAGGAACACGTTGGAGAAGTCGACCGGCAGGTTCTTCTCGGCCCATTCCCATTCGGGGCTTTCGAACAGCATCAGGTCGAAGCGGCCATCCTGCAGGTCGGCATAGCGCCGGCGCGCCGCCACCGACTGGAAGGTGAAGCGGTACTTGTCCTGGGCGGCGTTGAGCGCGTCGATCATGTCGAGCGCCAGCCCGTGGGGCCGTCCGCCCTCGGTCTCGACGAAGGGCGGGAAGTCGTAGCCCGCCACCCGCACCACCTCGGCCGCACGGGCCATACCGGCCCACGTCAGCAGCAGCGCCGCCAGCAGCACCCGAACCAGCATCCATCGCCTCCCCACCTAATCCGATCCGCATACTAGCCGATGAGGGCGGTGTGGTCACACCTGGAGTTTTCAACCGAACTCTCCATGCAGGTACCACCGCCCGCTGCCGCCCTGGCGGAACAGCCACCAGCGCCGCCCGCCGGCGTCCTCGACACGCCAGTAGTCGCGCAACGAGTCGTCGGACGGCGGCGCGGCGCCGTGCCACCATTCGGCGGCAATGCGCTCGGGGCCGTCGGCGCGGGCCACCGACAGCGGCCGGCCGTGGCGGTGCAGGACCTGGGGCACCCCGTCGACCTCGTCGACCGCCACCGCCTCGGGGCGCGGCAGCAGGCGGACGGGCCGCGGCCGGACGGGCCAGGCGCCGTCCAGCCGGCCCAGCGGCGGCACGCGGCCGGGCAGCGATTCGGGAACGTGGGTCGGCCGCGGCGCCAGGCGGTACACCGCGCCAAGGCCCAGCCGCCGGTCCAGCCGGTCGACCAGCAGGGCCAGGCCGCCGCCGGTGGGGCGGGCGTCCAGCTCGGCCTGGCGGGCGGCAAAGACCTCGGCCCGGGCGGCATGCAGGGTCATGGCCTCGATGCCGAAGCCGGCGTCCAGCCCGTCCAGCCCCTCGCGCAGCAGGCGGAACAGGTGGCCGGCGTCGCGCACCGCCTCGGCGGTACCCACCGCCTGGGCCGCGGCGCTGCCGTCGACACGGAACACCCCCATCTCGAGCCGCCGGGCCCCCAGGCCGCGCTCGACCAGGCGCCGGCACAGCATGTCCAGCAGGCGGCGCAGCGCCCGCTCGACGTCGCCGGTACGCGCGATGGGCTCGGCGAAGTCCAGGCGGACCAGCAACGGCGCCGCCTCGGCCAGCGGCGATAGGGGCTCGGGCGCGCGGCCCAGCAACTGGTCCAGGCGGGTCGCCACCGCCTCGCCGAAGCGGGCGGCCAGCGGCGCGCGGGGCAGCGCCAGCAATTCGGCCAGCCGGCGCACCCCCAGCCGGGCCAATCCCTCGGTGGTGGCGGCGGGCAGGCGCAGCGCCGCCACCGGCCACGTCGCCAGCCACTGCCGCCCCGCGCCTTCCGGCACCAATGTGGCGGGCCCGTCGCCGAAGCGGGCGGCGGCCCAGGCCGCACCCGGCGTGTCGGCCAGGCCGGCGCGCACGGCAAACCCCAAGGCTGCCAGCCGCGCCACCACGTCGTCGAGCATGGCCCGCTCGCCGCCGAACAGATGGGCGCAGCCCGACACGTCCAGCCAGATGCCGTCATCGCCGTCGGCCGCCGCCCACGGCGTCCACCGCCGGCACCACGCCGCCAGCGCCGACAGCGCCGCCGCCGTGGCCTGCGCTTCGGCGGCCAGGGTCTTCAGGCCTGGGCACACCGCCTGGGCGTCGGCGGCGGGCAGGCCGCGCACCACCCCGGCAGCCTCGGCGGCAGCGTTGCAGGCGGCGACGCGCACCCCGCCCTGGGCCCGGGTGACCAGGGCCAGCGGCGCGGCGGCAAAGGCGGCCATGGGCTTGCCCGGCCGGGTCAGCCGGTCGGTGGCGAAGCGGGGCAGCCAGACGGCAATGATGCGTTTGTCCATGGCGCTATCGTTTCGCATTTGTTCTCGCTTTGCAATACCCCTCTTTTGTTCCGGTTCCCCGCCGCCGCCGCCGCCCCATATCAACGTCGGACGAAGCCCTATTGATTCGCCCACCGAAAGGTTGTTACAGTTCGTTGTGGTAAATCTATGGATACAACAGTCGCCATGCTGGATATTAGAGACGGATTCGTCGACACCATCGGCAACACCCCGCTGATCCGCCTGGCGGCGGCCTCGGAAGCCACCGGGTGCGAAATCTACGGCAAGGCCGAATTCCTCAACCCCGGCGGTTCGGTCAAGGACCGCGCCGCCCTGGCGATCATCACCGACGCCGAGGAAAAGGGCCTGCTGCAGCCGGGCGGCCTGATCGTCGAGGGCACCGCCGGCAACACGGGCATTGGGCTGACGCTGGTCGCCAACGCGCGCGGCTACCGCACCGTCATCGTCATGCCCGAGACGCAAAGCCAGGAGAAGAAGGACGCGCTGAAGCTGTCGGGCGCCGACCTGCGACTGGTGCCGGCCGCGCCCTATTCGAACCCGGGCAACTACGTGCGCTATTCCGAGACCCTGGCCAAGGAGCTGGCGGCGACCGAGCCCAACGGCGTGTTGTGGGCCAACCAGTCCGCCAACCCCGCCACCCGCATGGCCCACTACCCCACCCCCGGCCCCGAGATCTGGCGCCAGACCGCCGGCCGGGTCGACGCCTTCACCTGCGCGGTCGGCACCGGCGGCACGCTGGCCGGCGTCGG
>JBLNBU010000122.1:0-2584 GCA_050260215.1 Actinomycetota bacterium
TGTTGAAAAAGGGTGGTCACCCGAATGGGAGCGATCATGCGGCATGAAGATATGGCGGGCGCAGGAAGGCTTTTGGGCTTGCGGCCCGGCCTGAGCAATTCAGCAGCACCGCGATAACGGCTGCGGCGATGGCGGCAGCCCGTCGCTTGAGGTTGACCGCGGCAGCGGCGAGGTATGCCTGGATCTGCATGTTGACGAGGCCTCGGCGGATGGCTCTGGCCAAGCCCCGCCACGTCTTGGCCTCTCCATGGTAGCCTTCGACGCGGATACGGTGGCTGCGGTAGAGGGCCTCCTCGTGGACACCCCAGCGGGCGTATTTTCGCCGCGCCCGGCGCAAGGCGTCGTGGTCCTTGTGAAGCAGGATGGCACGCCGTTTCATGTTTTCGCTGAAGCATTGGGAGCGTAAGGGGCGTCGGGACGACGAAAAAGAAAGGGCGGCCACTTGGAGCCTGTGTGAGAACCCCAGCCCGCGAGGACTGGGGTTTTCCATGTCTGGGCGGATGAGCTTTCGGGAGGTCAGGCTGTTGCCACGGCCAGCCGCCGCAGCAATTCCGGCACGCCGATCACCCGCATGGCGCGGAGCAGGTTGAAGGCGGTCACCGAGAGGGCCATTTCGGCGCCCACCGCGTTCAGGCCCCGGCAGAGGAAGCGGGGCGTCCCATCATCCGTTTGATGATGGCGAAAGGGTGTTCCGCCAAGAAGCGCCGGGTCGCCATGGCGTCGGGTCGGGTGGCCATCCGCGCGGCCAGTCGGTCGAGGACGGCCTCGTGTTGGTGGCGGGTCACCCAGCGCACGGAGGCGGCGGTGCATTTGGGCTTCAGGGGACAGCCGGCGCAATTCTCGCCGCTGTAATTGGCCGCCTGGTTCTTGCGCGAGGCGTTGCGCAAGCGCAGCGTGCCGCCCGCCGGACAGCGGTAGGTGTTGTTGTCGGCATCGTAGACGAAGGCCGACTTGTCGAAGAAGTCGCCGCGAGTGTTGACCGAGCGCGGATGCGGCACGAAGGCGACGATGCCGGAGCGGTCGCAGGCATCCAGTTGCTCGGCGTCGGCGTAGCCGGCATCGGCCACCGCCTCCAAGGTCTCCACCGCCAGGGCCTCCCTGGCCCCCGCGGCCACCGCGTGAAGCTGGTTCTGGTCCGAGGTCGCCTGCGTCACCTCGTGATGGGCGATCAGGCCGTGGCGAGCGTCGACGGCGGTCTGCACGTTGTAGCCCACCACCGTGCCATGGGGACCGCGCATCAGGCGGGCATCGGCATCGGTGACCGCCACCTGCCCCATGTCCATCGGCTTGACCGCCTGCTCGACATCGGCGCGGCGCGTGCGCAGCCGTTCCAGCGCCGCCCGGGTGTCCCCCGCTTCGGCCAGCGCCGACGGTTCGGCCGCGTCGGCGGCATCCAGCCGGGCGAGATAGTCGGCGATGCGCTCGTCCAGTCGGGCCGCCTGCTTCTCCAACTGCTTGACCGTCCACACCCGGTCGGGGCTGTTCTGGCCGGCGAATTTCGAGCCGTCGATGGCCACCAGTTCCCCACCGAACAGCCCTTGCCCCCGGCAGAACTGCACGAAGGCCCGGCACGCCAGCCGAATGGCGTCGCGGTTGTCCCGGCGAAAATCGGCGATGGTTTTGAAGTCCGGCGCCAGCCGGTGGAGCAGCCACAGGACCTCGACGTTGCGATGGCATTCCCGCTCCAGCAGGCGGCTGGAGCGGATCTGGTTGAGATAGCCGTAGACGTAGAGCTTCAACAAGTCGGCTGGGTCATAACCGGGCCGCCCCGTCGCCTTCGGCGCCGCCTTGGCGAAGCCCAACTCCGCCAGTTTCAGCATCCCCACGAACGCATCGACCACCCGCACCGGCGCGTCAGCACCGATCAGATCGTCCAGCCGTTCCGGAAACAACGTCGCCTGATCCCGCGACCGCCCTTCGATGTAGCCTGCCATGAAAAAATGCCCGAAGCCTGCGCCTCGGGCATTCTCTCTCAACTAAAGGGCGCCGGGAATCCGGTTTTCACACAGGCTCCTTCGCCGCCCCTTCCGCCCTCTCTCACGGCTTGGCGGTGTGCCACATGCCCTTGACGCCGTCGCCGGTGGCGTCGCCCGGCTTCATGTCCTTCATCCAGGTATAAAGCGGCTTGCCCTTATAGGCCCACTGGTGGCCGCCGTCGTCGCGGGTGACCACGCTCCAGTCGCCCATGGCGTGCGCGTCGGCAGGCGCGGCGAAGGGCGGCCAGTTCTGGGCGCAGGGGCCGGCGCAGGCCGATTTGCCCGCGCCGTCCTGATCGAAGGTGTACAGCGTCATGCCCTGCGGCGTGGTCAGCATGCCGTTCATGATGTGCGCGGGCATGGTGTCGGCGGCCAAGGCACTGCCGGCCAACAGCAGTGCCGGCAGGGCGGCGAGGAAGCGGTGGATCATCGGGAACCTCCCTACGAATCAGAGGGAATGCCCTGAACCAGATGGAAGGCGGCTGGCCCGGTTTCAATCCGGGGGCGGCATGACGGTAGTATGGGAGGAAATTGGAGCGGGCGAAGGGATTCGAACCCTCGACCCCAACCTTGGCAAGGTTGTGCTCTACCCCTGAGCTACGCCCGCG
>JBLNBU010000123.1:0-18980 GCA_050260215.1 Actinomycetota bacterium
CTCCCTCTCCCAGCGGGAGAGGGGCGGGGTGAGGGAGAGTTGCATGCCGCGGAAAAGTCGTTCGGGTGGACCCATCACCCCCTCACCCCGACCCTCTCCCTCAGGGAGAGGGAGTTTTGAGCACGTCCAGGATAGTCTGCAGGACACCGTCGGTGTTGCCCAGGACCTCGTTGTTCCAGAAGCGCAGCACCTGCCAGCCGCGTTCGGCCAGCCAGGCAGTACGCACCTCGTCATGCCTGCTGTCGGCGTGCTGGCCGCCGTCGACTTCGACGACCAGCCGTGCCTCCCAGCAGCAGAAGTCGGCGAAATAGGGGCCGATCGGCTGTTGGCGACGGAACTTGTGGCCGTCCAGTTGACGGTCGCGCAGGCGGGACCACAGTCGCCGTTCGGCTTCGGTCGCATTGCGTCTGAGGGTTCTGGCATCCATCCCGCAAGAGTAGCGAACTCCCTCTCCCGGCGGGAGAGGGTGTAAGGGGGCCTTCGCATGATCACCGCCCTGATCCGCTGGTCGGCCCGCAACGTCGTCCTGGTGCTGCTGATGACGGCGTTCGTCGCCGGTGCCGGCATCGTGGCGGTCAAGAGGTTGCCGCTGGACGCGCTGCCCGATCTGTCGGACGTGCAGGTGATCCTGTACACCGAATACCCCGGACAGGCCCCGCAGGTGGTCGAGGACCAGGTCACCTATCCGTTGACCACCGCCATGCTGAGCGTGCCGCGCTCCAAGACCGTGCGCGGCTTCTCGTTCTTCGGGGTCAGCTTCGTCTATGTGATCTTCGAGGACGGCACCGACATCTACTGGGCGCGCTCGCGGGTGCTGGAATACCTGAGCTTCGCCGCCAAGCGGCTGCCGCCGGGGGTGACGCCCAGCCTGGGCCCGGACGCCACCGGGGTGGGCTGGGTCTACCAGTACGTGGTGCTAGCCAAGGAACGGACGCTGGCCGAGCTGCGCACCATTCAGGACTGGTACCTGCGCTACCAGCTGGCCAAGGCCGAGGGCGTGGCCGAGGTGGCCTCGGTGGGCGGCTTCGTCCAGCAGTACCAGGTGGTGGTCGACCCCCAGAAGCTGCAGGCCTACAACATCCCGCTGGCCAAGGTGGCCGACGCCATCCGCAAGTCCAACACCGACGTGGGCGGCCGGGTGGTCGAGCTGGCCGAGACCGAGTTCGTGGTGCGCGGCAAGGGGTACCTGCGCGGCGCCGCCGACATCGAGCAGCTGGTGCTTAGGGTGGACCGCGGCACGCCCGTGCTGCTGCGCGACATCGCCCGGGTCGAACTGGGCCCCGACGAGCGGCGCGGCCTGACCGAGATGGACGGCGAGGGCGAGGTGGTCAGCGGCATCGTGCTGCAGCGCTTCGGCCAGAACGCGCTCGACGTCATCGAGCGCACCAAGGCCAAGATCGCCGAGGTCTCGGCCGGCCTGCCCGAGGGCGTGTCCATCAAGGCAGTCTACGACCGCTCGGACCTGATCCTGCGCGCCGTCGAGACGCTGAAGCACACCCTGCTCGAGGAAAGCCTGATCGTCGCCCTGGTCTGCGTCGTCTTCCTGCTGCACCTGCGCTCGGCCCTGGTCGCCATCGTCACTCTGCCGGTCGGCGTGCTGATCGCGGTGACGGTGATGGAGGCGCTGGGCATGACCTCGAACATCATGAGCCTCGGCGGCATCGCCATCGCCGTCGGCGCCATGGTCGACGCCGCGATCGTCATGATCGAGAACGCCCACAAGCACCTGGAGCGCTTGAGGCCGGGCCAAAGCCGCACCCAGGCCCTGGTGGACGCCGCGGTCGAGGTCGGCCCCAGCCTGTTCTTCGGCCTGCTGGTGATCACCGTATCGTTCCTGCCGGTCTTCACCCTGGAAGCGCAGGAAGGCCGCCTGTTCAAGCCGCTGGCCTTCACCAAGACCTTTTCCATGGCCGGTGCGGCGCTGCTGTCGGTGACATTGGTGCCGGCCCTGATGGTGCTGTTCGTGCGCGGCCGCATCCTGCCCGAGGCCAGGAACCCCATCAACCGCGCCCTGATTGCGCTCTACCGCCCGGTCATTCGCGCCGTGCTGAAGGCCAGGCTGGCGACCATCGTGGTGGCGGTCCTCGCGGTGGCGGCGTCGTGGGTGCCGCTGTCTCGCTTGGGCGCCGAGTTCATGCCCACCTTGAACGAGGGCACGCTGCTCTACATGCCGACCACGCTGCCCGGCCTGTCCATCACCAAGGCGTCCGAGCTTCTGCAGACCCAGGACAAGATCATCAAGAGCTTTCCCGAGGTCGATTCGGTGTGGGGCAAGGCCGGCCGCGCCGCCACCGCCACCGATCCGGCCCCCACCGAGATGTTCGAGACGGTGATCAACCTGAAGCCGGAAAGCCAGTGGCGCCCTGGGATGACCATCGACACCCTGGTGGCCGAGATGGACAAGGCCCTGCAGATGCCCGGCATTGCCAATGCCTGGACCATGCCGCTGCGCGCCCGCATCGACATGCTGTCGACCGGCATCCGCACCCCCATCGGCATCAAGGTGTTCGGCAAGGACCTGGACGAGATGGAGCGCCTGGCCCGCCAGATCGAGGCGGTGGTGCGCAACGTGCCCGGCACCACGTCGGCATACGCGGAACGCATCGGCGGCGGCTACTACCTGAACATCGAGCCCGACCGCGCCCAGCTGGCCCGTTACGGCATTACCGTCGGCGACCTGCAGGAGGTGATCCTGACCGCGCTGGGCGGCGAGGCGGTGACCACCACCGTCGAGGGCCGCGAGCGCTTCACGGTCAACGTTCGCTACCCGCGGGAATTCCGCTCGGACCCGCAGGCCATCGCCTCGAAGATCCTGGTTTCCGGCATGGACGGCGCCCAGGTGCCGCTGGGGCAGCTGGCCAGGGTGCGCCTCTCCAAGGGCCCGGCCGGCATCCGCACCGAGAACGCCCTGCTGTCGGCCTACATCTACGTCGACATCCGCGACCGCGACATCGGCGGCTATGTGGAAGAGGCCCGCCGCGCGGTGGCCGGCGAGGTCAAGTTCCCGCCCGGCTACTACGTCACCTGGTCGGGCCAGTTCGAGTACATGGAACGCGCCATCGAGAAGCTGAAGGTGGTGGTGCCGCTGACCGTGGCCATCATCTTCCTGCTGCTCTACCTCAACTTCCGCCGCGTCACCGAGACGCTGATCGTCATGGCGTCGCTGCCTTTTGCCCTGGTCGGCGGCCTGTGGCTGCAGTGGCAGCTGGGCTTCAACATGAGCGTGGCGGTGGCGGTGGGCTATATCGCCCTGGCCGGCGTCGCCGCCGAGACGGGCGTGGTGATGCTGATCTATCTCGACCACGCACTGGCGGCGCTGAAGGCCAAGCGGGACGCCGAGGGCCGTCCGTTCACCGCCGCCGACCTGGCCGCCGCCGTCATGGAAGGCGCGGTGGAGCGGGTACGGCCCAAGATGATGACGGTGGTGGCGATCATGGCCGGCCTGCTGCCCATCATGTGGAGCACCGGCACCGGCTCCGAGGTCATGTGCCGCATCGCCGTGCCCATGGTCGGCGGCATGGTGTCGTCCACCATCCTGACCCTGGTGGTCATCCCGGCCATCTACGCCCTGGTCAAGGGCTGGCAGCTGCGGGTCGAGAGGCGGTAGCGGCGGTCATCCGCGGCACTGGACCACAGGTCGGCGGGGAAGAAGGGCAGGTCGTCGTCCATGGCGACCTCCTAGTGATGGCTCTTGGGCTGGTCGGGCAGCAGGGCGCCGATGGCGGTGCCGGCGCCGCCGCCGATCAGCGCCCCGGTCAGCACGCTGCCGCCGGTCAGCAGGCCAAGGGCGGCGCCGCCCGCGGCGCCCATGGCGCCACCGGACAGTGCGCGCTGCTGGCGGGCGTTCATGTCGGCGCAGCCCGACAGGGCGGCGGCCAGCAGGACGAGTGCGGCGAGACGGGTCTTCATGGCAACCTCCTTGTTCGCTCAATGACCGATGGACCTCCTCGGATCGGCGCTCGCGCAGCGCCTCACTTCTTTCCTTCGAGGAAAGAGCTACGCCTTTTGACGCTACAGCGGGGTGAGAAGGCTGTTACAGAGCTGTGACCGGCTAGTCGGCCGCCGCCAGCTCGACCGTCACCGCCAGGCCGCCTTCGGGGCGGTTCCGGGCCCAGGCGCGGCCGCCCATGGCCTCGGCATTGCGCCGCACCAGCCACAGCCCCAGCCCGTAATGCGGCCCGTCGGCGCGCGTCGAGACGTGGCGGCCGAAGATGGTGTCCAGGCGGTCGTCGGGCACGCCGGGGCCCTGGTCGGAGACGACGATCGTGGCCGGGGGCGCCAGGGCCAGGGTGACCTCGGTGCCGGCCGGCGCGAAGTCCAGCGCATTGTCCAGCAGGTTCTCGACCACGGTTTCGACCATGTCCTCGTTGGCAAATGCCGTCACCGCGGACAGCTGGGCGACCAGGCGCAGGCCCGACGCTTCCGCCTGCGGGCGATAGCCCTCGGCAAGCGCTGCCAGCAGCGGCGCCAACGCCAGTGGCCGGCGCGGGGCCTCGACCAGGGCGGCCACCGCCTCGTCCATGCGCCGGGTAGCGCTGACCAGCGCGTCCAGGCGGTCTACCGACTGGCGCACCAGCTCGACCGCGCGCACGGCCCGCGTCGCCCCGGGCGGCACCGCCTGTTCCAGGGGCGGCAGCGCCTGCGAGATCACCGCCAGCGGTGCCTTCAGGGCATGGGCGTTCTCCTCGGCCATCTGGCGCAGCAGCGTCTCGGTGCGGCCGAGCGAGGCGACCATGGCGTCGAATTCGGCCGCCACCTCGGCCAGTTCGGGAACCCGGTTCTCGGTGGCGAACGAGGCCGGGCCGCCCGTGGTGCGGATGCGCCGGGCAATGGCGCGGAAGCGGCCCAGGTCGCGCCAGCTGTCGGCGAACAGCGACAGCACCAACACCGCCAGCAGCAGGTAGATGGCCGCCGCGATGCGCAACTCGGGCGCCTGCCAATAGGGGCGGTCGGGCAGCTCGCCCTTGCCGCGCGCGGTCAGCACCACCCAGCAGCCGGCCGGCGTCAGGTGGGGGGCGGCATGGGTCAGCAGCTCGTCGGCAAGCTGCAAGGCCAGCGGCGTGTTGCCCTGGCACGAGGTGGCCAGGCTGGCCAGCGCCCCGCTGCCCACCAGGCGGGCCTGCTCCTGGCGCAGCATCTCGCGGGGGACGGGCGGCGCCTCGGCGATCAGCAGGAAGGCTTCGGGGCCCTTGGCGGCGGCGGGGCGGAACAGCACCCAGATGCTGGTCCTCTCGTCCGCCAGCCGTATCACGGCTTGGGCAAGGCGGTCGGCGGCGCGGGGCGAGAACTGGTCCAACAGGGGGAACAGCGCCTCGGCCGCCAGGCGACCCTGCTCCTGGACCAGGGTCAGCATCAGGGCGCCACGCTGGCGGTCGGCGGCGTCGAGCCGGCCGTAGACGAACAGCGGCACCAAAAGGAACAGCACCGCCGATGCCGCCAGCTTGGCGGCGAACGAGCGCAGCAACGCGCCGGCCCTAGGCATCCCCCACCAGCCAGCGATAGCCGAAGCCGGGATAGTTGCCGATCTGCTGGAAGTCGTCGTCGACCGCCTTGAACTTCTCGCGGATGCGCTTGATGGCGGCGCGCACGTTGGCGCGGTAGCCGCCGTCGCCCTGGCCGGCGTGGAAGCCCTTGCCGCGGGCGGCGTCGTAGAGCTCGCGGTACGAGACATCGCGGCCGTGGCGGGCGGCCAGCAACTCGACCATGGCGAACTCGGCCAGGGTCAGCTCGACCGGGCGGTCGCGCCAGCGGGCGCGGCGGATGCCCGGGTCCAGGGCCAAGGCGCCCACCGTGCGCCCGGCCGCCGGTGCCGCCGCCGCCTCGGCCGCCCGCCGGCCGGCCAGAATCAGGTCGATGCGCCGCTCCAGGATGGCGAAGCTGCGCGACTTCTCGACGAAGTCGGTGGCGCCGCCCAGCAGGGCCGCCTCCTCGAAGATCTGGTCGCTCAGTACGGTCAGGAAGATCACCGGGGGGCCGCCGCCGCCTTCGCGCAGGCGGCGCAGCACGTCGATGCCGGTCAAGCCCGGCATCTTCCAGTCGAGCAGCACCAGGGCAGGGGCCAGGCCCGCCGCCATGGCCGCCAGGAACTCGGCCCCACCGGCGTGCAGGCTGGTGCCATAGCCGCGGTCGGCCAGGTTGCCGGCCAGGATCTCGGCGAACAGCGGATCGTCGTCGACGACGGCGACCAGCGGGCGGTCAGCGGCGGCGGGCATGGGCGTCCCGGATGCGCGTCAGGCAGGCCGCTTCGCTGCCGCCGGTCACCTCGTAGGTGGCGACTCGCCAGGTCTCGCTGCCGACCTCGGGATAGAACAGCAGCGACAGGCTGCACGGCCCCTCGCGGTAGCCCCAGCGGATGGCGCTGGCCTGGTCGCTGACCGTGCGCGGTCGTCCCAGCATGGCACCGGCCTCGTCGCGGCTGAGCCCCACCAGTTCGGGCGGCCGTGGTGGTGCGGCGGCCTGCGGCGGTGCCGGCGGAGGTGCGGGCGGTGGGGGACGGGAAGGGGGCGTAGCCGCGGGCAGGGCCGAACACCCCGACAGCAACAGGACCCAGAGCAGGACGACGCGCGGCGACACCAGGACCATCTCGCGAAGGCGGCTACCTCATCCGAGATAGTCGCCCCGCGGTCGCCGCGCAACCAGACCTTAGGAATGCTGCTGGACGAACTTTTCCAGCCAGTGGATGTCGTAATCGCCGTTGATGAAGTCGTCGTCGGCCACCAACCGGTTGTGCAGCGGCAGGGTGGTCTTGATGCCTTCGATCACGTACTCGCCCAAGGCGCGGCGCAGGCGCATCAGCGCCTCGTTGCGCGAGTTGCCGTAGACGATCAGCTTGGCGATCATGCTGTCGTAGTGAGGCGGGATGCGATAGCCCGAATAGAGGCCCGAATCGACCCGCACGCCCAGGCCGCCCGGCGCGTGGTAGCCGCCGATCCGCCCCGGGCAGGGGGCGAAGGTCTGCGGATCCTCGGCGTTGATGCGGCACTCGATGGCGTGGCCCTGGAAGCGGATGTCGTCCTGGGTGTAGCCCAGGGGCGCGCCGGCGGCGATGCGGATCTGCTCGCGCACCAGGTCCAGGCCGGTGATCGCCTCGGTCACCGGATGCTCGACCTGCAGGCGGGTGTTCATCTCGATGAAGTAGAACTCGCCGTTCTCGAACAGGAATTCGATGGTGCCGGCGTTGCGATAGCCCAGCTTCTTGATGGCGGCGCTGGCCACCGAGCCGATGCCCTCGCGCTGGCTGGCGTTCAGCGCCGGCGAGGGAGCCTCTTCCAGCACCTTCTGGTGGCGGCGCTGCAAGCTGCAGTCGCGCTCGCCCAGGTGGACGACGTTGCCGTAGGCGTCGGCCAGGATCTGCATCTCGATGTGCCTGGGCTTGCCCAGGTACTTCTCCATGTAGACGTCCTCGTTGCCGAAGGCGGCCTTGGCCTCGTTGCGGGCCAGACGCCAAGCTTCCTTCAACTCGGCCTCGTTGCGGGCGACCTTCATGCCCTTGCCGCCGCCGCCGGCGGTGGCCTTGATCAGCACCGGATAGCCGATGGCGGCAGCCGCCTCGACCGCCTGCTCCTCGGTGTCGACGCTGCCTTCCGAGCCCGGCACCACCGGTAGGCCGGCGGCCTTGGCGGCCTGCTTGGCGGTGATCTTGTCGCCCATCATGCGGATGTGGTCGGGCGACGGGCCGATGAAGACGAAGCCGTGCTCCTCGACCATCTGGGCGAAGTCGGCGTTCTCGGACAGGAAGCCGTAGCCGGGGTGGATGGCGTCCGCCCCGGTGATCGCCGCCGCGGTCAGGATCGCGGCCTTGTTGAGATAGGATTCGCGCGCCGCCGGCGGGCCGATGCACACCGCCTCGTCGGCCAGGCGGACATGCATGGCGTCGTTGTCGGCGGTCGAATGCACCGCCACCGTGCGGATGCCCATCTCGCGGCAGGCGCGATGGATGCGCAGTGCGATCTCGCCTCGGTTGGCGATGAGGACCTTGTCGAACATGCCTATTCGATGATCGCCAGGGGTTCGCCGAACTCGACCGGCTGGCCGTCGGTGACCAGGACCCGGGTGAGCTTGCCGCCGCGCGGGGCGCGGATCGGGTTGAAGGTCTTCATGGCCTCGATCAGCATCAAGGTCTGACCCTCGGCCACGGTATCGCCGACGTTGAGGAACTTGGCCGCGCCGGGCTCGGGCGCCAGATAGGCGACGCCGACCATGGGCGAGGTCACCGCGCCGGGGTGGCTGGCGTCGTCGGCGGGCGCCGCGTGGGCGGGCTGGGCCACCGGGGCGGCCACGCCCGCCGGCATGGGCGCGTGGGCGACGTGGACGGGCGACCCGGCGCGGGCGACGCGGATGCGAAGCGTGCCGGTGTCGTATTCGATCTCGGTCAGGCTGGTCTCGTCGAGCAGGGCAGCAAGGCTGCGCACGATCTCGGCATCGATGGGTGTCTTGGCCATATGCCCCTTCAAACTCCCCTGATCAGGCGGGCCATCGCCTCGAGGGCCAGGATGTAGCCGTGGCTGCCGAAGCCGCAGATCATCCCCTTGGCCGCCTTTGAAACATACGAATGGTGGCGGAAGTCTTCGCGCTGGTGGATGTTGGACAGGTGGACCTCGACCACCGGCACCCCCACCGCCAGCAGCGCATCCAGGATGGCCACCGAGGTATGGGTGTAGGCGCCGGCGTTGATGATAACGCCGCCGGCCGTGGCCCGCGCGTCCTGGATCCAGTCGACCAGCGCGCCTTCATGGTTGCTCTGGCGGAATTCCACCTTCAGACCCAGCCCGGCCGCATGCCGGCGGCAGGCCACCTCGATGTCGGCCAGCGTCTCGCGACCGTACACCTCGGGCTGCCGTGTCCCCAACATGTTGAGGTTCGGGCCGTTCAGGATAAATACGGTTGGGGTCTGATCCTCCGCCATGGCTGCCCTTATAACACGCGGACGCATGGGCGCAATGGGCAGGTTGCGCCGGCGTAATTTTGTTGCGGCGCGGCAAGGTTGCCCAGCCGCCGATTGCATCGGGCTCCGCGCCGTCCCATACTGTCGCCCCTTTGGCAAGGACGGTCGCGGATGAAGGTTCTGATCAACGGGGAGTCGCGCGAATTCGCTGGCGGCCTCAGCGTCGAAGGCGTGCTGGTGGCGCTGGGCGTCGACCCGCGCAAGGTCGCGGTCGAGCGCAATCTGGAGATCGTGCCCAAGTCCACCTACGCTCAGGTCGAGGTGGGCGAGGGCGACCGGCTGGAAATCGTGCATTTCATCGGAGGCGGCATGGACGGCGGCGCGCATCAGGACGACGACTTCTTCGAGGTGGCGGGGCGGAAGTTCCACTCGCGCCTGTTGGTCGGCACCGGCAAGTACAAGGATTTCGAGGAGACCGCGCGGGCCATCGAGGCCTCGGGCGCCGAAATCGTCACCGTGGCGGTCAGGCGGGTCAACCTGTCCGACCCCTCGCAGCCCATGCTGGTCGACTACGTCAGCCCCAAGAAGTACACCTTCCTGCCCAACACCGCCGGCTGCTACACCGCCGACGACGCGGTGCGCACCCTGCGCCTGGCGCGCGAGGCCGGCGGCTGGGACTTGGTCAAGCTGGAAGTCCTGGGCGACCAGAAGACCCTTTACCCCAACATGCCCGAGACCCTGAAGGCAGCCGAGGTCCTGATCAAGGACGGGTTCAAGGTCATGGTCTACTGCTCGGACGACCCGATCCAGGCCAAGACGCTGGAACAGATGGGCTGCGTCGCCATCATGCCGCTGGGCTCGCTGATCGGCTCGGGGCTCGGCATCGTCAACCCCATCAACATTCGCCTGATTAAGGAAAGCGTCGCCGTGCCGGTGCTGGTGGATGCCGGCGTCGGCACCGCCTCGGACGCGGCGGTGGCCATGGAACTGGGCTGCGACGGCGTGCTGATGAACACCGCCATCGCCGCGGCCAAGGACCCCATCCGCATGGCGCGTGCCATGAAGCTGGCCACCGAGGCCGGCCGCCTGGCCTATCTGGCCGGCCGCATGCCGCGCAAGTTCTACGCCGACCCGTCGAGCCCGCTGGCCGGGCTGATCTGAGGCGCCGGTCGTGGCTCCGTCACCCCCGCGAAGGCGGGGGTCCGGGAACCGCGGAAAAGTCGGTGTTGGTTCCCCCTGGATCCCCGCTTTCGCGGGGATGACGGGGGGAGGCGATCAGACCTCGCGGCCGTTGGCGCGGTGCCAGGTGCCGACCTCGTCGCGCGGGGCGGCCAGGAAGGGGACGTATTTGCGATCCTCGCCCAGGATGTGGTGGACCAGCCAGTCCTGCAGCATGGCGTAGAGCTGCTGGGCGTCGGGGATGTCGCCCTTCTCGATGTCGGCCTTCAGGGCGAACACCACGTCGTACATCTTGTCGTGCAGGTCCTTGTGGGCACGCCAGCCGGGAAAGCCGGCCCGCTTCATGGCGCGCTCCTCCTCGCTGAAATGGACCAGCACGAACTCCTCGAGGGTGGACATCACCGCGGCGATCTCTTCCTGGCGGCCCTCGGCGCCCAGCAGCGGCTGCAGGCGGTTGAGGCAGGCGATGATCATCCTGTGGTGGTCGTCGAGCGCCTCGGAACCCACCGACATCTCGTTCGTCCAGACGATCGGATCCATGGTCAGCCTTCCATCAGGGCGCGGACATGGGCGGCGACGCAGGCCGCCAGCGCGCGGGTGTCATAGCCGCCCTCCAGCAGCGACACCACGCGCCGCCCGGCATGGGTACGCGCGATGTCCAGTAGCCGCCGGGTCAGCCAGTCGAAGTCGCCCACCCCCAGCCGCAGATGGGCCATGGGGTCGGCGGCGTGGGCGTCGAAGCCCGCCGAGATGATCAGGAAGTCGGGGGCGAAGGCGTCCAGGGCGGGCAGCACTGTCTGCTCGTAGGCGGCGCGGAACGGCTCCGAGGCGGCGCCGGCCGGCAGCGGCACGTTGACCACCACCGCGCCGCCCTCCGGCCCCGTCTGGTCGGGGGTGCCGGTATAGGGGAAGGCGTCGACCTGGTGGGTCGAGGCATAGAAGGTGCCCGGCTGGTTCCACAGCACGTCCTGGGTGCCGTTGCCGTGGTGGACGTCGAAGTCGACCACCGCCACCCGCTTGAAGCCGTGCTGGTCGCGGGCGTGGAGTGCGGCGATGGCGGCGTTGGAGAACAGGCAGAAGCCCATGGCCGCCTCGCGCTCTGCGTGGTGGCCGGGCGGGCGGATGGCGCAAAACGCGTTGCGCGAGCGCCCGGTGGCGACCTCGTCGACGGCGGCGCAGGCGGCACCGGCCGAGCGCAGCGCCGCCTCGCCCGACTTGGGCGACAGCATGGTGTCGCCGTCCAGCTCGACCACGCCCTCGGCCGGCACGGCGGCCAGGATGCGGTCGATATGGGTGGCGGGGTGGGCGCGCAGCAACTGCTCGCGGGTGGCGACGGGGGCCTCCTCGCGCGGCAGGTACATGAACTCCTCGCGGTCGAGGATGTGGGCGATGGCGCGCAGACGGTCGGCGCATTCGGGATGGAACTCGCCGGTGTCGTGCTCCAGGCAGGACGGGTGGGTGTAGATGACTGTCGAAGACAACCCGGTGATCCTCCTCGCGCATGGCCGCACGGAGTTATTGGTCTACCCCTTTGGACGGCACTGGGCAAGGGGTGACCCTGACCTAAAGGCATAATATGGGGCGCAGCCACCATCGCCGGGGTGGAAAAAAGGCGTCAGACGCCGTCGGTCCGGCTCGCCACCGGCTTGATGGCGGGCGCCTGCACCGCCCATACTGCGGCGGCGCCCGTCCATGACAAGAGGCCGACGTGATCCCCATTACCCGCCGCATCCAGATCGACGAGCGCGAGATCGAGGAGAGCTTCCTGCGCGCCTCCGGCCCGGGCGGCCAGAACGTCAATAAGGTCGAGACCGCCGTCCAGCTGCGCTTCGACGTGCGCAACAGCCCGTCGCTGCCCGACGAAGTGAAAGAGCGCCTTTGCCGGCTGGCCGGACGCCGCCTGACCCTGGACGGGGTGCTGATCATCACCGCCCAGGAACACCGCAGCCAGGAACGCAACCGCGCCGAGGCGCTGGCCAGGCTGGTGGACCTGGTCGCGGAGGCCGCCAAGCCGCCGCCGCCCAAGCGCAAGCCCACCAAACCCACCAAGGGCAGCCAAACCCGGCGCCTGGACAGCAAGGCCAAGCATTCGGCCACCAAGAAGCTGCGGTCCGTGCGGCCGGATTAAAGAAACCCCAGCCGCTTGCCAAACGCCTTGGTCACCGCGTCGGCATCCTCGGCCTTCAGCACGTCGGCGAAGGCTTCGGTGGTCTTGGGGCCGATCCAGTTGTCCGGCTTGAGCTCGGCGCCGAAGCCGTTCAGCGTCCGCTGAAGCGCGCCGGCCTCGGCCGTGGACGAGGCGGTGTCGCCCGGATCGCGCAGCAGCGGGCCGAAAATGGCATGGGTCTTGTCGGCCAGGCCTTCGGCCGAACCGCCGGCTTGGGTGGCGCGGGCGAAGGTGTTGAAGCGGCCCAGCGCCAGCCCTTCCTCCACCTTGTCCGGCCCCAGCCGGGCGGTGGCGTGCTTCAGCGCGAAGTCGGTCTGCGGGCCATAGGCGCCGTCCTCGGCGATGGGCGCCAGTTTGGTATAGGGGCCATAGGCGGGTGACCGTTCGGGCAGTGGATGGGCGTCGCCCAGCATGTTGAGCCCGCGCTGCAAGCCGGTGACGGCTTCGGCCGTGCCGTCTTGCGCCGCCGCCTCGGCCACCAGCCCGCCCAACCGGCCGGTCGCCTGCCACAGATCCTCGCCGTCGGGGGTGGTGTGTGGGACGGGACGATGGGGGATGGGGCGGATGGGCTGCGGCTCGATGGGCTTGCCGCCGTCATTGCCCTGGGGCTGGTCGCCGTACATGGCCACGTGCCAGTCCTGCACCTTCTCGTAGGTGTGCGCCTTCAACGGATCGCCCGAGCGCCAGCCGCGATAATCGCCCTGCGCCGAAGCGATCATGTCCATCATCTCGGGCTGGGTCAGCCTGTCCACCGGCTTCAGCAGGGCCGATCGGCCGGGATTGTCCACCGGCTTGCCCGCCATCTCGACCATGGCGGCGACCTTGGGATCGGCGGGGGTTTCGGACTTCTTTTGTTCCGGTGGCGAGACGGGTTGGGGGGCCGGCTCGGGTGCAGGCTGAGGAGCCGGCTGTGCCTGCGGCTCGGGGGCAGGCTTGGGCGCCTCCTGGAGCGGGGCCGAATCCTGCTGCTCCGAAGACGGCGTCTGGCCCGCCCCGTCCTGCGGACGCGGTTCCGGGCGCAGGGTGGACAGGTCGACCTGGTCCGGCTTCGCGGGCAGGTCGAATTTGCCAGCCGGGCGATCTGCCTCGACCTGCCGTTTCGCCTCGTCGAGGGAAATGCCTTGCGCCTCGGCGCGGTTGCGGGCGAGCCGATCCCAGTTGCGGGAGCCGTCGCTGTGGAAATCGACGTTCTTGCCGATTTCCTCGGCATTGCCGGTTTCGATGCCCTCCTTGAGGCTCGGGAAGTCCTTCAGGCTACCATTGGCGTAATGAACGTCGAGCACGGCGGTCTTCTGGCCTGGGCTCAGGCGGTCCCAGTTTTCGGCCCCCACTTCCGCCTTGATCTTTTCCTCGCGGGCGAGGATTTCGGCATCCAGGCGGCGCTTTATTTCGGCGTCCGGTAGGGACAGCGGACTCTTGCCGGGGCCGTTCTGCAATTCGTCGTTCGAGAGCCCCTTGGCCCGCTGGAACTCGGCCTTCTTTTCGTCCTCGGTCGCCGGGCGACTTCACCCGTCTTGGCGTCCTTGATCTCGAATGGCATGGCGACAAAAGACGTCTCGTCATCGACCTTGAAGCCGGTGCCGACGGTCAGAAGCCCCTTGTTATCCTTGTAGGGAGTGGGGATTTTCCCTTCATTGTCGGTAATGTGCTTGCGCACGCGCTGCATGGTGTTGCCGCCCATGGTAGTCTCCTGTGGGTAGTGTGGAGGATCGAGGGATGCGATTACGCGCGGTGCTTTGGGCGGCCTTGATGTTGGCCGCGCCTCAGCCGGTCTTGGCCTATACCGAGACCCAGCCGGGTGATGAGAGATGGCCGGAAATTCCCGGCCGGATCGGGATGAAAGCGTTTCTGGGGACCTGGGCGCCGCAGTGCAATCACGGGGCGTATACCGAGAACGGCGCCATGACCGTCCACCACGATGGCCGGATCAGCTACCAATTGCGGAAGCCATATCTGCCCATTCGCTACCGAGTGATCGAGACCACGCCGTACTACGTCGTGACCCTGGTGCAGACGGCTAAACAGTACATCCAATTCCGGGTGTTCCGGCCGTTGGACAAGTCGTACAACCGCTTCGGCGCAACCGGGATGAGCGCCATTGGCATCAACGAATGCCCGATCAATGGCGATGCCGAGCGCGAGCGCGCCATCTGGAATTTCAGCGACGCCGACTTGGCCGAGTTCTGGCGAACCAACAAGTTCTGCCATCCCAGCCTGACAGAGAAGGCCGAGATCGCCCCTTACTGGGGGGGCAACTGGGCGCAGCCCTGTTGGTTCCAGCGGGGGGAAGACTGAGGGCGAACGCGGCGGCAGTTCCGCCACCCTTGCCGGAAATAAGAATGCCCGAAACCCTTGCCGGCCTCCGGGCGCAAATCTGCCGTTGATGCGAACACTTATAGAACACTTACTGTGGGCATGTCAATTGCCTCCGTCATCTCTCTAGCTATGACGTCCCAAACGTCAACAAGGTCGAGACGGCGGTGCAGCTGCGCTTCGACGTGCGCGGCTCGCCCAGCCTGCCCGACGAGGTGAAGGAGCGCCTGTGCCGGCTGGCCGGACGCCGCCTGACCCTGGACGGGGTGCTGATCATCACCGCCCAGGAACACCGCAGCCAGGAACGCAACCGCGCCGAGGCGCTGGCCAGGCTGGTGGACCTGGTCACGGAGGCCTCCAAGCCTCCGCCGCCCAAGCGCAAGGCGACCAAGCCGACCAAGGGCAGCCAGCAGCGGCGCATGGACTCGAAGGCCAAGCGCGGGGCGGTCAAGAAGTTGCGGTCGCAGCGGCCGGAGGGATAGCCGGCACGCCTTGTTTTGCATGCCGTTCGGGGGGTATCCTTCGCAGCTGGGCGCAGGGGCGCTCCGCGTTGGGGGAAGGGGCTTTCCATGGTGGCCGGAATGGTCGGGCGTCGGCGGGTGCTGGCGACGGTCGCCGCCTTTGCTGCGGCGGCAGCGCTGCCCTTGCGGCCGGGGCGCGCCCGGGCGGGTGAGGCGCTGTCCATCGGCCTGGCGCCCTATTTCAGCACCCAGATGCTGTTCGAGCAGTACGAGCCGTTGCGCCTGTTCCTTGAACGCCGGCTGGACCGCCCGGTCTATCTCAACACCGCCAAGGATTTTCGCACCTTCGCCCTGCGTACCCGCGAGCACGCCTATCCCTTTGTCTTCGACGTGCCCCATCTGGGGCGGCTGGCGCAGGTGGACGACGGCTACCGCCCGCTGCTCCACATGAACGCCCGGCTGCGCGGGATCTTCCTGGTGGCCGACGAGTCCAAGGTGGCGTCGCCGGCCGACCTGCGCGGGCGGACGGTGGCGACACCGGACCGGCTGGCGATCATCACCATGATGGGCGAGGAGGCGCTGGCCAAGGCCGGACTGGTGGTCGGCACCGACGTCCACCTGGTCCCCAAGCCCACCCATAACGCAGCGGTGCTGTCGGTGCTGGGTGGCGAGAGCGATGCGGCGCTGGTGTGGCACAGCACGCTGGCCAGCATGGCGCCCGAGACGACCGGCCGCCTGCGTCCGGTGGGCGAGACGGCGGAACTGCCCACCTTCATCCAGTTCCTGGCCGCGCCCGCGGTCCCGGCCGCCGAGGTCGAAGCGGTGCGTGCCGCCGTGCTGGCCTTCGGCGCCACCGACGAAGGCCGCGCCTTCGCCTCCGGTACCGGCTATGGCGAACTGGTGCCGGTGCGGCCCGCCGACCTGGCCGTGCTCGACCGCTACCTCCCGATGGTGCGCCGCGCCATCAAGGGCCCGTGAGGACTGCCGTGCGCCGCGCCTGGTTCGGCATCGCCCGCTCGCTGGGCCTGAAGCTGGTGCTGGGCAGCCTGGCAGTCGAGGTGGTCATGCTGACCGCGCTGGTGCTGACCAACACCGGCATCATGACCGCCTCGCTGGCCGAGCAGACCGCCACCCGCATGGCCGAGGTCGAGACCCTGCTGAACGCCTCGCTGGCGGTGCCGCTGGTGCAGCGCGACAACGGGGCGCTGAACGACGTGCTGACCGCGCTGCGCCGCCACCAGGGCTTCGAGTACCTGGTACTGGAAGACACCCGCGGCACCGTCCTGGCGCGCAGCGGCTGGCCCGATGGCGTGCCGCCGCCGCCGCCTTCGGTGCGCAAGCCCACCGAGGTGGGCGGCCGCTGGGACGCCGAGGTGCCCATCACCATGGGCGGGCAGACCTACGGCCACCTCCATTTCGGCATCGCCACCGGGTTCTTCGCCGAGGCGCGCCGCGCCATGACGCGCATTTCGCTCGCCATCGCCGCCGCCGAGGTGCTGCTGTCGGCCGGTCTGTTGTCGCTGATCGGCTTCTGGCTGACCCGGCGCCTGCGTGCCGTCACCCTGAGCGTCGAGGCCGTCGCCGGCGGCGACCTCGGCACGCGGGCCAGGGTCGGCTCCGGCCATGACGAGATCGACCGCCTGGGGGCCAGCTTCAACGTCATGGCCGAGGCGCTGGACCAGCGGGTGCGCGAACTGGCGCGGCTGTACCAGGCGGTCGAGTGCAGCCCGGTGTCCATCGTCATCACCGACACCCAGGGCGCCATCGAATACGTCAATCCGCAGTTCTGCGCCGCCACCGGCTATTCGGCCGAGGAGGTGCTGGGGGCGAACCCGCGGGTGTTGAAAAGCGGCGAGATGTCGGCCGACCACTACGTCGACATGTGGTCCAAGATCATGGCCGGGCAGATGTGGTACGGCACCTTCCACAACCGGCGCAAGGACGGCCGGCTGTTCTGGGAGGAGGCGGCCATCGCCCCGGTCAAGGACGAGGGCGGCCGCGTCACCCATTTCGTCGCCATCAAGGTCGACGTCACCGAGCGCCGGGCCAAGGAGCGCGAACTGCGCCAGGCGGTCGACAGCCTGACCGCCGCCAACACCGAGCTGGAACGCTTCGCCTATGTGGCCTCGCACGACCTGCAGGAGCCGCTGCGCACCGTGGTGTCTTTCGCCCAGTTGCTCGAGCGCCGCTTCCGCGACCAGCTGGGGCCCGAGGGGCAGGAATACATACAGTTCCTGGTGGGTGCCAGCACCCGCATGCACTGGCTGATCAACGACCTTCTGGCCTATTCCCGCATCGGCGTCACCGACCGCCCGTTCGGACCCGTCCGGGCGCGGGCGGCCTGCGACGCGGCGCTGGAAAACCTGCAAGACAGCATCGGCGCCAGCGGCGCCACCGTCGAGGTCGGCGACCTGCCCGTGGTGCTGGGCGACGAGGTGCAGCTGATGCAGGTGTTCCAGAACCTGATCGGCAACGCGCTCAAGTTCCACGCTCCCGGTCACGCGCCCCGGGTGACCGTCCGCGCCGACCGCGATCCCGACGGCGCCTGGCGCTTCGCCGTCACCGACGACGGCATCGGCTTCGATCCGTCCGAGCAGGACGTGTTCGAGATCTTCCGCCGCCTCCACCCCGCCCACGAATACCCGGGCTCGGGCGTCGGCCTGACCGTGTGCAAGCGCATCGTCCAGCGCCACAACGGGCGAATCTGGGTCGAGTCGGCCCCCGGCGCCGGCAGCACCTTCTCCTTCACTCTCCCGGCCGCCGGCCCGGCGTGAGTCCCCACCCCGACGGGCAGGTGGGAATGGCTGCGTTTCTGGGAACGCATACCGCAGGGCTAACGCCTTGGAAATCCAGGCTCGGCCGGGCGACTACCTAATCTTCAAGCACTTTTAATCCCAGATATAACGCCTTGCCCGACTTGTAACCGCCAGTTAGGCCGGTTAGGGTGAACACCGTACCTTGGTATGGGTAAGGAGAATCCATGTCCCATCAACCTACGATCGCCAGCGGCGATCTCAATGCCCTCGGGCGAGGGGCTGCGGGTGTGGTGTGGTTCCTGGACAATGTGCGGCTCAAGCTGGTGGGAGTGGCCATCACGGTGATGATGGCGCTGCTGCTGGCGGCCGGCGTGGCGGGGACCGTGGCTTCGTTCGCCAAGGTGACCGAGATCGGTTCGGTGTGGCGCACCTTCGACACCGGGCTGGCACGCCGCCTGGCGCTTCTGTCCGACTTGCGCCAGGCCCTGGGACTGGGCGGCCTGGTCCAGCACTTCCACGAGTATCTGCTGACCGGCAACGCGCTGCAGAAGCAGGCGGTGGTGCGCGACCTGGCGCGCCTGCGCGAGATCGGCCCGGCCTATGTAACCGCGGGCGCATCGGCCCAGGAGCAGGAGGCGCTCAAGACCATCGTCGCCCTGGCCGACGCCTATGACCGCGCCCTGCCCAAGGTCGCCGAGGCGGTCGAGCGGCGCGAGCCCGCCGACAAGGTTTTTGCCATGGCCGCCATCGACGCCGCCCCTGCGGTGGCCGCGGTCGAGAAGCTGGGGCGCATGCTCAAGGACGAGCACGCCGCCAGCGCCGACAAGGTCGAGGACGCCACCTGGACGGTGTCGGCCACCATCGGCTCGGTGATGACGCTGAACGGCCTGCTGCTGCTGCTGCTGGCCGGGTTCTTCTTCTGGTTCACCCGCTTCCGCATCGTCCGTCCGCTCGACAACCTGGGCGGGGTGATGGGCCACCTGTCGCGCGGCGACAAGTCGGTGGCGGTGCCGCTGGTGGAGAAGGCCGACGAGATCGGCGACATGGCCCGCGCCGTCGAGGTGTTCAAGGAAAGCATGATCCGCGCCGACCAGCTGGAAGCGCAGAAGAAGGCCGCCGACGCCCTGGTGCTGGAGCGCGCCCGGGCGCGCGCGACACAGACCCCGGAGTTCGGCAAGGTTGCCACCCCCCACCACGAGGTCGTCCACGACCCCGTCGAG
>JBLNBU010000124.1:0-29826 GCA_050260215.1 Actinomycetota bacterium
GGTGCGGCCGAGCCAGTGGCGGGCCATCCGCGACGAGCTGCTGACCGTGTGGGACGTGACCGGCGGCCGATGGCAACACGACCGGCTGACCCTCACGATCGCCGAAGCCAACCGAAAGCGAATCGCCAATCAGGCCAATGGCGGCAATGGCGGTCGGGCTAAATCGCTGAAATATAAGGGCCGCACGATAGCGGACGCCACCGACCCGCCAAGCGACGACATGCCGAAAACGTACCCTAGATACGAGAGGGATAACCTCTCTGTCCCTGACGGGACGGAGAGAGGTTATCCTGTGGCGGACGCTTTGCAGCCGCCATCGCCCTGGGACCAGGTCAAGGGGACCTTCGACGCCGCCAGGCGATCGGCATGGCTCGACCAACTGGTCTTCGCCGGGGTCGACGACGGGTCAGTCGTGTTACTCGCGCCGACACGGTTTGTCGCCGACTGGGTCGGCACGAACCTTGGCGTTGACATTTGCCGGGGGTTTGCCGCAGCCGGAATGGCCGTGCGCGGCATTGCCGTCAGCGTCGCGACGAGCGTCAACATCGCCCCGGCAAGCCCCGCGGAAGCGTCAAATCATCCTAGCGGGGGCGCGGCCGGCTCTGCCGGCCGCGGGGGCCGGCAATGAGGCCCCTCGCCCGCCAAAAAAACAACTGCCATCCGCCCAGCGCCAATCAAGGCCGCTTCGCGCCGCCTTCGGCGGTGGCCGGGGGCCAGCCTTGACAGGCGCCGGGCTCCTGGCTGTGAGGCTCCCCATAGCAGGACGGCGCGGCCGTCCTGCCGAGGGGCAGGACCAGTGCCCACCAAGGCAACAAGGAGTGCGGACCATGCACATGGATTTCCAGACAATGCAGGCGGTCGGCGCGGTCATCGCCGTGCTCGCGGCCTGGATCTACCGCTTTGAGCTGATCGGCCTGGTCGTGGCGGTGGCGGCCTACCTGTTGGGCCGGTTGCTGGGCAAGGCCGTGCGACTGCTGGCCTGGGGCATCAAGGCCGCGTGGCGGCGGCATGGAGGCGGCCATGATCGCGTTCGCCAGGCGTAACGCGGCGGCGATCGCCGCGCTCGCGACCGTGCCGGCCATGATGCTGGTGACGGTCGCCACGGTCGAATCCATCGCCGTTCGGTTTGTAACCGGGGTGGTGCTGCTGGCCTACGCCATCAAGCTGATTGCCGTGCTCGTGACCGCCTGGAGGGGGAGACAATGACCAGCATTTGCGCGACCTGCGCCGTCTTCAACGTGTTCGGCGCCTTCTTCTCGGACTTCGCCAAGGAGGCATTCGTCATCGTCGGCAATACCGTCACCGTGCTGGTGTTCGGCTTCATGGTCGGCGCCGGCATCCTGCGATACGCCCTGCGTCGGCTGGCGCCGCATCTGGGGAAAGACAGCGCCCCGCGCATCGACCTCGTGCAGCTCGTCGTATTCCTCGCAAGCGTCGGCGCCCTGCGGGTGGCCGACGTGATCGTCTGGCGGACATACGACGCCATGATGGATTGGGGGGCGGGCGTGACTATCCAGCTCATCGAAAAGGGTTCGGGCGGCGCCATGGTGGTTCCCGCCGCCGCGCGCACCCCGATTGCGCAAATCGTCGGCGGCGCCGAGAGCTTGCTGTGGGGTTTCGTCCAATTCGCATTCGAGGCGTTGAGCGCCCCTAATTTCTTCACCGCGCTGACCACCAGCCCCGGTTCCATCGTTATCTCGGTGGTGTTCGGGGCGCTCGTGCTCCTCGTGTACGGCGGCCTGCTGCTGTACTTCGCCTATATCATCCTGCAGGCCTTCATCTTCCTGCTGCTGCCCATCCCGTTCGGCTCACTGATCGTCGCCTGTGCCGCGTTCAAGGAGACCCGGCAGGTGACCATTGAAGCGGTGCGCCTGGTCATTTCCGGCCTCGGGACCTTCGTGGCGGCGGGCATCGCGATGGGGCTGACCGGACGCATCCTCGACCTGTCGAAAAGCACGGTCGCCTGCTACTTGGACACCCGCAGCGCCGAGTCATGTGCGGGCCAGGTCGCCAGCCTCGCCGATGCCGTCGGTGTGCCGGCGGGCGCGCTGAAAGAGGCCTTCTCCAGCTTCGAACTCTTCACCGTGCTGATCGTCCTGGGGGCGTGCTGCTGGATCGTCCACTTCCTCACCCAGGTCGTCACCGCCCGCCTGCTGGGGGTGCAGCCGCTGGCCGGCCCGCTGTCGGTTTTCGCCGCCACCACGGCAGGGACGATCTACATGGGCGCCCGCCAGGCCTTCGCCGGCGGCAAGCAAGCGATTTCCCTCGGCCAGGCCTCGCTGTCGCGCGGCTTTGCCGGGGAAATGGGCCGCGATCCACTGCGCATGGACTCGCGCGAGCGGGGCGGCCCCTTCGACCCGATGCGAATGACTTAAGGGGAGTGAATGCCATGTTGATGCAGCTCGATGACGCAATCCTGCGCGGCCGCCTCGCCAATCGCGACGGTGTGCCGTCCCGCGAAAGCAAGCTGTTGCTGGGCAAGGTGCTGGGGCCGTACCTGCCCTATTTCACCGACGCGGACTGGGCGCGCGACGCCGATGGCCTGCTGCGCCTCAGCCAGGTCACCGTCCAGATCGGCCGGACCACCGTCACCGCCACCAACAACGACTTCCCGCCCGTCCGCTTCGCCCCCCTGTGGCCGCCAATCTGGCCGGCCTGGATGGAGCGGACGTGACTTGACCCCCGACGCTGTCGCTTGGGGGCCACGTCTCGGCACTTCGTGCAGTGCGCACTTAACCCGTGGGGTGGTGCGCAACGGCGAACCTACCCAATCGGGTGGTACGGCCCTCCCGGCGGGAGTAATGGGAATTCAGGGGAGAGAAGCAATGGAGCGATGGAAACGCTTTCGCCGGAAAAGGCAGGCGGAGGGATGGGTCCAAGTTCGGGTATGGGTGCCGGCCGGTGACGCACAGGCGATCCTCGACATCGCCGACGAACTGCGCCCGGAGGCCGAAACCGATGAGGGGGAGGACGGCCCGATGGACGGCCTCCCGACCGAACGCCAACTCAGCTACGCCGAGCAGATTTGCCGCAGGTACAAGCTGACGGTCCCGCCCCCGATTCTCCGCTCCCGCCTTCGTCTGATGGCCTGGATACGGCGCAACCGCTTCGGCCCCTCTGACGTGGATATCCGTCTCGAACAAAAACGCCTGGCCCGCATCGCCAAGCTGCGTGCCGAACTGGAGGAACTGGAATGACCATCACCACCGAAACCGACCCGCGCCCTGCCCTGCGGGAGCACTACGCCACGCTGCGCGATAAGAGCCTGTCGCCTGCGGACACCATGTGGGCGCTGGTGCTGCGCGCCCAGCGCCTCGGGGCGGGACACGAGGACGCCGAAATGCTCGCCCTGGACGTGGTCACCGATGCCGGCGACATGACGCCCGAGGGCGCCGCGCAATGCCTCCAGGCGGCATTGTCGATCGCGACGCTGGTCGTGCACGACGAGCGGCTGATTTGGGCAATTACCGGCCGCCAGGTCCCGCCCTCGGTGCGACGCCGCGAACTCGCCATCACCGCCTTCGACCACGCCCGCGCGACGGGAAAGAGCGACCGCGAAGCGTTCGAGGTGGCGACCAGGTTCGACCACCAGAAGGCCGTCGGCCATCCCGCCATCGCCGCCGCGATCCGCCAGCACATGGGCTACGGCCGCGACGACTATTGGCGCGATCCGAGCGTGTGGGACATGCTCGGCTACGAGCGGACCAAGCGCTGGATTTATGGCTTCCTGGACGTGGCCGCCAACGTCGTCTTCATCCGAGAGAGCACCAAGCCGCTGACCGACTGGCGCGGCGAAATTCGGAACGCCTTCGGCGTCTCTGGCCTGGAATTCGTGGAGCCGGGAGAGACGGCGGACGGCCGCCGCATCTTCGAGATCTACGCGCTCGAGATGGGCGCCGACGTGGTCATCCCGAATTGGAAGAACAATGTGCCGCCCTACGGCATTGCGCCCGACGGAAAGCTCGGGACCTGGTTGAAATGGGTGTGGCAGTACGTGGCGATGCTGAACGGCATCGAGGCCCGCAAGCCGCGCGCGACCATGCCCTACGACCAGGTTCCGCCGTTCACGCGGGCGATGGTGGAAGTGAGGAAATGGCCGGCGGAAGCGACAATCGTATTGGGTTCTAGATTGGAACTTTCTGGTTAGCAATATCCGCAATTATCCTAACCAGAAGAACAATCGCGTATACGCCCGCTGAGAACCCCGTTCCTCCGATAATTATATTCATCGTAACAAAAAATCCCCGATCTTCTTTGAATGCGCGTTTGGCTTTTCCAGAGTCAAACGCGCCTATATATCTGTGTGCGCGATACCATTCCAAAATATGATTAATAAGGTTCATAATGTAAGCAAGCAAAGCAACTGCACCTACCAGCCCGAAGCCCTGCAGTAGCGATAAACTAAATCCAGCGACACTGAGAAAATCCTCATGGTTGTTATCCACAAGTTTCAGCATTGCTGTTCCAAAAAAACCAAACCCACTTGCGAGCCCAGCGCCGCTGATACCCAGCGCCATTTTTACGATATCGTTCGTGATTTCATAAGAGCGGTTCTGGTGGTAATCGCGTGCATCCTCTGCACTGAGCTTGTTCCAAGTAGTTAGGTTTTCGTCCAAAGTAGCCTCCCTCTGCAGCCGGCTTGGGCTGGTTCCCTTGACTCCCACTTTTAGCAATGTGACGATGCCTTCCGCCAGCGATGAGGGAGGGCATCGTGTCGGAGTATCCGCCGCCAGCCGCCAAGCAGAGCAGTTTTCTCGGCCTGATCCTCGGGCTGCTGTCGATCATCACCGGCGGGATCAGCATCTTCCTTCTCGGGCTGGTGTTCGCGCCGATCGGCATCATCGCCGGGCTGCTGGGGGCCGTCTTCAGCTTCCGCAAGAGCTACACCGTCGGCGGCGCGCTCAGCATCGTCGGGATCGTGCTCGCCGGCCTGGGGCTGTTCACCTCGCCCAGCTTCTATTGGATGCTGGCCAGCCTGTCGTTCGCCTCGCTGTTCATGTCGAAATCGGCCTCGACCGCCGCCGTGCAGACCCAGCCGGCTTGGCACAAGGAACCGCCGGCCAAGAAGATCGAGCCGCCCAAGGTGATCGAGGGTGAGGCCCGCGTGGTCGACACCTCGACGCTGATGATCGGCGGCACGAAGGTGACGCTGAAGGGCGTGCTGGCCACCAACCGCGAACAGGCCGACACCCTGCAGGACTTCATCCGCCTGCAGGGCGGTTCCGTGCGCTGCGACCCCGAGGGCACGGTCTACACCTGCCGCACCGGCCAGGGCGTCGACGTGGCCGAGGCGGCGATCCTCAACGGCGCCGCCAAGGCGGCGGCCTCGGCGCCGACCAACTACCAACAGCGCCAAGCCCAGGCGAAGGAACGCCGGGCCGGCATTTGGGCAAACTAGGGGGCACCATGAACAAGAAGGTCGTTTGCGCGGCACTGGCCATCACCCTGACCACGACGAGCTGCGCCACCACCGGCGGGCCCAGCAACAACCAGATCGGCGGCACCGCGGGCGGCGCGCTGATCGGCGGCCTGGCCGGGCGGCTGATCGGCGGCAACAACACCGGCATGATCATCGGTGCCCTGGCCGGCGCCGCGATCGGTGCGGCCTTCGGCACCTGGCTGGACGACCGCGAGCAGCAGCAGATGACGCAGGCGACCGCCGCTGCGGCCGAGACCTTGCCCACCGGCGAGCGCATCGCCTGGTCGGCCCCTACCCCGCCGCCGCCGGACACCGCCCCGCCGCCGCCGGCCGCCGCCCCGGTCGAGCGCGTCACCCAGGCACCCCTGCCGCCGCCTCCCGGCGCGAAGACCGCGGCCAAGCCCACCACCCCGGCCCAGCCCCCGAGCGCCACCGGCTGGATCATCCCCACCTCCGACCCCTACCGCACCGCCGACGGCCGCACATGCCGCGACCTCAAGCAGGTGGCGACGAAGAACGGAGATACGCGGGAGCAGTCGGTGACCGCTTGCAAGAGCGGGGCGGGGGGATGGGAAATCCCGACCTAAGGGGGAAGGGTACGCCATGCACCTTAGGGAAAATATCGTCAATAACTTCTCGGATAGCATCCCTAGTTTCAATGCAGAATTAGACTGCTATGGAAGTTACAACACTGCACACTTTGTGTTGCGGCTGTGCCCCGAGGTACATCGGATAATTCAAGCTGCCAATAGTGGTATACATTCCGCTCACGCGATCTCGCCTGAGACCGTCCAGGCGATGTCCACATTTCTTCACGAAAATATCCATTGGTGGCAACATATTGGCAGTACAACGGGTTTGATGCTGAGTTTGGCTAACCCGCTACGGGGCCACGCGAACCTAGGACATCTCCGTGAATTTCTACAAACAGTTGGCCCGATAAAGCCAATTAAAAGATACGCGGAAAAATACCATGGCGGGGCAATGCACCAATCCAATATTATTGTCAATAATTACTACGATATCGATTTCTTTTCGAGAATAATATTTAGTCCAGATGCGCTTAAGCAAGCATCAACCAGTGCTTATTTTGAGTCAGTGGGTCATGCATTCTTTATAACATATGCAAGCGCAATTGCTGCGCTTGGCACTACATTTGATAAAGATTTTGCAAATTTTCCGCACCCAGGGGAGTTAGAAAAGCAATATTTAGCCCTGAGAGACGCAAAGCACGAAGGGTTCTTCTATAAGTCCCCTATCGGCGTTCCTCCGATAGGCATATTGCACCTATTTGAGGGGCAGGCACGCTTCAGCCAACTCCAGTATCTCTTCAATTGGAGTGGCGGAAGTCTTTCATGGGAAGAAGTTCGACAAAGAGGGATGCTCTCGTCGCCTTACGGAGATGCTTTCAATTGGTTTCTTAAGCTCACGGGCAGCAAGTGGCCTCCTTCAATCGACCACCCGTTAATAAATGCGTTCCTGCTGGCATGCGATATAGCGATAAATCCTTCTGAAGGATATCCGTTCCCTGTCCATTGCCCCGAAACCTTCATTTCCGATAATGACCCCGGAACCAGGTTCGTCACAATTTGCTGGATATTGAAGAATAAGTGTCCCCACGCCCTATCCTACATCAGGGCTTGTTCCAGAAACGAATATACAGCGGTCTCGAAAGAGATATGCAGCCACATGGTAACACATTCGCCAGATTCAATTAGCAGAAAGATTGTTGAATGGGCGGCTAACCAAGAGCCGCTTATTACGCTTATGAAAGAAGAAGAGGCATTCAGGTTCTCGCCGGAGAATTTTCCACTGCGACTGCTTTTCGCTAAACACATTGCCTTTTTGCGGGACAAGCAGAAACGGCCTGAATTTTTTTGCTGGCCTGGCGCATGGCTTGCTGGTGAACTCATTTCAACGGATGAAGAAGCGCTGTTTAATCGGCATCAGGCAATGTTTATAGACAAACAAGATAGTAGAACTATCGTGCCTATCTTATTTGCCGGAAAAGAAAATGATAATATATACGACACATTCAACACATTTTATTTTGCAAACATCTTGTATGATCAGATGCGCCAGTGGATTACTGAGGAAGGGCCGTTTACATATGATTATAAATGGCTAACGGAGGATGAGGAATTGAGCGAAATGGAACGGTTCGCCGGTAAACAATTCGAGGATGAATTTGGCGTTCATCCAAAAACTTTTCGGGGGGTCGATTAAACTCCTCTCGTCAGCCCAACCACGTCAGTGTTGGAAAGCGGGCGCCTTGATCCACTTACCCCAACTTCTCCGCCAGATCCTCCGCCCGCAGGTGCGTGTAGCGCTTCAGCATCTGCAGCGTCTTGTGCCCGGTGATGGCCGCGGCTTCCATCGGGTTCAGGCCCAGCTCGAACAGGCGTGAGGTGGCCTCGTGGCGGAGGTCATGGAACTTCAGGTTCTTGATCTCGGCCGCGGTCACCGCCTTGCGGAAATAGGTGTCCAGCACTTCGCGGGTGACCGGGAACACCCGGCCGTCGAGGGAGCGGGGCAGCTTCTTCAGCTCGGCGACGGCGGCCGTGGACAGGGGCACCTCGCGGTCGTCGCCGTTCTTGGTGTCGTGCAGTTTGGCGACGCGCCGGGCCAAGTCGACGTCGGCCCATTGCAGCTTCAGCAGCTCGCCCTGGCGCATGGCCGTCTCCAGGGCGACGCGGACGATCGGCGCCAGCCAGGTGCACTTGGAGGCATCGCATGCCTTCAGCAGCCGTTCCTCCTCCTTGTCGACCAGGCGGCGGTCGCGGGCCTTGGCCGCGCTCGGCATCTTGATCTTCTCGATCGGGTTGCCGAGGCTGGTCATCCCCCATTCCTTGATGGCGACCGTATAGAGGTGCGAGATCAGCGCCAGGTAGTTGCGCACCGTCGTCGGGCCGGTGCCGGCCTTCAGCTTGGCGTCGCGCCACTTGGCCAGGTCGGAGGGCTTGAGGTTGGCCAGCGAGAACCTGGCCAGCGGGTCGCGGCGCCAGAAGCGGATGCGCACCTCCTCCTGGGCGATCCCCTTCTTGTGGGGCGTCACCTCGCGGCCGTAGCGCTCCAGGGCGGCGTCCAGCGTGGTGTTGTTGGCCTCGGTGGGGTCGACGAAGCAGCCCCGGTCCATCTCGCCCTCGATCTGGCGGGCCCAGCGCTCGGCCAGGACCTTGGTGTCGAAGGTGCGCGACAGCGGCGGATAGCCCTTCCGCCGCACCTTGGCCTGCCAGTTGTCGCCACGCTTGATGATGGTCGCCATGGGGCGCTCCCCGGGGGTCGAAATCACCCCTGAGTGTCCCCGAATTGTCCCAAATTGGCAATATGGTCCGCGGCGGAGAGGGCCCAGACCCGCGGAAAATATGGCGTCCCGGAGAGGACTCGAACCTCCGACCCACAGTTTAGGAAACTGTTGCTCTATCCTGCTGAGCTACCGGGACGCGGCCGCGTGGGCGGACCGGGGGGTTATAGCATCGCCGGCGGGGGTGGCGGAAGGGGGCTGGGGATGGGGTATCCACCCTCTTGCGCCGGGGGCGGCCTTCGGTCATCTTCCCCCACCCCGACGACCAGGAGGTTCCATGAGCGGCTACCGCACCCATGACGGCCAGTTTTCCGACCGCATGCCCATCAAGCGCACGACCGAGGAAAAGCGCCGTCTCCTGGTCCAGCTGAAGGAACAGCAGGCGGGGCTCAAAGCCTGGGTCGCCGACGAGGTCAAGCAGGCGCTGGCACGGCGGATCGCCGAGCTGGAAAAGGAGCTGGCGGTCGCCCGTCGATGACCGTTGAGGTAACCGACCGCGTGCCCGTTTATCCCTTTGGGTTGGGGTCGGACGCCTCATCGTTCTCGACATCGGCCCGCCGGTGCGTATAAACGAACGAGGAGCGGGCGCCCATGCCCGCGCGATGCGGATGGATGTTGCGATGGGGGTGGAGTGATGAGCCTGTTCGGACGGCGCAAGGGCGGCGACGAGGTTCAGCCCGGTCACATCTTCCGCAAGGCCGGCACCTATGGCGGCGAATGGGTGGTCGAGCGCGTGTTCGAATACCCGGACATCCCGCCCCATGCCCGCCTGGTGGAGCGCACCGGCAGCCGCACCATGACGGTGGCGGTCAGCCTGCTGCTCGACGTCGAGAACTTCACCCCGGTTCTGCAGTCGGCGGCGGAGGAGGGCTGACGCCCTCGGGCTGGCCTGCCCGGGCCCGCAGCCGCTGGGCGGAGCGGCAGGCGCAGTCCAGGTGCGGGTGGGCCCGCTTCCAGTTGCAGCCGCGCCGGCACAACGAGGTTTCGGGGACTTGGGCAGTCATGGCCGCACCATAGCGCGCCCCCGCCCCCGCTGTCAGCCCAGCAGATCGGGCATCTCCTTTCCCAGCGTCTGGCGTTCCGCCGTCCGCGTGCCGCTCAGCGCGAACCCCACCGCATGGCCGCCGTCGTCGACGAACAGCGCCTTGCGGTCCCGGCCCTCGCCGTCCAGCACCCACTTGCCGCGGGCCGACGGCGGCGGCGGACACACCGCCAGCGGCAGGCGCGGCGTCTTGACCACCACCGGCATGGCCGGCAGCACCAGCGGCGTGTCGCGGCCGGCCAGGGTGGCGGCCAGCGCCCGGGCCTGGGCCATCAGCGGCAGGATGAAGGGCAGCGGTCCGGCCGGGGTCTGGGCGCAGTCGCCCAGGGCGAACACGTCCGGGTCGCTGGTTCGCAGCCACTGGTCGACGACGATGCCCTTGTCCACCGCCAGCCCGGCCGCGGCAGCCAAGGCGGTGCGGGGCACCAGGCCGATGGCCGACAGCGCCAGGTCGAACGCGACGGCGCTGCCGTCGTCCAGCTCGGCGCGGCCGGGTTCCATGCGGGCGATGGTGCGGCCCAGGTGCAGGCCGATGCCGGCCCCGCCCAGGGCCCAGGCCAGCTCGGCCCCCAGCGCCTCGGGCAGCAGGCGGCCCAGCGGCCACGGCGCCGGATCGACCATGGACACCTTGAATCCGGCCCCGGCCAGGTCGTCGGCAAATTCGCAGCCGATCAGGCCGGCGCCGATCAGCAGCACGCGCGCCCCCGGAAACAGTGCCGCCCGCCAGGCGGCGTAGTCGTCGAGGTCGTTGACCGCGTGGATGCGCACGCTGTCCGAGCCGGGCACCGAATAGGGCCGCGGATCGGCGCCCAGCGCCAGCACCAGCCGGTCATAAGCCAGCACCGCCTCGTCGCCGTCCGGGCGGCGCACCGCCACGGTCTTGGCCTTGCGGTCGATGGCGACCACCCGGTGGCGGGCCAGCACGGTGGCGGCATGGTCCTCGGCCACTTGCCCGGCGGTCTTCAGCGCCAGGGCCTGGGGCGACTTGCCCTGGGCCAGCGCGTTGGACAGCATGGGCTTGCTGTAGGCCTCGCCGCCGTCGGCGGTGACCACCGTCACCGCCACGCCGTGGTCCAGTTTGCGCAGCTCGCGGGCCAGGGTATAGCCCCCCAGCCCGCTGCCGACGATGACGACGCCGCCGGCCATGGTCAGGCCTCCATCGGTTCGAAGTCGTCCTTGGACACGCCGCAGTCGGGGCAGACCCAGTCAGCGGGGATGTCCTCGAAGGCCGTGCCCGGCGCGATGCCGTCTTCGGGCATGCCCAGCGCGGGGTCGTAGACGTAGTTGCAGACGACGCAGACGTATCTCTTCATGGCGGGATCCTCCGGGCTTCAAGGTCAGCGGTCGCCGTGGGCGGCCAGGGTGTCGCGGTAATGGTTGGCGTGGCGTTCCTCGACCTTGGCCAGGGCGGCAAAGCGCTTGGCGGCCAGGGCCAGGACCTTGGCGAATTGTTCGGCGTGTTCCTTGGACTCGGCGATCTGCTCGTCCATCTCGGCCACCGCCGCGTCGTTGCCTTCCTGGATGGCCAGGTGGCGGAAGGCCGGGTACATCTCGGTGTACTCGTAGGTCTCGCCGTCGATGGCCAGCTGCAGCATCTTCTCGACGGTCAGCTGGTCGGACGGGTAGAGCAGCTCGAGATGGCCGAAGGCGTGCGCGGTCTCCTGCTCGGCGGTGGCCTCGAACACCGCGGCCACCTCGGGGGCGCCCAGCGCACGGGCGCGGCGGGCGAAATAGAGGTACTTGCGGTTGGCCATGGACTCGCCGGCGAAGGCGGCTTCCAGGTTCTTGACGGTGGGGGAGTCGGGGTTGAAGGCCATGGGGTTGGATCTCCTTGCGGTATCGCGTTGGAGAGACACTAGCGCGCGCCGGCCCATCGAGTGAAACCGGTAATCCGCGTTTCAGTAATCGACACAGACGATCAATTTCGTATCCCCGTTTTGCCACGCCCTGTGACGAGGTGGTTGCTGGCGCGAACGGGTGGCCTCGGGCTTCCTTTTGGGGACTGCCGGCGCACAGGCCGGCACCCGCCGAAAGGACCAAGGACCATGAGCGCCAAACTGTCCGCCATCGCCGCCGTCGCCGCCGTGCTGCTGGCCGCCGCCGCCGCCCGCGCCGAGACGGCCCCGACCACCACCACGACTACCACCGTGGTCAGCCGCCACACCGCCACCACCCAGGCCATCGCTCCGGCGCCCAGCCGCGACCCCGCGCTGACCAGCGTCGAGCGCAACCAGGAGCGCCACTCCACCCGCGGCCTGGCCAATGCCGAGCGGCGGATCGAGGCCAACCGCCATCGCCACGCCACCCGCACCCATCATCACCACCGCGTCACTGCCGCCGCCGGCCATCACCACCACCACCATCACAGCCACGCGCCGCACCTGGCCCGGGTCGACCACCACCACGGCGCCGCCGCCCGCGTCGAGCGGCCCGAGCGCCCGCACCGCCGCTCCTGACCGGAAGGGAAATCGACCATGACCCCGGCATTTCGCCCGCTTGCCGCCGCCGCCGTCCTGACGATGGCCGCCGGCGCCCAGGCCCAGACGGCCCCCGCCCCCGCCCCGGCCGGCCACGACCACGCGCTGCAAAGCCTGCAATCCAACCTGGACCGCCATCCCAACGCCGGCCTGACCAACGCCGAGATGCGAGTCGAGGCAAACCGCGCCCGCGCCGACGCGGTGGAACGCCCCGAAAGGACCGATCGCCCCGACAAGGCCGATCGCTCGGCCCGGCCCGACCGCCCCGAGCACGGCCGCGGCCGCTGACGCCTTCCCGGATTCGACCCAAGGACATGACATGACCACATCTTCCCGCCTGGCCGTCCTGACGATGGCCGCCACCCTGGCCGCCCTGCCCGCGGTGGCCGCCGACTCCCGCCGGCCGGCCGCCGCCGAGACCCGCTTCGGCGAGCTGACGGTGTCGACCGGCATCGACTACAGCACCGGCAAGTACGGGCAGGCCATCTCGACCGACATCGTCTCGGTGCCGGTCACGGCCAAGCTGGAAAAGGACGAGTGGACGGCCAAGCTGACCGTCCCTTGGGTCGAGATGACCGGCCCGGCCGACGTGGTTCAGGGCGTCGGCCGGATCCGGGGCCGCGCCGCGGCCACCGCCACCCGGTCGGGCCTGGGCGACGTCACCGCCAGCCTGGGCCGCACCGTGTGGGACGACCGCACCAATGGCACCGCGGTCGACGTCACCGGCAAGATCAAGTTCGGCACCGCCTCGGCCGCCGACGGGCTGGGCACCGGCGAGAACGACTACTCGCTGGCCATCGAGCCGTCGCAGCGCTTCGGCGCGGTGACCGCCTTCGGCTCGCTGGGCTACAAGATCGTCGGCAACCCCGGTGGTGCCGACCTGGGCGACGAGGTGATCGGCTCGCTGGGTGCCTCGGTCGACGTGGCACCGGGGACGCCGGTGGGGGTCGAGTTCACCTTCCAGGAGCCCACCGGCGGCAGTGCCGCGCCCCAGCGCGACGTCACCGCCTTCATCGACCACCACCTGAACGACCAGGCCAAGGGGCAGCTGTACCTGGTCCGCGGCCTGGCCGACGGCAGCCCCGACTGGGGCGGAGGGGCCATGTTGTCCTATCGGTTCTGACCTGCTAGAACGGGCCGGCCTTCCGGTGCCGGCCCCATGGGGCCGGAGAATCGGGAACGCGGTGGAACTCCGCGACGTGCCCAACGCCGTTAAGGGGGGACCGGCTGGACCACATGCCACTGGCGACAAGCCGGGAAGGCGTCCAGCCCGGGACGATCCCCAAGTCGGAAGACCGGCCGGAAGGACATGGCCCGTGCCGCGCGGACGGCGGTGCGGGCGCCTTCCTTGCGTCGAGGGGAACCGACCATGGACCATGCGAACCTTCTGCCTGCCGATCCCTTGCCCGAACTCGAGCGGGCCGGCGTTTATCGTGCCATCCTGACCCGCCGCGACACTCGCGGCGAATTCCTGCCCGATCCCGTCCCCGACGAGGTGCTGTCGCGCCTGCTGGTGGCCGCCCACCACGCGCCCTCGGTCGGCTTCATGCAGCCGTGGAGCTTCGTGCTGGTGCGCGACCTGGAGGTGCGCCGGCGCGTGCATGCTGCCTTCACCAAGGCCAATGCCGAAGCCGCCCTGATGTTCGACGAGGACCGGCGCGCCACCTATCGCTCGCTCAAGCTGGAAGGCATCCTGGAAGCGCCGGTCAGCCTGTGCATCACCTGCGACCGCGACCGCGCCGGCCCGGTGGTGATCGGCCGAACCCACATCCGCACCATGGACCTCTACAGCAGCGTCTGCGCGGTGCAGAACCTGTGGCTGGCCGCCCGCGCCGAGGGCCTGGGCGTCGGCTGGGTCAGCATCTTCGACAACGCCGCGGTACAGGCCGCACTGGGCATCCCCGACGGCATCGTGCCGGTGGCCTGGCTGTGCATCGGCCGGGTCAGGGGCTATCACCCCCGCCCCGAGCTCGAGGCCGCCGGCTGGCGTCCCCGGCTGGCGGTCGAGGAGCTGGTTCATTTCGACGGCTGGGGCAACCACGATACCGCCGGGCCGCTGGCCGAACGGCTGCGCGCCGACCAGCGAGCGGCGGCCGAGGGGCGGCTTCAAGATCGGGATTGTTGACGGCGCAAGCAACCGTGGTAGGGTTGCGGCCATGTTGCACCGCACCATGACCGCCGCAATCCTGCTCGCCGCCGTGTCCGGCCCTGCCGGGGCCGGCATGCTGGCCGATCCGCAGCAATGCCGGGCGGGCACCCCCGCCCCCACCGAGCTGGCGACGCTGGCCCGCAAGGCCGCCGTCTTGGCCGAACGCGCCCGCTCCGGCGAGAACCTGTCGCAGGTGACGGTGGGCTGGTACGTGGCCGACCTGCTGGCCGAGCTGGCCGACCGCGATGCCGACCTGGCCCGCCAGCTCCGCCCCGACGGCCGCCTGGTGGTCGACTATCTGGTCACCCGCTTCCAGTCGCGGCCCAAGGACGAGATCCGCGCCGTCGAGACCCTGGCCGCTGCCGGCAACCGCCCGCTGCGCCTGGCCGCCCGCTATGCCCTGGAAGCCTTGCGCCACATTCCCGACGACGACGACCCGCCGCCGAGCCAGGCCGAGGACCGCGACGACCTGGCGGCGGCCCTGGCTTGCGTCAGGGGCCTGCTGGGGGGATAGTCAATGCAGGGGGCAGGCCGGAGGCGGGCATGGACACGCTGCCACTCACCAGGGCCTTCACGCTGATCGAACCGGGACCGGTGGTGCTGGTGACCACCAACGACGGTCACCAAGACAATGTGATGAGCATCACCTGGACCATGGTGCTGGACTTCTCCGCCAGCTTCGCCATCGCTACGGGCCCGTGGAACCATTCGTTCGCAGCGCTGCGGCAGACCCGCGAATGCGTCATCGCCATCCCCACCGTCGACCTGGTCGACATCGTGGTGGGCGTGGGAACGTGCTCGGGCAAGGACGTCGACAAGTTCGCGCAGTTCGCCCTCACGCGCGTGCCCGCCCGCCACGTCCGCGCCCCGCTGATCCAGGAGTGCCTGGCCAACATCGAGTGCCGGGTGGTCGACGTGGTCGAGCGCCACAACATCGTCGTGCTCGAAGGCCTGGCCGCCCATGTGGACAACCGGCGCACCGAGAGACGCATGCTCCACGCCGTCGGGGACGGTACATTCATCATCGACGGCGACCGCCTGGATCGTCGCGAGATGATGCGCGCGAAACTGCCGGACGGGTTGGGGGAAGAGGAAGAGTGAAGTCGTCATGGCCGGGCTTGACCCGGCCATCGGCATCCGTTTTTGGACCCTCGGGTCAAGCCCGAAGGTGACGAAGAAATGCCCCACCGCTTCAAACAAAATGGGCTCCCCGGTGGGGGAGCCCATTTTGTTGGAATGGCGGAGGGGGTGGGATTCGAACCCACGGTGGAGTTGCCCCCACACCGGTTTTCGAGACCGGCCCATTCGACCGCTCTGGCACCCCTCCGTGGAATGCTTAGCCCCCGGTCGCTGGGGAGGCGCGGAAAATAGCGTAAAGCCGGCCGCGCCGCAACCGGCTTCTCGCATCCGCCGAAAGTTTGGCAATCGGCCGCGAAGTGCTTACCGCGGCGCGATCACCATGACCATCTGGCGGCCTTCCATCTTGGGGAACTGCTCGACCTTGCCCAGGTCGTCGAGGTCCACCTTGACGCGGTCCAGCACCTTGACGCCCAGATCCTGGTGCGCCAGTTCGCGGCCGCGGAAGCGCAGGGTCACCTTGACCTTGTCGCCTTCCTCAAGGAACTTCCGCATGTTCCGCATCTTGACGTTGTAGTCGTTGTCGTCGATGCCGGGACGCAGCTTGATTTCCTTGACCTCGATGACCTTCTGCTTTTTGCGAGCCTCGTTCTTCTTCTTCTGGGCTTCGTACTTGTACTTGCCGTAGTCGAGGATCTTGCAAACAGGCGGATCGGCGTTCGGAGACACCTCGACCAGGTCGAGTCCGGCCTCCTCGGCCATGATCAAGCCTTCGCGAAGGCTGACGACCCCGATCATCTCTCCGTCGGCACCCACCAGACGGATGGAACGGACATCGATCTCACGGTTGACGCGCGGGCCCTCGTTTTTGGGCGGCGTCTGCATAGGCGGTCTGGCTATGTAACAATCTCCTTCGTTCGGGCCTTGACCGGGACGGCGCGCATCCCCCGCGGGCCGGTCCCAAGTCCCTGAATGTGGCGGACCGTCCCGTCAAACGGGCGGGGCGGCTTCCGCTGCAAGTGTAGCGACTGCCTTTTCCAGCGCAACAACTTCTTGGTCCTGGCTCCCTAAGCGACGGACGGCGACCGAACGGGCCTCGGCCTCGCGCTTGCCGACCACCAGCATCACCGGGACCTTGGCCACCGAGTGTTCGCGCACCTTGTAGTTGATCTTCTCGTTGCGCAGGTCGGCCTCGGCGCGGATGCCGGCGGCCTTGAGCGCATCCAGCACCTCGACGGCGAATTCGTCGGCTTCCGAGACGATGGTGGCGACCACCACCTGCACCGGGGCCAGCCACAGCGGGAAACGGCCGGCGAAGTGCTCGATCAGGATGCCGAGGAAGCGCTCGAACGAGCCCAGGATGGCCCGGTGCAGCATCACCGGCCGCTTCTTGGCGCCGTCCTCGGCCACATAGGCCGCGTCCAGGCGCTCGGGCAGGACGAAGTCGACCTGCAAGGTGCCGCACTGCCAGTCCCGACCGATGGCGTCACGCAGCACGAACTCGAGCTTCGGGCCATAGAAGGCGCCCTCGCCCGGGTTCAGCGTCATTTCCAGGCCGGCGGCGGCGGCGGCCGACTTCAAGGCCTCCTCGGCCTTGTCCCAGGTCTCGTCCGAACCGGCGCGCTTTTCCGGGCGGTCCGAGAACTTGACGCGCACGTCCTCGAAGCCGAAGTCGCGGTAGACCTGGCGCAGCAGGTCGCAGAACGCCCGGGTCTCCGAGACGATCTGGTCCTCGGTACAGAAGATGTGGGCGTCGTCCTGGGTGAATGCCCGCACCCGCATGATGCCGTGCAGGGCGCCCGAGGGCTCGTAGCGGTGGCACGAGCCGAACTCGGCCATGCGCATGGGCAGGTCGCGATAGCTCTTGATGCCCTGGCGGTAGATCTGCACGTGGCAGGGGCAGTTCATCGGCTTGATGGCGAGGCTAAGCTCTTCCTCGGACGAGGTGGCCAGGAACATGGAGGCGCGGAACTTGTCCCAATGGCCCGAGGCCTCCCACAGCCGGCGGTCGACCAGCTGCGGCGTCTTGACCTCGATATAGCCGTTGGCTTCCAGGCGGCGGCGCATGTAGCCCTCGACCGAGCGCCACAGCTGCCAGCCCTTGGGATGCCAGAACACGCTGCCCACCGCCTCTTCCTGCTGGTGGAACAGCTCCATCTCGCGGCCCAGGCGGCGGTGGTCGCGCTTTTCCGCCTCTTCCAGCATGTGCAGGTAGGCGTCCAGGTCCTTCTTGTCGAACCAGGCGGTACCGTAGATGCGCTGGAGCATCTCGTTGCGGGCGTCGCCGCGCCAATAGGCCCCGGCCAGCTTCATCAGCTTGAACGCCTTGCCCAGACGGGCGGTGGACGGCAGGTGGGGGCCGCGGCACAAGTCGACGAAGGCGCCCTGGCGATAGAGCGTGATGTTCTGCCCGGCGGGGATCGAGCCGATGATCTCGGCCTTGTACTTCTCGCCCATGCCCTCGAAGAAACGTACCGCCTCGTCGCGGTCCCACACCTCGCAGGTGATCGCCTCGTCGCGGGCGACGATCTCGTGCATGCGCGCCTCGATGCGCTCGAGGTCTTCCGGGGTGAATGGGGTCGGGCGGGCGAAGTCGTAGTAGAAGCCGTTCTCGATGGACGGGCCGATGGTGACCTGGGTCTCGGGGTACAGCTCCTTGACCGCCTCGGCCATGACGTGGGCGGCGTCGTGGAGCAGCAGCTCCAGCGCGTCCGCCCCGTCCTTGGCCGTCACGATGGCGAGGGCACAATCGCGGTCCAGCGTCGCCGACAGGTCGCGCATCTGCCCGTCGACCTTGACCGCCAGCGCGGCCTTGGCCAGCCCGGGGCCGATGTCGCGGGCGACGTCCAACCCGGTCACCGGGCCGGGATATTCGCGGACCTTGCCGTCGGGAAGGGTAATGGCGACCATCTCTTGGGCCTCTCAGGCTGGATGCGGGTGCTCGAGGAATCTGGGGACTGTACGGGGAATCGCCGGTTAGTCAACAGCCGCGCCATCCACCGCGGCCTGCACCTCGGCCACGGACAGATCGGCCAGGGTGGGCTTGCGCAGCAGGGTGACGCGCCCGCGCGGAGCACACAAGCTGGGGTCGCTGTCGTGGGAGAACAACACCACGCTTGGACAGCCGGCGGCGGCAATCAGGTGCATGGGGCCGGTGTCGTTGCCCACCGCCAGGGCGGCACCGCGGCCCAAGACGACGATGTCGAGGAAGGAGGTCTGGCCGGCCAGGCTGCGGGCGGCGGGGCAGGCGGCCTCGATGGCGGCCAGTTCGGCCTGTTCGCTGGCGGTGCCCAGCAGCACCGGGGTCAGGCCGCGGGCGGTCAGCCAGGCGGCCAGCTGGGCGAAGCGGTCGGCAGGCCAGCGCTTGGCCGGGCGGTGGGGGGCGCCGCCCGGGCACAGCAGGGCGTAACTTTCGGGCAGGGCGAAGCGGCCGGTGTCCGCGGCCACCCACGACAGGTCGGGTGGCCCGACGTCAGCGATGCCGGCCATGGCCAGCTGCTCGCGCTGGCGGTCCAGCGTATGCATGAAATCGCGGCCGGGATTGGCGTGGGGGTGCGAACAGCCCGGCGCGATCCCCGACCACGGGACCCCGCCGCCCATCAGGCGGAAATACCAACCCGAGCGGTCCGAAGTCTGCAGATCGTAGACGCGGGCAAACCCGCCGTTCCGCAGCTTCTGGCGCAGGGCCCAAACCTTGTGCGGCTGCCATAGTTTCGGTCTCGTATCGACCCACACGCGGTCGAACCACGGGCTGGCGGCGGCGAACTGGGCGAACGGCCGGGTGGTCAGCAAGGTGATCTCGGCGCCGCCGTGGGCCTTGCGGATGGCGGCAAACGGGCCGCTGGCCTGGACGAAGTCGCCGAGCGCGCCCAGCTTGATGACCAGAATGCGCTCCACGGCCGGGGTCAGTCCGCTTCTCCCAGCACCTCGCGGTAGACCGCCATGGTGCGGGCGCACATGGTTTCCTTGGAGAAATTGGCCCGCACGTGCTCGATGGCGCGGGCGGCGATGACGTCGCGCTGCTCGACCGACAGGGCCAGGAAGCGGTCCAGCGCCTGGGCCAGGGCGGTGGCGTCGCCCGGCCGGGTCAGCCAGCCGGTCTCGCCGGGCAGGATGGTCTCGCGCGGGGCGCCGTGGTCGGTGGCGATCACCGGGCGGCCCATGGCCTGGCCCTCGACGACGACGCGGCCGAACGCCTCGGGGTCGGTCGAGGCCGACACCACCACATCGGTCAGCATGTAGGCCGCCGGCATGTCGTTGCATTCGTCGACGATGTGCACCACGTCCACCAGGTCGTGGCGGCGGATCAGCTCCATCAGCTCGGCCCGGTAGCCGGTGCGCCCCTGGTCGGATCCCACCAGCAGGCAGCGCAGGTCGTGGCGGCCCAGGCGGGCCAGGGCCTCGATCAACACCGCCTGGCCCTTCCAGCGGGTCAGGCGGCCGGGCAGCATGATGACGCGGTAGCCGTCGGGCAGGCGCCACTTCTGGGCCAGCTGGATGATGCGCTCGGGCGACACCCGGGTGGGGTCGAACTTCTTGAGGTCGATGCCGCGCGGCACCACCCGGATGCGGGCCGGGTCCAGGCCGTAGATGCGGTGCGCATGCTCGGCGATGAAGTCCGAGATGGCGATCACCCGCTCGCCGCGGGTCATGACGGAATTGTAACGGTTCTTCAGGCCGAACAGGCCCAGATTGTAGGTGCCATGGAAGGTGGTGACGAAATGCACCCCGGTCTTCTGCGCCGCCATCCAGCCGCTCCACGCCGGGGCGCGCGAGCGCGCATGCAGGATGTCGACGCCGAGATCGGTCACCAGCCGGGCCAGCCGGTCGGCATTGGCGCGAATGGCGAACGGCCCGCGCTTGTCCAGCGGCAAGGTGACGTGCTCGGCGCCGGCGCGCAGCAGCTCGCGCACCATGGGGCCGCCGGCCGAGGCGACGATGGCCTTCCAGCCGGCTTCGGCCAGGGCGGCGGCCATGTCGACGGTGCCGCGCTCGACCCCCCCGGTCACCAGGGCAGGCAGAACCTGCAATACGACCGGTTGACGGCCGGGTCCGGCTGCGGCTTGGATGGTTGGTGCTTCTTCGGACGACATGGACTTGGCGGATGACCCAGAACGCTGACGAGCTTCCCTCGGTGGGGGCCGGGATATTAACACGGGCCGACGGCGCGACAATCTCCTACCGCCGAATGGCCGGTAAAAGCCCGGGCGTGGTCTTCCTGCACGGCTATCACTCGGACATGACCGGCGGCAAGGCCCTGGCGCTCGAGGCATTGTGCCGCGCCAAGGGTTACGGTTTTCTTCGCTTCGACGCTTTCGGTCACGGAAGCTCGTCGGGCGATGTCGATCTCGGCACCATCGGCCGCTGGGCGGCGGACGCGGTGGCGGTGATCGACGAGCTGACCGAGGGCCCGCAGGTGCTGGTCGGGTCCAGCCTGGGCGGCTGGATCGCACTGCTGGCGGCGCTCGAGCGGCGCGAGCGCGTCGCCGGCCTGGTCGGCGTCGCCGCGGCACCCGACTTCACCGAGGACCTGATGTGGGCCGAATTCAGCTTCGAGCAGCGCCGCGAGCTGATGGAGACCGGCGCCGTGATGCTGCCCAACGACTACGAGCCCGAAAAGCCGTGGCGGGTCTGCCGCCGGCTGATCGAGGACGGTCGCAACCACCTGCTGCTGCGCGACGCCATCAACCTTGCCTGTCCGGTCCGCCTGATCCACGGCCAGCAGGACGCCGACGTCCCCTGGCAGACGGCCATGCGCATCGCCGACTGCCTGGCCGGCGACGACGTCGAGGTGCTGCTGGTCAAGGACGGCGACCACCGCCTGTCCCGCGACGGCGACCTGGCGCGGCTGTGCCGGGTGGTCGAGGGGCTGATGGATTCCCTTCCTTCTTCCTGAGGCGCGCTGCTGGAAACCTAAGCCTGACTGACCACCCCATACCCCGGCGCATAGGGCACGGTGATTCCCCACAGGGCGGCCAGGGCCTCCGGGGTGCGCAGCACGTGGGTGGCGGGGGCGTCTGCAGGCCAGTCCTCGACCACCACGGTGCCCTCGGCAATGGCCAGGCGGCGCCACACCGGCTCGCCGAAGCCGTGGTGGCGGGCCACGGCGCAGCTGTCGTCCAGGTGCACCAATTCGGCGCGGGCGCGGTCTTCCAGCTTGAACGGGGCCAGCAGGCGCGCAGGCTCGAGGTGGCCGCGGCGGGGCACGAAATGGGCCAGGGCCGAGCGCCAGGCGTTCCGTGCCGCCAGGTCGGGGGTGTAGACGAAGGTGCCGGGGTCGCGGGCGAACGGTATGCCGTCGATCTCGATCTCGACCGCCAGCTGGTCGTTGTGGGCGTGGCCGCCCTGGCCGTTCTGGCCGATCGGCCCGCAGCGCAGGGCGATCAGCGCACGATCGTTACGCCACAGATACAGACCGAAGTCGGGATAGGCGACCGACTCCAGCCCGGCCAGCGCCGCCGGATCGGGCGGCACGATCACCACGCGCACCGGCGCGGCAGGCGCGACGGCCGCCATGGGGGCGGCGAAGAGCGGGCGCGGGCCGGGCGGCGCCACCGGCAGGCGCACGCCGAGGAAGCGGCCCGAGTCGTTGTCGCCGACCAGCAGCGGCCGCCCCGAGGGCAAGGTGGTGTCTTGCGCGAACCGGCGGGCGCGGGCCAGGCGGTCGGTGGCCTTGGGCGACAGCGGCCGGCCCAGGCCCGCCAGCAGGGCGGCGGCGGCCTCGGCCATCTCCAGCGACAGGCGGTGATAGGCGGTGGAGGCCTCGAAATTGCCGCCGTCGGCCAGGAACTGGCGGCGGATCTCCTCGTCGATGCCGTGGGCGGCCAGGTCGGTCCAGGCCGCCGCCTCGTCGCCGGCCAGTGACGCGGCGACGAAGGCCAGCCCGGCCAGGTCGGCCAGGTAGTGGTTGCCGCGATGGTGCTCGGACCATTCCAGATTGGCAACGATGAAGCGGCCGTGGGCCAGGATGCCGGCCGCCAGCTCGGCCTCGAAGGCGTCGTCAAGGACGTGGCCGCCACGCAACAGCAGCTCGCGCGCCACCGCCATGTTGGCGGCGCGGATGGCCACGTCCATGGCGCAGGCCCAGTTGACCCCCCAGTTAGGCGGATTGGCGCCGAGGAAATCCAGGATCTGGTTGCGCACCTCGCGCACTTGGCCACCTGCCGCCAGCGCCGGCAGGTGTTGCAGGCGGGCCAGTTCCCACGGCACCTTGACGTCGACGCCGGGGCGGTGGGCATAGGGGGTGCCGGGGCCCCACACCCGTGGCGACCAGCGCCAGCCCGACTTGAAGTCCACGTGCCAGTCGATGGGCGTATAGGGATCGGCGATCAGGTCCAGGATGGCGCGGGCGCGCGCCTGGTTGGCCGGCCAGGCTTGCGCGGCCACCGCGGCGCGCCAGTCGGCGGGCAGGGCCGGGCCGGGGCCATAGCGCCAGCGGCCGAAGCCGGCATAGGTCTCGCCATGCGCCACCCGCACCGGCCCCGATCCCAGCAGGTCGAAGCGGTGGGCCAGCCAGTCCTCGGCCAAAATCGTTTCGGCCTCGACATCAGGCAGCGGCAGGCGGGCCAGGCGGGCGCAAGCGGGCTCGAAACTGCAGCGGCGGCGATGGCGTCGGGTGGACACGGTCTCGCGCGCCATGCGGGCGGCGAAGCGGGCCGCCCGCCTTGCCGCCTCGCGGGGCGGCAGCGACAGCGCGGTGCGCAGCAGGTGGAGCATGGGCCTAGCGGGCGGCGGCGGTGGCCACCGCCTCGGCCACCGGAGCCTCGGCGTTGGGGGCGTATTCGGGCACCAGACGGCGCAGGATGGCCAGCGCGATTTCGGGGCGGTGGGCGCGGCAGGCCTGGGCCAGCTCGTCCAGGGCCACGCCCAGCTCGTCGGCATCCACCGAACGCGGCGCCGCCACCAGGATGCCGGGGCGTTCGGTGGCCACGGGCGGCTCGGCGCCGTGGAAGATCTCCTCGAACAGCTTTTCGCCGGGGCGCAGGCCGGTGAAGGAAATCTGCACGTCGACGTCGGGACGCAAGCCGGCCAGGCGGATCATCTGGCGGGCCAGGTGGACGATCTTGACCGGCTCGCCCATGTCGAGGACGAAGATGCGGCCGCGGTAGGCCGGGCCTTCCATGCCGAAGGCCGAGGCCTGCAGCACCAGCTCGACCGCCTCGCGCACGGTCATGAAATAGCGGGTCATGTCGGGGTGGGTGACGGTCAGCGGTCCGCCGGCGGCCAGCTGCTTCTGGAACAGCGGCACCACCGAGCCGGTCGAGCCCAGCACGTTGCCGAAGCGCACGGTGACGAAGCGGGTGGCGCCGCGCTCGACGTCCAGCGCCTGGGTGTACATCTCGGCCACGCGCTTGGACGCGCCCATCACGTTGGTGGGGTTGACCGCCTTGTCGGTGGAGATCTGCACCATCAGGGCCACGCCGGCGGCCAGGCAGGCGTCGGCGACGATGCGGGTGCCCACCGCGTTGGTCAGCAGGCCCTCGTGCGGGTTGTGCTCGACCATGGGCACGTGCTTGAGCGCGGCGGCGTGGAACACCAGGTCGGGCCGGGTGGCGGCCATCACCGCCTCGATGCGGGCCTGGTCGCGCACGTCGCCGATCACCGGCTCGCGCACCAGGTCGGGCCAGCGGTTGGCCACCTCCATGTCGATCTGGTAGAGGTTGAATTCTCCCGCATCCAGCAGCACCAGCCGCGCCGGGCCATAGTCGGCGATCTGGCGCACCAGCTCCGAGCCGATGGAACCGCCGGCGCCGGTGACCAGTACGCGGCGGCCGCGGATCATCGCCTCCATGCCGGCGCGGTCCAGCACCGTCTGCGGCCGGCCCAGCAGGTCCTCGACGGCGATGGGGCGGATGGTCAGGCGGTCGGAGACGTCGTGGTTGAGGTCGGTCAACCGCGGAATGCGCGCCAGCGTCATGCCCAGCCGGTCGGCGTCGTCGAGCAGGGTGCGCATGACCCCGCCGTCCAGGCGGTGGTCGGTGACGATCAGGCGTTGCGGCGCCGATCCGCGCCGCTTCAGCTCGGCCACCACCGTTTCCAGCTCGTCGGTGGTGCCCAGCACGTCGATGCCGTGGATGTTGCGCCCGACCCGCTGGCCGCGCTCGGACACCAGGCCGACGGCGCGGTACTCTGCATCGGGGGCGCGGGTGGCGCGGATGAACAGCTCGGCCTCGTCGCCGGCGCCGACCAGCAGCACCGGCACCTTGTGGCCGCCCTTGCGCGCCTGCCGGCGGTCCTTGACGCTGCGATAGACGAAGCGCGGACCGCCCAGCAACGCCAGCAGCACGAACCAGTTGATCACCGGCAGCGAGCGCGGCAGCGCCTGCAGGCGGGTGATCAGGAACAAGAAGGCGGTGAAGGTCAGCACCGTCAGGGTGACGGCGCGGGTTATGGTCAACAGGTCGTTGACCGAGGCATAGCGCCAGACGCCCTGGTACATGCGCTGCGACAGGAACACCACCGCGGCCACCACGGTGAACAGGGCGGTGGCCATAACCAGGCTTTCCACGTCCCAGAACCGCCCGAGGTCGTCGCCCAGGCGCAGGTACAGCGAGGCGACGAACGACAGCGCCGCCATCGTCACGTCGTGCAGGAAGGTGATGTGTCCCCTGTGCAGTCTCATCTGGTCCCCGGGCGATCGTCGTCTGATTTAGCCCAGCGAATGTGGCGTGTCCAAGACGAAACGCTTGCGGGGACTCACAGCCGTTCCAGCCGCGCGGCGTAGAACCCGTCCATGCCGCCCTTGTCGGCCAGATGGCAGGGCAGGGTCCTCAGGTCGCCGGCAGGCGTAAGCAGCTCGGCCAGGCCGCCGGTCTCGGCGGCCTCGATCGGGCGGCGGCGCCAGGGCGCGCCCGAGGCCAGCAGCGCCTCGATGCGGGCCGGGCCCTCGGCCGGTTCCAGCGAGCACACGCAATAGACCAGCAGGCCGCCTTGCCTGACCAGCCGTGCCGCACCGTCCAGCAGGGCGGCCTGGCCGTCGGCCAGCACGGCGACGTCGCCCGGGCCCTTCAGCCACAGCCCGTCGGGGTGGCGCCTGAGCGTGCCGGTGGCCGAGCACGGCGCGTCCAGCAGCACCGCGTCGAACGGATCGGGCGCCGAGAAGGCGCCGGCATCGGCCTCGACCACCTCGGCGGCCAGGCCCATGCGCTTCAGGTTGGCCTCGACCCGCGCCAGCCGCCGGCCCGAGCGGTCGACGGCGGTGACCCGGGCCCCGGCGGCGGCCAGCTGCATGGTCTTGCCGCCCGGTGCCGCGCACAGGTCGGCGACGCGGCGGCCCTTCACCTCGCCCAACAGGCGCACGGGCAGGGCGGCGGCCATGTCCTGGACCCACCAGGCGCCCTCGGCGAAGCCGGGAAGCGAGGCGATGTCGCCGCCCGGCGGCCGGCGCAGGGTGCCGGTGGGCAGCAGTTCGGCTTCCAGCCGCCCGGCCCAGGCGGCGGGGTCGCCCGCCACCGAGATGTCCAGCGGCGCCTCGCGCTGGTGGGCCTCGGCGATGGCGCGTGCGGTGGCCTCGCCGTAGCTGGCCACCCACGAGTCCCACATCCATGCAGGCGTGTTCAGGCGGGCGGCGTCCTGGGCGGCGATCCACGCGCGGCCTTCGCGGTCGAGGCGGCGCAGCACCGCGTTGACCAGCCCGGCGAATCCGGCCAGCTGCGTGCCCTTCAGCACCTCGACGCTGGTCGAGATGGCGGCATGCGGCGGGGTGTCGAGGAACAGAAGCTGGGTGGCACCCAGGCGCAGCACCGCGCGGGCCCGGCCGGCCTTGGCCGGCAGCGGCCGGTCCAGGCAGCGCTTCAGCAGGTCGTCGACCTGGCCCAGGCGGCGTAGCGCGGTGGCGACCAGCATGCGCACGAAGGCACGGTCGCGCTCGTCCAGCCTGGCCAGGCGCTTCTCGGCCTCGAAGGCTTCGTCCAGCAGGCGCTTGTCGCCCAGCACGGCATGCAGCAGGTCGGCGGCGAGCGCGCGCGGATCGGTGGGGCGGGCCATGGCGGTCAGCCCCACGGCCCGCGCCGCGGCGCGGACGGCGGCGGGGCCGAGCGCGCCCCCCAGGTCATGCCCATGGACGCGGCCATCTGTTGCAGGCGGGCAATGCGGTTCTCCATGCTGGGGTGGGTCGAGAACAGGTTGTCCATGCCCGACCCCGACAGCGGGTTGACGATGAACAGGTGCGCGGTGGCGGGATTGCCCTCGGCGGCCGGGTTGGGGATGGCGGCCACCCCCTGTTCCAGGCGCGCCAGCGCGCTGGCCAGCCACAGCGGGTTGCCGCATAGCGCCGCACCCTCCTGGTCGGCGGCGTATTCGCGGGTGCGCGAGATGGCCATCTGCACCAGCATGGCGGCGATGGGCGCCACCAGGGCGGCGATGATCCCGCCGACGACGCCCAGCGGGCTGCCCCCGTCTTCGTCCGAGCGGCGGCTCATGCCGAAGAACATGCCGAAATTGGCCAGCATGCCGATGGCGCCGGCGATGGTGGCGGTCACCGTCATGATCAGGGTGTCGCGGTGCTTCACGTGGCTCATCTCGTGGGCCATCACCCCTTCCACCTCTTCCGGCGCCAGCATGTCGAGCAGGCCGGTGGTGGCGGCCACGGCGGCGTGCTCGGGGTTGCGGCCGGTGGCGAACGCGTTGGGCTGGGGGCTGTCGATGATGTAGACCCGCGGCATGGGCAGGCCGCCGCGGGCGGCCAGGCGCTCGACGATGGCGTAAAGGCCCGGCGCGGCCACCCGGTCGACCTCGACGGCGCCATACGAGGCCAGCACCATGCGGTCCGAGTTCCAATAGGCGAACACGTTCATGGCCAGTGCGGCCATGAAGGCGAACACCATGCCTGACTGGCCGCCCACCAGCCAGCCCACGGCCAGGAACAGGCCGGTCATGGCGGCGAGCAGCAGGGCGGTGCGGGCGTAGTTCATCGGCGGCCTCGATCTGGGGCAGGAAACCCAACAGCGATGAATAAGTGCCAAATCGCTCCCGCGCAACCTTGGGGGCTCAACTGGGGCTTTGAGAACCCCGGACCGATCTGGTAACACTCGCGGGCTGACAAGGGCTCGCCGAGAGATCCATGAGTTTCCCCGACCGCCGCTTCGGCTCCATGGCCGAGTATTTCGACGCCTATGCCGACCAGCTGGCGCGCGCCGCCGCCTCGGTGTCGCGCGACGCGCTGGCCGCGGCCGAGCGCCTGCTGTCGGACGCGCTGGCGCGCGACGCCCAGGTCTATTCCTGCGGCAACGGCGGCTCGGCGGCGATCTCCAACCACCTGGTGTGCGACCACGCCAACGGCCTGTCGCGCGACACCGGGCTTCGCCCCCGCGTCCACAGCCTGTCGGCCACCATCGAGCTGATGACCGCGATCGCCAACGACGTCTCCTACGGCGAGGTGTTCGCCTACCAGCTCAAGCTGTTCGCGCGGCCGGGCGACGTGCTGGTCACCATCAGCTCGTCGGGGGATTCCGACAACGTGGTGCGTGCGGTCGAATGGGCGCGGGACAACCGCGTCGCCACCATCGCGCTGACCGGATTTTCCGGCGGGCGGACGGCAAAGCTGGCCGACGTCGCGGTGCACGTGGATGCCGACAACTACGGCGTGGTCGAGGACGTCCACCAGTCGATCATGCACGCGCTGGCCCAGCACATCCGCATGGTCCGCATGCCCGACGCCCTGATCGCCGAACGGAAGTTCTGACCGCCATGGCCAGCCTGACCAAGCTCGCATTCAAGGCCTTGCTGGGGCGGATGGGGCCCAAGCGGATGTTCCACATGGCGGCGCGCGCCCGCAAGGCCGAGCTGACCGACGAGCTGGTGCGCGCCTATGGCGCGACGGTGCAGTCCGGCCCGTTCGCCGGCATGGAGCTGCCCTCGGCCAGTTCGTGGGGCGACGGCGACCGTGCCACCAAGCTTTTGGGCTGCTACGAGGCCAACCTGCACGAGCCCATCCGCCAGGCGGTGGCGCGTGCGCCGGCCCGCGTCGTCAATGTCGGCTGCGCCGAGGGCTATTACGCCATAGGCCTGGCCCGGCTGCTGCCGGGCGCGCAGGTGTTCGCCTATGACATCGACACCGCCGCGACCCGGGTCTGCGCCCAGGCCGCCCAGGCCAACGGCGTGACGGTGACCACCGGCGGCGAATGCACCACGGCGCTCCTGGCCGACCACAGCGCCGGCGACGGGCGCACCTTGCTGGTCATCGACTGCGAGGGCGCCGAGCTGGACCTGTTGGACCCCGACAAGGTGCCCGGACTGGCCCGCTGCGACATCCTGGTCGAGTGCCACGACTTCGTCGACCACTCGATCACCGCCACCTTGCAGCGCCGCCTGGGCCCGACCCACGCGCTGGAACTGCTGCACGAAGGCGGCCGTGACCCGCACCTGGTTCCGGCCATGGCCGGCTGGGCCGAGCTGGACCGCTGGCTGGTGGTCGACGAGGGCCGGCCGGAAAGCATGACTTGGCTGGCCTGCTGGGCGAAGCCTTAAGCCTTTTCGTCCCCAGGCAGCGCCAGCAGGGCGGCGGCCAGCCACAGGCCGCCCTGCCACCATGCCTGCCAGAACCCGTAGCTGATGGTCGATATGCCGAGCGCGGTCACGATCGCGCCCATGCGGGCGGCCCGCTGCCAGGGTTCTCCGGTGCCGGCCCGGCCCAGCAGCCACAGGCCGAAGCCGACCATCACCGCGGTGCCGACGGCGCCCAGTTCCAGCCACCACTGCAGGATGGCGTTGTGGGGATGCAGCGGCAGCAGGGGCTCGGTCACCCCGGCCAGCATGGTGCCGTCGGCAGCCCAGCGGCGCACGGGCACCTCGACGTCGGCGCCGGGAATGTCGCGGGCGGCGTCGAAACCCCAGCCCAGCACCGGCTTCTCGAACGCCCGCTGGGCAGTGAAGTTCCAGATGGTCAGGCGGTGGTGCAGGGAATTGGGCAGCCACGTCCACTGGAAGGTCTCCTGCGGACTGGGCAGCCGGGCGGCGGCCACCGGCAGGGCGACCACCGCGGCCACCAGCGCCACCTGCAGGGCGGTGCGGGCGCGCGCGCTCAGCGCCGTCGCGGCAGCGGCGGCGACGCCGGCGGCCAGTGCCAGGCGGGTCGAGCCGCTGTCGCCCACCAGCACCACCGCTACGGTCAGCCCCATGGCCGCCAGTGCCGCGCGGGCGCCGAAGCGGCGGCGCAGCACCAGGGCGGCCGGCCACAGCAGCAGCGCCGCGATGGTGGCGCCGCGGGCATAGCGCGACTTGTTGCCGGCGCTGGTGCCGGCCACCAGCACGCTCAGGCCGCGGCCGGCCAGGTATTCGAAGGCCAGCAGCGCCACCGACACCGCCAGCCCGGCGACCAGCAGCAGGCCCAGGCGCCGGCGGGCGACCTCGTCGAGCGTG
>JBLNBU010000125.1:0-8705 GCA_050260215.1 Actinomycetota bacterium
TAAAGGGCGCGCATCACCTTGCCGGCCACCCCGTGGGTGACCGCCACCACCTGCTCGTCGTCGCGGCGTTCGGCGAGCCAGGTACCGATGCGGGCGGTCATATCCTCCCAGCATTCGCCGCCGGGGCAGCGCAGGTACCAGGCGGCACGGCCACGGCCCTTCATCAGGTCGGGAAAGCGGGCGTCCAGCTCGGACTTGTAGAGGCCCGAGAACTCGCCGGTCGAAACCTCCTTCAGGCGGTCGTCGAACACGGCGTCGTGGAAGTCGCGCCCGGCGGTCTCGCAGATCACCGCGGTGGTCTGGACGCAGCGGGCCAGCGGGCTGGACACCACCCGCCAGCCCTGGCCGCTGCCGATCAGGCCGCGGATGCGCTCGCCATAGGCGCGCGCCTGGTCGATGCCCTTCAAGGTCAGCGGCGACGGCGAGTCGGTATGCCCCTGGATCCGCTTGGCGCGGTTCCAGTGCGTCTCGCCGTGCCGGACCAGGATGATGGTCATCCGCGCAGGGTTCCCCCCGTCGCCTTGACCACGGCGTCGACGATCTTCCTGGCCACCGCCTCGATCTCCTCGTCGGTCAGGGTCTTCTCGACCGGCTGCAGGGTGACGGTGACGGCCAGCGACTTCTTGCCCTCGCCCAGGTTGGCCCCCTCGTAGAGGTCGAACACCGCCGCGTCGACGATCAGCGCCTTGTCGGCACCCTTGGCCGCGCGAAGCAGCGCGTCGGCCGCCACGGTGCTGTCGACGATGAAGGCGAAGTCGCGCTCCAGCGGCTGGAAGGGCGGCACCTTCAGCAGCGGGCGGGCCTTGGTCGGCCTGGCCTTGGGCTGGGGCAGCGCCTCCAGGAACACCTCGAAGGCGGCCAGCGGACCCTTCGCGTCCATCTTGGCCAGCACCCCGGGGTGCAGTTCGCCGAAATGGGCCACGGGCTTGTTGCCCAGCATCAGCGAGCCCGACCGGCCCGGGTGGTACCAGGCCGGAGCGGTGGCGGCCACCTGGAAGCTGTCGGGATTGGCGCCGGCGGCGGCCAGCACCGCCAGGGCGTCGGCCTTGGCGTCGAAGGCATCGACCGCACGCGGGGCGCCGGTCCAGTGGCGCGGACCCGATCGGCCCGCCCGCAGGCCGCCGGCAACGGTGCGCTGCTGGCCGGGCTCGGGGCCGTCGAACTGGGCGCCGATCTCGAACAGCCCGAAGTCCTTGAGACCCCGGTCGGCGTTGCGTCCGGCCGCGGCCACCAGGTTGGGCAGTACGCTGGGACGCATGACGTCGAGGTCCGACGAGATCGGATTGGCCAGCCGCATCGCCTCGGCACCGCCGCCGAACAGCTCGGCATGGGCCTGGGGCAGGAACGACCAGGTCACCGATTCCACCAGCCCGCGGAAGGCCAGGGCGCGACGCACCCAGCCGGCGCGGCGCTGCGCCGGCGTCAGCACCGGCTTGGGCATGGACGGGCGCGGCAGCGGCACCGCCGGGATGGCGTCATAGCCGTTGATGCGGATGACTTCCTCGACCAGGTCGTGCTCGGCGCCGATGTCGGCGCGCCAGGACGGCGGGTTGACCAGCAACCCGTCGGCATGTTCGGCCACCGCGCAGCCCAGGTCGTGCAGGATGCGCTCGATCTTGGCCAGCGGCACGTCGATGCCGCCCAGTTCGGCGACGCGGCCGGGACGCATGACGATGGACTTCTGCCAGTCGGGCTCGGTGCCGGCGATCACCGGCTCCGAGGCCTCGCCGCCGCACAGCTCGATGATCATCTTCGTCGCCAGCTCCATGGCCGGAACGACGAAGGCCGGGTCGACACCGCGCTCGAAGCGGAAGCGGGCATCCGACAGCACTTCCAGGCGGCGGCCGGTGGCGGCGGTGCGGATGGGATCGAAATAGGCGGCTTCCAGGAACACCTCGGTGGTCGCCTCGGTGCAGCCCGAATGCTCGCCGCCGATGATGCCGGCCAGGGCTTCCGGCCCGGCGTCGTCGGCGATCACCGTCATGCCGGGATCAAGCTCGTAGGTCTTGCCGTTGAGCGCGGCCAGGCTCTCGCCCGGCTTGGCCAGGCGGGCGTGGATCGATCCCTTGACCTTGGCGGCGTCGAAGACGTGCAGCGGCCGGGCCAGGTCGTAGGTGAAGAAGTTGGTGATGTCGACCAGCGCCGAGATGGGACGCAGGCCGATGGCGGTCAGGCGGTCCTTCAGCCACTGCGGGCTTTCGCCGTTCTTGACCCCGCGGATGAAGCGGCCGGCGAACAGCGGGCAGGCGTCGGCAGCCTCGGACACGAAGTCCAGGCGCACGCCAATGGGGCTGGCGAACTTGCCCGCCACCGGGATGACGGTCAGCGGCTTGAGCCTGCCCAGGCCGGCGGCGGCCAGGTCGCGGGCGATGCCGCGCACGCCCAGGCAGTCGGCGCGGTTGGGCGTGATCGACACCTCGATCATGGGATCGAAGCTCATCACCTCGACCAGGCGCTTGCCGACGGGGGTGTCCTCGGCCAGCTCGGCGATGCCGTCGTGGTCCTCGCCCAGCTTCAGCTCGCGCCACGAGCACATCATGCCCTGGCTTTCGACACCGCGGACGTTGCCCTTCTTCAGCTTTTCGCCGGTGACGGGGATGAAGGTGCCGGGCTGGGCCAGGATCACCTTGAGGCCGGCGCGCGCATTGGGGGCGCCGCAGACGACCTGCAGGGTCTCGGTGCCGGTGGACACCTTGCACACCCTGAGCTTGTCGGCGTTGGGATGCTTCTCGGCTTCCAGCACGTGGCCGACGACGAAGCCGGCCAGGTCACGGGCGGGGTCCTCGATGGCCTCGACCTCGAGGCCGATCATGGTCAGCACCTCGCCGATGCGGTCCAGGCCGGCATCGGTGTCGAGATGGTCCTTGAGCCAGGACAGGGTGAACTTCATCGGGTCAGCCCTCCGGTCAGCGTGGGCACGTCGAGCGGCAGGAAGCCGTAGTGTCTGAGCCAGCGCAGGTCCGACTCGAAGAAGGTGCGCAGGTCGGGGATGCCGTATTTCAGCATTGCCACCCGTTCGACGCCCATGCCGAAGGCGAAGCCCTGGTACTCCTCGGGGTCGATGCCGCAGGCGGCCAGCACGTTGGGATGGACCATGCCGCAGCCCAGGATTTCCAGCCAGCCGGCGCCGGGACCGATGCGCAGTTCGCCGCCCTCGCGCGAGCAGCCGATGTCGACCTCGGCCGAGGGCTCCGTGAACGGGAAGAAGGACGGACGGAAGCGGACCGGAACGTCGTCGACCTCGAAGAAGGTGCGGACGAACTCGATCAGGCAGCCCTTGAGGTGGCCCATATGGGTGCTCTTGTCGATCACCAGGCCTTCCACCTGGTGGAACATGGGTGTGTGCGTCATGTCCGAATCGCAGCGGTAGGTGCGGCCCGGGGCGATGATGCGGATGGGCGGCTTCGAGCGCAGCATGGTGCGCACCTGCACCGGCGAGGTGTGGGTGCGCAACAGGTGGCGCGAGCCGTCCTCCTTCTCGCCAAAATAGAAGGTGTCGTGCATCTGCCGCGCCGGGTGCTCGGGCGGGATGTTCAAGGCCGAGAAGTTGTGGAAGTCGTCCTCGATGTCGGGGCCTTCCGCCACCTCGAAGCCCATCTGGGCGAAGATGGTGGTGATTTCCTCGATGGTCTGGCTGATGGGATGCACCCGGCCCATGGCCTCGGGCCGCGCAGGCAAGGTGACGTCGATGCGCTCGCGGGCCAGGCGCTCGTTCAGCGCCGCGGCTTCCAGCTCGGCCTTGCGGGCGGCGATGGCGGCGGCCACCTCGTCCTTGACCGCGTTGAGGCGGGCGCCGGCGGCCTTGCGCTCCTCGGCGCCCATGCCGCCCAAGGTCGCCATCAGGCCCGAGATTGTGCCCTTCTTGCCCAGCGCGGCGACGCGGGCGGCTTCGAGCGCGTCAAGGCCGGTCGCGGCAGCGACGGCGGCCAGCGCTTCGGCGCGGATCCGATCGAGTTGTTCCATCTGCTCACAATCCCGTTTATGGACGCAAAAGGGGGCCGCCTTGCGGGCGACCCCCTCCACGACGTCGACTTCAGTCTCTGCCTTAGCGGAGAGCCGCCTGCGCCTTCTGGACCAGCGAGGAGAAGGCAGCCGGCTCGCGGGTGGCGATGTCCGACAGAACCTTGCGGTCCAGCGCGATGCCGGCCTTCTTCAGGCCGTCCATCAGGCGCGAGTAGGTCATGCCGTTGGCGCGCGCGCCGGCGTTGATGCGCTGGATCCACAGGGCGCGGAAATTGCGCTTCTTGGCGCGGCGGTCGCGATAGGCGTAACGCAGCGCCTTTTCGACCTTCTCGATGGCGACGCGGAAGCAGGTGCTGGCGCGGCCGCGATAGCCCTTGGCGAGCTTGAGAATCTTCTTGTGACGGGCGTGAGTGGTCACGCCCCGCTTGACGTGCGCCATGGATCAGCCTCCGTTCGGCAGGAAGAACTTCTTGACGTTGTCCCCGTCCGTCTTGAACAGACAGAAGGTGCCGCGGGCCTGCCGCTTCATCTTCTGGGACTTGCACGCCAGGCAGTGACGCTTGAACGCCACGTTGCCCTTGACCTTGCCGGAGCCGGTGAGCTTGAACCGCTTCTTGGCGGCGCTCTTGGTCTTCATCTTGGGCATTTTCGCTTATCCTTGAAAGTGTTCGTGTACAGCGATCTGAACGGCAAGGCATGCCCTTTACAGGCCCTGTCCGTTCGAGGAAGCGACGCTTATAGCCCCAGCCGTGCGGGAATGCAAGGCCCGGCGGGTCAGGCGGATGACTCCTCGCGCGGGCAACGGTATGATCGTAGGCGACGGACAACGGGGGTGGGTGACGGCATGGCGACGGCGCCACAGAAGGACGGGCTGGGGCAGGCGCACGACAAGTATGTCGGCTTCGCCTTCGCCGCGGCGGACCTGCTGCTGGAAACCGACGACGGCGGCCGCATCACCTTCGCGGTCGGCGCCGCCATGGCACTGCTCGGCCGCCCCGCCCGCCAGCTGACCGAGGCCACCATCATCGACCTGGCCGGCCCGCGCGACCGCGCCCGCCTGGCCCTGGCGATCAAGCGCATGGTCGAGGGCGAGCGGGTCCGCAACCTGGTCATCGCCCTGGCGCGTGCCGACGGCGGCAATGTCGACGTGTCGCTGTCGGGATACCGCAGCCCCAACCAGGCCGACCGCCTGCTGGTGGCCATGGCCCACACCAAGGTCGAGCCGCCTGCGCGCGACCCCGGCACCGGGGTGCTGGACAAGGACAGCTTCCGCGCCATGGCCAAGACCCTGCTGGAAGAGTCGCCGGCCGACGCGCCCTATCTGCTGACCATGTTCGAACTGCCCGACCTGGAAAGCTTCCGCGCCCAGGCCGGCCCCGAGGCGGCCGAGGCCTTCGCCGCCGAACTGGGCCGCATGCTGAAGGGCGTGTCGGTCGGCGGCGACGCCGTCGGTCAATTGGCCGACAACCGCTTCGGCGTGGTGCATACCGCCGACGTCACCGCCGCCAGCATCAACGACGCGGTGGCCGAACTGTCCAAGGCGACCGCGCCGGCGGCCAAGCCGCTGACCACCGCGGCCACCAGCCTGGTGCTCGACGTGGGCGACGTGCCGCCCGAGGAGGTGGCGCGCGCGCTGGCCTATACGCTGAACCAGTTCGCCGACGACGAGACCGTCGACATGAAGACGCTGGCCGCCAACCTGCAGCCCAAGCTGTCGCAGACCGTCGACAAGATGAACAAGGTCCGCGCCACGGTCACCACCGGCAGCTTCGAGATGTACTACCAGCCGATCGTCGACCTGTGGACCAACGTCGTCCACCACTTCGAATGCCTGGTGCGTTTCGACGGCGGCGACGCGTCGCCCTACGACACCGTGTCGTTCGCCGAGGACACCGGCATGGTCGGCATGCTGGACATGGCCGTCTGCGAGCGGGTGCTGACCGCCATGCGCTCAGGCCCCGCCGCCGATCCGTCCTTGCGCTTTGCCGTCAACCTGTCGGGCCGCACCCTGTCGGATCCCACCATGGTCCAGCGGCTGCGCGCCCTGCTCAACACCGCCGGCAACCTGAAGAAGCGGCTTTTGTTCGAGCTGACCGAATCGGCCACCATCAAGAACCTGGCCGCGGTCAACGACGTGCTGCAGGAGATCCGCGGCCGCGGCCACGAGGTGTGCCTGGACGACTTCGGCGCCGGCAACGCCGCCTTCCACTACCTGCGCGCACTCAAGGTGGACCACGTCAAGATCGACGGCAGCTACATCAAGAGCGCCATGCACGAGGAAGAAAACGTCTCGTTCATCAAGGCCATCGTCCAGCTGTGCAGCGACATGGGCGTGCACACCGTGGCCGAGTACGTCGAGAACGCCGAAACCGCCAACCTTCTCAAGCTGCTGCGGGTGCGCTTCGGCCAGGGCTACTACTTCGGCAAGCCCTATCGCCCCAGCGACGGCCCCGACCTGCGCGCCGGCTGGCTGACCGCCACCACCGAGTGGCGCAAGGGGCTGCTGTACTTCAAGGGTTAAAGGCGCCGCCCTTCACACGTCCTGGCTGTCGTCGTAGCCGCCCACGTCGCCGTCGGTGTCGTCGTAGCCCGCATCGTCGGGGGCGGCGTCGGAGCCGTAGTAGTTGTTGATGGTGACGTTCTCGGTGGTCGGCACCGCCGGAGCGCCCCCGAAACCACCCCCGAACCCGCCGCCGAACCCGCCGCCGAAATGGTGGCCGGCGCCGAACAGCGACGAGATGCCCTCGGCCAGCAGGGTGCCGCCGGCCACGCCCGCGGCCATGGTGGCGGCAGTGCGCAGGAAGCCGCCGCCCTGCTGCGGCTGCCCCCACGGCCCGGCGGCCAGGGGCGGCGGGACGTAGGCGGGCTGCACCGGGGCCTGCGCATACATGGGCGCCGCCGGTTGCGGTTGCGGTTGCGGCTGGGACGGGGCCCACGGGTTGGTGGCGCCGGGCGGCAGGAAGCTGCCCTGCGGCTGGGCGGGAACGGCGGCGCGCGCCTCGGCCAGCTGGCGTTCCAGCTCGGCGACATGGGCCTGGGCCTGGCGCAGCGTCAGGTCCTGGACCACCACCGCCTGCACCAGGGTATAGGCAGCGTCGGGCAGCTGCGCCATGCGCTCCGAGATCAGGCGCTCGGCCTCGGGGTCCTTGGCCTGGGCGCCCACGCGGGCCAGGCGGTCGAACACGCTAACGATCAGCTCACGGTCCTGGGGAGTCATGGAAGCCCCTTGGGGGAAGTTGCGACGCCCCGTCTATCTAGGTGTGTTTCCTGACTTGTCCATGAATGGACATGCTTCAGTGCAGCCACCCCACCTGCTCGACCGCGCGCAGTTCGCCGGGCGTGATCAGTTCGCAGGCGGCCACCTTGACCGAATGCAGCTTGCCGTCCAGCCGCTGCTCCCAGAATTCCAGGAAGCGCTTGAGCTCGGGGAAGTCGGGGGCCTTGTCCATCTCCTGCCATATGTAGCTCTGCAGCAGGCAGGGGTGGTCGGGCATGCGGTAGAAGATCTCGGCGGTGGTCAGGCGCCAGCCGCGCAGTTGCAGTTCGAGGGTGCTCATGGCCGGGCTCCATTCTGGAACTTCCGATGGATCAATCCTACGCCAATAATCCTTCACATGCGGTTAAAGCCGTGTCAATTCAACGACTTGGCAGCCCGGACGCGAGAGTGCTGCCAAAAATCGCGCCCATTGTGCTTGACAGGTCCGCCCCCGCCTCCTAGATCGTTGGCACTCGCCGGCCGTGAGTGCTAACAGCCCCGGTCCGGCCCAAGGGGTTCATACGAACAGATTCAAATTGTTGAGACGGAGGTTCTCGAATGAAGTTCAGACCGCTCCATGACCGCGTGTTGGTGAAGCGCCTCGAATCCGAAGAGAAGACGGCGGGCGGCATCATCATCCCCGACACCGCGAAGGAGAAGCCGATGCAGGGTGAAGTCGTGGCCGTCGGCCCGGGCACCCGCGGCGATGACGGCAAGCTTGTGGCCCTGGACGTCAAGGCCGGCGACCGCATCCTGTTCGGCAAGTGGTCGGGCACCGAAGTCAAGATCGACGGCGACGAGCTGTTGATCATGAAGGAATCGGACATTCTCGGCGTTCTCGCCTAAAGATCGAGGGTCACACACATGGCTGCCAAGGAAGTCAAGTTCTCCACCGATGCCCGCGCCAAGATGCTGCGCGGCGTCGACATCCTCGCCGACGCGGTGAAGGTCACCCTGGGCCCCAAGGGCCGCAACGTGGTGATCGAGAAGTCGTTCGGCGCCCCGCGCATCACCAAGGACGGCGTCACCGTCGCCAAGGAAATCGAGCTGTCCGACAAGTTCGAGAACATGGGCGCCCAGATGGTGCGCGAAGTGGCCTCGAAGACCGCCGACCTGGCCGGTGACGGCACCACCACCGCCACCGTGCTGGCCCAGTCCATCGTCCGCGAGGGCGCCAAGGCCGTGGCCGCTGGCCTGAACCCCATGGACCTGAAGCGCGGCATCGACCTGGCCGTCGCCTCGGTCATCGACGACGTCAAGAAGCGTTCGAAGAAGGTTTCGACCAACGCCGAGATCGCCCAGGTGGGCACCATCTCCGCCAACGGCGAGACCGAGATCGGCGCCATGATCGCCAAGGCGATGGAGAAGGTCGGCAACGAGGGCGTCATCACCGTGGAAGAGGCCAAGGGCCTCGACACCGAGCTGGACGTCGTCGAGGGCATGCAGTTCGACCGCGGCTACACCAGCCCGTACTTCGTGACCAACG
>JBLNBU010000126.1:0-3951 GCA_050260215.1 Actinomycetota bacterium
ACCCCCACCAGCAGCAGGCCGCCGCGCCGGGCCAGGCTGAACGACAGGGCCCCGTCGGCCAAGCCCGGCTTGCCGCGGTCGTCATGGACCACCGGCACCGCCTCGGGCGAGCGGCCCAGCAGGCCGGCCAGCACGCCCCTGACCACGGCCTGGCGGCTGGGCGCGTCGCCGGGATCGGCAAACAGCCAAAGGCCATCGGCAAGCGCGAGCGGAAAGGTCGTCATGCCCCCTGGTCTAGCACCGAGCCCGGCCGCGGAGAACCGGGAAACATCGCATAGGCCGACACGGGCCGCGCACCACGCCCGAACACCCGGTCGTAGTCCGACAGCAACAGTCCGGCCAGTTCATGGGCCTCGAGGTCGCGGTGGTTGTCGTCGAAGCCGCTGATGCAGGCCTCGCGGTGGATCAGGTCCAGCTTGGCCCGGAAGCCGGCCACCGTGTGGACCGGGTGGGTGCAGACCTGGCGGCAGGCGCGGGCGAAGGCCTCGCCGGCACTGCGCAGGGCCATGCGCTCGGCCATGTCGTCGCCGGGCGTGGCGCCGCGCCAGTCCATATAGGCCCCGACATAAAGCTTGGCGGCAAGGTGGAACTGACGCACCACGCCGTAGAACGAATCGTCGGGATCACCGGAAACCGTCATGCGGGATCATCCTCGGGCGTCGTTGGGAACGCCCTTGGACATCGTCAGCCCCGTCGCGGCCGGGTAGATGGCCGGAACGACTAGGCCGCAGGGGGAATCGGCCGCACCTTCACCAGCACCTCGACGCCGACGATCTCCATCCCGGCCGGGGCCTGGGGAATGCCGACCACCTGCGGGCCCGGCGCCGGAATGTCCTCGATGCGGCCGCTGGCGGTGTCGATGAAGTGGAAATGCTCGGAGGCGTTGGTGCAGAACCAGCTGCGCTCGCCCACCTCGATGCGGCGCAACAGCCCTGAGGCGGTGAACTCGTGCAGGGTGTAGTAGACCGTGGCCAGCGACAGCCGCATGCCGGCGCCCAGGGCCTCGCGGTGGAGTGCCTCGGCGGTGACGTGGCGGGCGCCACCCTCGTGCAGGATGCGCAGCAGGGCCTGGCGGTGGCGGGTCGGGCGCACGTTGGCGGCGCGCAGGGCGGAAGACCAGTCGATGGCCATGGGTGAGCTCCACGGAGGGACCGAGTTTCCTGGTTTTAAAGTGACTCCAGCCTCGACAATGTGAGCTTCATCAATTGCGCTATTGGCTACTCAAAATTGCCTGTGCATGGTAATACCAACGTCCAGGCCAACCGCATCTCTTCCCCCCGATGTCCTCGTCTTCCGTCTACCGAAACATTCGTCCCGTGGCCGTAGTGGCCGTGCTGGCAGCGGCTTGGGCGGCGTTCGCGACGTGGATCGACGGGGTGCACGGCGACTACCGGCTGGGGCGCGTGCGCAGCCAGGCCTCGGTGCTGGCGGTATCGGCCAGCGGCACCCTGGCCAATTCGTTGAACCAGCGCCTGGCGCTGGTGCGCGGCCTGGCAGCCTTCGTCGCCGTCAAGCTGCACGAACACGATCCCAAGGAACTGGCGACCGAATTTCCCATGTTCGCCCAGGCCATCTACGGCTCGGTGGCCGGCATCCGCAACATCAGCATCTGCCCGCGCTTCGTCGTGCAGATGGTCTATCCCGACGATCCCGGAAACCGCAAGGTCATCGGCAACGACCTGCTGGCCGACAAGCGGGTGGGCTTTGCCGACGCGGTGCGCCGCGCCATCGCCGTCCGCGGCATGGCGGTGCACGAACCGGTGACCCTGATCCAGGGTGGCCTGGGCCTGATCGCGCGCCACGCGGTCTATGACGGCGACAATCCCTGGGGCGCGGTCGGCATGGTGTTCAGCCTGGACCCGGTGCTGGCCGACCTCGGCCAGTCGCTCGAGGGCTATGCCTGGGGCGTGCGCACCACCGCCGGCAATCCGGTGGGCGGCGACCAGTCGGTGTTCGGCCGCGATCCCGTCTCCATGCGCATCGAACTGCCCGAAGGCTATTGGGAGCTGGCGATCGTTCCGCCCGCGGGCTGGGACGCCACGGTGCTCTCGGCCCCCGAGACCCCGGCACTGCGGGCGGCGCTGGTGCTGTTCGGCGTGATCTTGCTGGCGGTGACCTACGACCTGTTGCGCCGGCGCGCCCGGCTGGAAAGCCTGGTCGAGGCCCGCACCCGCGCGCTCGCCGCCGCCAACGAGGAAGTCGAGAACTTCGCCTATGCGGTCGCCCACGACCTGCAGGAGCCGCTGCGCTCCATCGCCAGCTACAGCCAGCTGGTCGAGCGCGACTTCAGCGACAAGCTGGGCGACCAGGGGCGCGAGTGGCTGCACGAGGTGGTCGGCAGCGCCAAGCGCATGAAGCAGCTGCTGCGCGACGTGCAGATCTACCTGGCCGAGAACCGCCTGCCCCTGCCCACCGCCCCGGTCAGCGCCGGAGACGCATTGAACGCCGCCTGCGCCCGCCTGTCCAACCGCATCAACGTTTCCGGGGCCACCGTGCACAGCCACGACCTGCCGTCGGTGATGGCGGACATGCACCGGCTGACCGAGGTGTTCATCGTGCTGATCGGCAACGCCGTCGAGTACCGGTCGCCGGAGCGGCCGGCCACGGTGCGGGTGACCGGGCGGGTGGAGAACGGCTGGGCGATGATCGACGTCGCCGACAACGGCATCGGTATCGAGACCATCTATCTCGACCAGATCTTCCACGTCTTCCAGCGGCTGCACACCCGCGCCCACCATCCGGGAACCGGCATGGGACTGCCCATCGCCAAGAAGATGATCGAGCGCCTGGGCGGGCGCCTGGAGGTATGGTCGGAGCCGGGACGCGGCTCGACCTTCACCGTCGCCCTGCCGACGGGGCACGTCCCCGCCTAGGGCTATTGCTGCGGCGCCTCGGCCGGGCTTTCGGCCTTGGGCATCCACATGATGGTGGCCTTGCCCTCGACCGCGTTGCACAGCTCCGAAATCTTGGCCGCCGACAGCCGGGGCGCGGTGACACCGTTGATGGTCAGCAGCCCTTCGCCGACCAGCTCCCATCCGGCGGCCACGCACATGCGCGGCGGAACGTCCTCGGCGATCACCACCGGGTGTCCGTCCACGTACTCGACCCTCAGCGCGCCACCGAACACGTGGGTGGGCGGCCCCATGCCGTGGGCGACGTCGTCCATCTGCGAGGCCAGTTGCTCGCCCGGGCTCAGGTCGGCCTCGCCCTCCTGGCCGAGGCCGTGCCACACCACCCAGGCCAGCACCAGCCCGCCTGCCACTCCTGCCCCGATGTACCAGGGCTTGCGCGACGGGCGCCGCCGGTGGGCGGCGTGGTGATGATGAGCACCGCCGGCCTGGGCCCAATTCTGGCCGGGATGGGTGACCGAGCGTGGCAGCCGCCGTTCTTTGGCGGCCTGCAGGATCTTGATGCAGCGGTTGGCGGCCATGCGCATCTCGCCGCGGATGCGCTCGGGGGGCTGGCCGGTGGGGATTTCGGCGATGACGGTGGCGATTTCGTGGGCCAGTTCGTCGCGCAACGGCTTGTCGGTATCACGCCGCAGCAGCATGGCCAGCCCCAAGCTGGCGCATTCGTTCAGGTGCTGGGCATCGGCGACGGTGGGGATCTTCAGCAGCAACGCCTGAAGCAACGCTTCCTTGTCGTCGACTTTCGGCGACTCTTCCATGACGCCTCCCGAACCACCCCCGTTTCACGCCTACTCCAAAATGATGAAGTAAATGTGAAGCAGGTTCGGCGCCGCTCAACCGGGAACGGGGCGGAAGGCCAGGAAAGTCCAGTCGTCGCGGCGGTTCTGCTCGCCGCACCAGGCCTCGACGGCGGCAAGGACGGCGTCGCGCTGCTCGGCCAGCGGGCGGGCGGCGACGGTTTCCAGCACCTCGATCATCCGGCGGCGGCCGAACATGCGCCCGTGGGGCCCGCCGACCTGGTCGGTCAGGCCGTCGCTGCACA
>JBLNBU010000127.1:0-5422 GCA_050260215.1 Actinomycetota bacterium
TTCCCGTGCCCGCTCGAGCGCCCGCATCGTCGCGGTCACCGGCAGCGTCGGCAAAACCGGCACCAAGGAAATGCTGCGCCTGGTGCTGTCCGAGCAGGGCCCGACCCATGCCTCGGTGGGCTCGTTCAACAACCACTGGGGCGTGCCGCTGTCGCTGTCGCGCATGCCCCGCGACGTGCGCTTCGCCGTGTTCGAGCTGGGCATGAACCACCCGGGCGAGATCACCCCGCTGACCCGCATGGTCCGCCCGCACGTGGCCATCGTCACCACCGTCGAGGCGGTCCATACCGCCTTCTTCACCTCGACCGAGGAGATCGCCGACGCCAAGGCCGAGATCTTCGCCGGCCTGGAGCCGCACGGGGTGGCGGTGCTCAACCGCGACAACCGGCATTTCCGCCGCCTGGCCGGCGCCGCCGGCGCCGCCGGCGTCGAGACCATTTGGTCGTTCGGCAGCCACATCGACGCCACCGCGCGGCTGCTGGACTGCGGCATCGACCCCGACGAGACCGCGGTGTTCGCCCTGCTCAAGGACCACCCCGTGGCCTATCGCATCGGGGTGCCCGGCCTGCACTGGGCGATGAACTCGCTGGCGGTGCTGCTGGCGGTGCGCGCGCTGGGCGCCGACGCCGACCAGGGCGCGCGCCGGCTGATCGACATGACCCCGCCCAAGGGCCGGGGCGAACGCCACGTGGTCACCGTCGCCGGCGGCACCGCCGAGGTCATCGACGAAAGCTACAACGCCTCGCCCGTGTCCATGCGCGCCGCCATCGCCACCCTGGCCGCCGCCAAGCCGGCCAAGCATGCGCGCCGCATCGCCGTGCTGGGCGACATGCTGGAGCTGGGCGACGACGCGCCCGCCCTGCACGCCGCCCTGGCCCAGGCGATCGCCGACTGGCGCATCGATCTGGTGTTCACCGCCGGCCCGCTGATGGCGGCGCTGGCGGCCGCCCTGCCCGAGGACAAGCGCGGCGGGCATGGCGAATCGTCCGAGGCGGTGGCGCCGCTGGTCAAGGCCGGGATCGGTCCCGGCGACGTGGTGATGGTGAAGGGCTCGGCGGGCAGCCGCATGGGCCGTGTGGTCAAGGCTTTGGTGGAAGGGTCCTGAAGGTGCTGTACAACCTGCTATACCCGCTGGCGGACCAGGTTGGCGTGTTCAACCTGTTCAAGTACCTGACCTTCCGCACCGGCGGCGCGGTGGTGACGGCGCTGATCGTGTCGTTCCTGATCGGGCCCGGCCTGATCAACTGGCTGCGCAAGTGGCAGAAGCAGGGCCAGCCCATCCGCCTGGACGGCCCCGAAAGCCACCTGCTGACCAAGAAGGGAACGCCCACCATGGGCGGCTTCCTGATCCTGATCGCGCTGTCGACCGCAACCCTGCTGTGGGCCGATCTTCGGTCCCAGTACGTGTGGATCGTGCTGCTGGTCACCCTGGGCTACGGGTTGATCGGCTTCCTCGACGACTTCCTCAAGGTGTCGAAGAAGAACCCCAAGGGCCTGCCCGGCAAGGCCAAGCTGGCCGGCCAGATCGGCATCGCCCTGGTGGCGTCCATCTGGGTCATCAGCCTGCAGCGCGAGCCGCTGGCCGGCGCCCTGGCGGTTCCCTTCCTCAAGCACGTGCTGGTCCAGCTGGGCTGGTTCTACATCCCCTTCGCCGTGTTCGTGATCATCGGCGCCTCGAACGCGGTCAACCTGACCGATGGGCTGGACGGGCTGGCCATCGTGCCGGTGATGATCGCCGCCGGCGTGTTCGCGGTGATCTCCTACGTGGTCGGCCACGCGGTGTTCGCCAACTACCTGCAGATCCACTACGTCACCGGCTCGGGCGAGCTGGCGGTGTTCTGCGGCGCCCTGGTCGGCGCCGGGCTGGGTTTCCTGTGGTTCAACGCGCCGCCGGCCATGGTGTTCATGGGCGACACCGGCTCGCTGGCCATGGGCGGCGCGCTGGGCGCCATTTCGGTGGTGACCAAGCACGAGATCGTGCTGGCCATCGTCGGCGGCCTGTTCGTGCTGGAAACCGTCTCGGTGATCGTGCAGGTCGCCTCGTTCAAGCTGACCGGCAAGCGGGTGTTCCGCATGGCGCCGCTGCACCACCACTTCGAAAAGAAGGGCTGGGCCGAGCCCACCGTTGTCATTCGTTTCTGGATCATCGCCGGCATCCTGGCCCTGGCCGGCCTGTCCACCCTGAAGCTCAGGTGAGGGCGGCATGATCCTGGTTCCCTCCCTGGCAGGCAAGGCGGTGGCGGTGATGGGGCTCGGCAAGTCCGGGACCGCGACCGCGCGCGCGCTGGCCGCCAGCGGGGCCGGGGTGCTGGCCTGGGACGACAACGAGGGCGCGCGCCGCATCGCCGCCGAGGACGGCATCGCCATCGCCGACTTCTCGGTGGTCGACGTGGCCAAGGCGGCGCTGGTGGTGTGGAGCCCGGGCATTCCCCACACCTGGCCCGCGCCCCATCCGGTCGCCCAGCGGGCCCGTGCGGCCGGCGTGCCCATCCTGTGCGACGTCGAGCTTCTGGCCCTGGCCAAGCCTGCCGCCCACTTCCTGGCGGTCAGCGGCACCAACGGCAAGTCGACCACCACCACCTTGCTGGCCCACGTGCTGGCCGAATGCGGGCGCGAATGCGCCGCCGGCGGCAACCTGGGCACCGCAGCGCTGGCCATGCCCGAGCTGGGGCCGGACGGGCGCTACGTCCTCGAGCTCAGCTCCTACCAGCTGGAACTGGTCGACACCTTGTCGCTGGATGTCGCCGTGTTGCTGAACATCACTCCCGACCACCTGGCCCGCCACGGCGGGCTGGACGGCTATGTGGCCTCGAAGCGGCGGATGTTCGCGCAAGTCAAGCCGGGCGGAACCGCCGTGGTCGGCGTCGACGACGAGCATTGCCGCGCCATCGCCGACGAGCTGGCCGCCAAGGGCCGCCGCGTGGTGCGCATCTCGGCCGAGCGGGTGCTCGACAAGGGTGTCTCGGCCCCCGACGGCGTGCTGCTCGACGACGGCCGCCCGATGTGCGACCTCAAGGCCGTCGCCCGCCTGCCCGGCCGCCACAACTGGCAGAACGCCTGCGCCGTCTATGCCTGCGCCCGCGCCGACGGCATCGCGCCCGAGGCCATCGCCGAGGCGCTGGTCAGCTATCCGGGCTTGGCCCACCGCCAGGAGTTGGTGGCCGAGATCGACGGCGTGGTCTACGTCAACGATTCCAAGGCCACCAACGCCGACGCCGCCGAGAAGGCGCTGGTCTGCTACGACCACGTCTACTGGATCATCGGCGGCCAGGCCAAGGAAGGCGGCATCGCCTCGCTGCAGCGTCATTTCGGCCGCATCGTCCACGCCTTCCTGATCGGCGAGGCCGCCGACCAGTTCGCCGCCACCCTGGACGGCAAGGTCGCCTTCACCCGCAGCGGCACGCTCGCCGCCGCCGTAGCTGCCGCCCGTGAACGCGCCCTGGCCGACGGGCATGAGGACGCGGTGGTGCTGCTGAGCCCGGCCTGCGCCTCGTGGGACCAGTTCAAGAGCTTCGAACACCGCGGCCAGGCCTTCCGTGACCTCGTCGACGCCATGCCCGGACGGAGGCGCGCATGAGCCTGCATTTCGGCCGCACCGATACCTCCGTCCTCGGCCGCTGGTGGTGGACCGTCGACCGCTGGAGCATTGCCGCCCTGTTCGCCCTGGTCGGCATCGGCCTGCTGCTGACCATGGCCGCCAGCCCCGCGGTGGCCGAGCGCATCGGCGCCAACAGCTTCCATTTCGTCCGCCGCCAGTTCGTCTTCCTGGCCCCGGCCCTGGTCGCCATGCTGGCGGTGTCGCTGCTGTCGCCCCGCCAGGTGCGCCGGGTTGCGGTCATCGGCTTTCTTGGTGCGGTGGCTCTGCTGGTGGGCGTGCTGATCTTCGGCGCCGAGGTCAAGGGCGCCAAGCGCTGGCTGACCCTGGCCGGCATCTCGATTCAGCCGTCCGAGTTCGTCAAGCCGACCTTCGCCGTGGTGGCGGCGTGGATGTTCTCGGAATCGCGCCTGAACCCGGGCTTCCCCGGCAAGACCATCGCCACCGCCCTGTACGGCGTCGTCGCCCTGCTGCTGCTGTTGCAGCCCGACGTCGGCCAGACGCTGATCGTCTCGGCGATCTGGGGCGCCCAGTTCTTCCTGGCCGGCCTGCCCATGGTGCTGGTCCTCGGCCTGGTCGGCCTGGGCGTGGTCGGCGGCGTCGGCGCCTATTTCGTCTTCCCCCACGTCCATTCCCGCGTCGAGCGCTTCCTCGACCCGTCCAGCGGCGACGCCTACCAGGTGGCGACCGCGCTCAACGCCTTCCGCAACGGCGGCCTGTTCGGCCGCGGTCCCGGCGAGGGCCGGGTCAAGCTGGTGCTGCCCGACGCCCACACCGACTTCATCCTGGCCGTTGGCGGCGAGGAGTTCGGCGTGCTGCTGTGCCTGGCGGTGGTCGCCCTGTTCGCCTTCATCGTGCTGCGCGGCTTCTCCCGCATTCTCAAGGAGGACAACCTGTTCGTGGTGCTCGCCACCGCCGGGCTGCTGGTGCAGTTCGGGCTGCAGGCGATCATCAACATGGCCTCGACCCTGCGGCTGATGCCGACCAAGGGGATGACGCTGCCGTTCATCTCCTACGGCGGCTCGTCGATGCTGGCCCTGGCGCTCGGCATGGGCATGGTGCTGGCGCTGACGCGGACCCGCTATGGCCGGGAGGGGCTGGAGTCATGAGCGGAGCGAAGCGCAGCGCGGGCGCGGCGAGCGCCCCGGAGCGAAGCGGAGGAGCCAAGCGCGCGGATGCGCGCGCCCGGCGCCTGAGGGCGATGACATGACCTCTCCCCTCGTCGTCCTTGCCGCCGGCGGTACCGGCGGCCACGTCTTCCCGGCCGAGGCCCTGGCCGAGGTGTTGCTCGATCGCGGCTTCCGCCTGGCGCTGGTCACCGACCGTCGCGGCCAGGCCTATGGCGGCGCGCTGGGCCGGATCGATACCCACCGCATCGCCGCCGGCGGCATCGCCGGCCGCAGCCCGGTGCGCATCGCGCGCGCCGTCTTCGAGCTGGGCCTGGGCGTGCTGCAGGCGCGCGGGCTGCTGGGCCGGCTGGCCCCGGCGGCGGTGATCGGCTTCGGCGGCTACGCCTCGGTGCCGACCATGGTGGCGGCATCCATGGCCGGCCTGCCCACCGCCATCCATGAGCAGAACGCGGTGCTGGGCCGTGCCAACCGCCTGCTGGCCGGGCGGGTGCGGCGCATCGCCACCTCGTATGCCGAGGTCTCGCACCTGGACGACCGCCTGGTGCCCAAGCTGGTCCACACCGGCATGCCGGTGCGCGCGCCCGTGGCGGCGCTGCGCGACGCTCCCTATCCGCCGCTCGACGACGCCTCGCCCATCTCGCTGCTGGTCCTGGGCGGCAGCCAGGGGGCGCGCGTGCTGTCCGAGGTGGTCCCGGCC
>JBLNBU010000128.1:0-19759 GCA_050260215.1 Actinomycetota bacterium
TCTTGCGGGCGTCGGTGGTGGCGGCCGCGGTGACCGTGGTCTTGCGCCCGGCGGTCAGCTCGAACGCCCCCGACAGGGCGCCCGCGTCGGCGGCGGTCTGCAGGGAGCGGCGCTCGGCGAACCACAGGCCGAACTCGACCCCCAGCGTCATCATGCCCAGCACCATGGGCAGCGCCAGCGCCAGCATCACCGCGACGGCGCCCTCTTGGTCACGGACCAGGCGGCGGATGGTGCCGGGGCGCACGGGTCACCTCCTTCAGCGCGCCGGCGCCGGAGCTGCCGCGGGAGCGGGGGCGGCCGCAGGCGCGGCGGCAGGGGCGCCGGACTTGCCATCGGGAACGCGGACACACGAGTCGCCGCAGGCGAACACCACGGTGCGGCCGCCGGGATCGACGTTCTTGCCCGATCCGTGGTGGACGGTGACCGCACCCTCGGCCCCGCCGGGCAGCACGACCACCGGCACGTCGAGGATGGCGTGGCCCGATCCGTCGAGCACCGACAGCGAGGTGCCGCCCATGCCCTTGCCGAAGACGTAGAGCAGCCGCGAGTTCTGGACGCTGACGTCGGCCACTTGCGGGTCGCCGATGACCACCTGGCGCGCCGGCCGGTCCAGGTGCACCGCCACGGCGCGGCCCTTGCCCACCTCGATGGGCGACTGGGCGGCGGCGCTGGTGGCCAGGCCGGCAAAGGCGAGGGCTAGGACGGTCAGCTTGTTCATCTCGCGCACTTTCCTCGGAAAATTGACGCCTTGGTCAGGCTTAGCACAATATATTGAAATCCTATATTTTTCCTGTTCCCGAAGTCTGTGACGAGGTTCACATGAAAGCCCTGGTTCCTTGCGTCGTCACGGTCCTTTTGCTGGCCGGATGCGCCGGCCTGCCCATGGCCGCGGGCGAGGACGACGCCATGGCCCAGGCCGTCGAACCGTCGCTGCGCGCCGCGGCCGCCAACGCCGAGACCACCCGCGACTACCGCGGCGCCGCCCAGCACTGGAACACGCTGTACCAGCGCCACCCGCGCGACAAGACGGTGGCCCTGCCGCTGGCGCGCAACCTGCGCTATGCCGGCGAAACCCAGCAGGCCATCGACCTGATGCAGACCCAGCTGGGCCTGGCCCCCAAGGACCCCGACCTGCTGACCGAATTGGGCAAGGACTATCTGGCCGCCGACCGCGTCGTGCTGGCGGTGCGCACCCTCGAGGAGGCGCGCGGTGCCGCACCCGGCCAGTGGGAGGTGCACTCGGCCCTGGGGGTCACCTATGACGTCCAGGGCCGCACCCCCGACGCCGCGGCGGCCTATGCCCGTGCGCTCGAACTGTCGCCCGACAACCCGGTGGTGCTCAACAACCTGGGGCTCTCCCAGGCCTTGGCCGGCCAGCTGGAGCAGGCGGCAGCCACCTTGAGCCGCGCCGCCGAAAGCCCGCGGGCCACCACCCAGGTCCGCCAGAACCTGGCGCTGATCATGGCGCTGCAGGGGCGCGGCGACGAGGCCGAGCGCATGGCCCGGCGGGACCTGCCCCCGGACATGGCGCGCGACAACGCCGAAATCCTCAAGGCGCTGGCCCGTTCGGCGCAGAGGCCGTGACGCGGGCGTCCGATCCGTCTAAACTCGCGCCCATGCTGAAGACGGCCCTCCGCACCCTCGCCCTCGCCCTGGCCCTGTTGGCCCCGGGCGCCGGGGGACAGGCGGCACCACCCGAATACGTCGTCGGTGTCGAAAACCACGACTACTATCCGGCCTACGGCGTGCTGGCCAACGGACAGTACGGCGGCGCCGCCCGGCTGATCCTGGACCGGTTCGCCGCCGACCAGGGCATCCGCCTGGTCTATCGCCCGCTGCCGGTGAAGCGGCTGTATGCCGAACTGGCCGGCGGCGGCATCGACTTCAAGTTTCCCGACAGCCCCGATTGGAACCCGCCGGCCAAGCAGGGCATCACCGTGGCCTACAGCAAGCCGGTGATCCGCTATGTGGACGGCACCATGGTGCTGCCCGCCAACCGCGGCAAGCCGGTGGCCACGCTAGGCACCATCAGCGGCTTCACCCCGTTCGCCTGGCTGGGCCGGGTCGAGGCGGGCGCCGTCCAGGTGCGCGAGGCGGCCGGCCTGGACCTGCTGCTCAACCAAGTGATCAAGGGCCGGGTCGATGGCGGCTATGCCTCGGTCGCGGTCTCGCACTACCGGCTGGGCTCGGTGCTGGGCCAGCCCGGCGCGCTGGCCTTCGATCCCGGCCAGCCCCACACCCGCGACGCCTACCTGCTGTCCTCGGCCAAGCACCCGCAGCTGATCGCCGCCTTCGACGCCTGGCTGGCCGCCAACGCCGCCACCGTGCGCGCCATCATCGCCGAGACCGGGGCCGAAGCCGGCATCGACTGAACCGGTCCCGACATCCATAAAATTGTCGGCAATTTATTCTATAAATATTTTTTGGTCTTTTTTTCTTCTTTGTGAGCGCCCTCACAGAAGAACGGGTCGGATCGGCGTATTCCTATTGTCATGAGGAACGGGCGGGAAGGCGAAAAACCAACGCCAAGGCACCCGGTTCCAAGGATGAACACCCCAGGGCCCGCAAATGCGAGGACGGGGACGGAAACGAGGAGATACGACGATGTTGGCTTCCATCTACGAAATGGTCCGCAAGATCCGCTATGACGACAAGGGCGCCACCGCCATCGAATACGGCCTGATCGCCGCCCTGCTCGCGGTCGCCATCGTCGCGGTCCTCGGCACCGCCGGCACTAACCTCACCGGCGTGTTCAGCAAGGTCGGCACCGAGCTCGCCAAGGGCATGTAAGCCCGCCAGGGCGAAAAGCCCCGAACAAGAGCGCCTCCCCGGCAACGGGGAGGCGCTCGGCGTTTCAAGCTGTCGAATCTGCATGTCAAAGTCGTGGCAAATAAAATTTTCGTATTGTGAACCCCTTCACTTACCTACCTCGAACGTGGTGCTATACCTGATCTTGCGAACAGGGACGAAGGGCGGGAACCCCAACCCAGATCCCGGAACCGGCCTCAAGGGGCCCCATGCAAGGAGTAACCACCATGTTGGCTTCCATCTACGAAATGGTCCGCAAGATCCGCTACGACGACAAGGGCGCCACCGCCATCGAATACGGCCTCATCGCCGCGCTGCTGTCGATCGCCATCGTCGCGGTCCTGTCGACCGCCGGCACCAACCTGACCGGCGTGTTCAGTAAGGTCGGCACCGAGCTCGCCAAGGGCATGTAAGGCCCGGGCGAGGGGAAGGGCCCAAAGCCCCCTCTCGACGCCAGAGCGCTTCCCGGGCAGGCTCGGGAAGCGCTCTTGTCGTGAGAGGGCCATGAAGGGTGGGGAGACGCAGATGCAACAGGGAATCTTGAGCGCCGCCGGTCTGGTGTTCGCCGCAGCCCTGGTGGGCGCGGCCGCATCGGACCTGCGCGCGTTCCGCATTCCCGACCGCTTCGCCCTGGTCCTCCTGGCCGCCTTCGTTCCGGCGGCCTGGGCCGCGGGCCTGCCTTGGGCGACGGCATTCGTCCACCTGGGCGTGGCCCTCGGCATCTTCGCCGTCTCGGCCGGGCTGTTCGCCCTGGGCGTCTGGGGCGGCGGCGACGCCAAGCTGCTGCCGGCCGCGGCCCTGTGGATCGGCCTGGCCGCCCTTCCCCGCTTCCTGCTGGTGATGGCCGTGGCGGGCGGCCTGCTGGCGGTGCTGCTGCTGGTCTTCCGCCGCCTGCCGCTGCCCGCCGGGTCATGGCTGGGGCGAACCGCGGCGACCGGACACGTGCCTTACGGCGTCGCCATCGCCGCCGCCGGTCTCGACTGGTGGGCGGCGACGCTGCTGCCGCGCCTGGTCGGCTGATCGGGCGGGGTTGCGCGGCGTCGGGTTTTGCCCGAAGGTCTATGACCTGGGGGCTGTCTTTTTGGGGATTGGACGGATCACATGCGTCCCGTAGCGATCGTGCTGGTGGTGGTGGCGGTTCTCGCCGCCGGACTGACGGCCTTTTTGGCCAAGCGCTGGCTCGACACCCAGGCCATGCGCCGCGCCCAGATGGAGCAGGCGGCGCTGACCGAGGTCCTCGTCGCCGCCCGCGACCTTCCCGCCGGCACCACCTTGCAGGCCGACGACCTGCGCTGGGAGCGCTGGCCCGAGGCCGCCATCAACCCCCGCCTGGTCACCCGCTCCACCGGCGACGACGCCCGCGGCCAGTACACGGGCATGGTCACCCGCCGCGTCCTGGCCGAGGGCGAGCCCTTCACCCCGGCCGCCACCTTCCGCGCCGACTCGGCCGGGGTGCTGGCCGGCCTGCTGGCACCCGGCATGCGTGCCGTCAGCATCGGCGTCACCAGCGCCAGCGCGGTGTCGGGCTTCATCACCCCCGGCGACCGGGTCGACGTGGTGCTGGCCGCCGACGTGCGCAAGACCGAGGGCGACAGCCAGGACAAGGGCGGCCCCATCGTCCGCTTCGCCGCCGAGACGGTGCTTGAAGACGTCAAGGTCCTGGCGGTCGACCAGCAGATCGCGCGCGGCCGCGACGGCGGCGCCATCCAGGGCAAGACCGCCACCATCGAGGTCACGCCCAAGCAGGCCGAGCTGCTGACCGCCGCCAGCATGCTGGGGCAGCTGTCCCTGGTCCTGCGCGGCTACCAGGCCGCCGGCGAGGCCAAGCCGGCCCAGCCCCGCGATCCCTTCACCCCCGACGTCGAGGCCAGCAAGGCGCTGCAGTCCGTCCATGCGCCCAAGGCCCGGCCGACCCACCAGGGCGGCAGCGGCGTCATCATCAACCGTGCCGGCTCGGTGTCGGCGCAGAGTGTCGCGAGATGATCCCCATGCGCCCCCTGTCCCGCCTGTTCGCCGCCGCCCTGCTGGCGCTGTTCGCAGCGACCGCCGGCGCCCAGGAAGGCGGCACCGAGCCGCCGGCACCGGCCGCGGCGCCGCGCGCCAAGGTGGTGCCGGTGGGCGGCCACGCGGCCACCCCGGCCGCGGCGCGCGCCGCCCTGCCCATGATCCGCGGCACCCTTCCCACCGCCGCCGAGCCGGTGCGCATTGCGCTCAACAAGACCGCCGAGGTGGCGCTGACCGCCCAGGTCAAGGACATCGTCATCGGCAATCCCGACATCGCCGACGTGATGGTGCGCTCGCCCACCCAGGTGTTCCTGACGGGCCGCGGGGTGGGCCAGACCAACGTCTTCCTGCTCGACCGCCAGGGCCAGGCCGTCCGCCGGCTCGAGGTCGACGTTCATGTGGACTCGCAGGCGCTGAAGGAGGTGCTGTCCCAGGTCCTGCCCGACGAGCGCAACCTGCAGGTCTCGGCGGTGGCCGACAGCATCTACCTGTCGGGCAGCGTGCGCAGCGACGCCGCCGCCACCACCGCGCGGACCCTGGCCCGGCGCTTCGTCCCCGGCGACGCCAACGTGGTCAACCTGATGCGTATCGGCAACGAGCAGCAGGTGCTGCTGCACGTCAAGGTCGCCGAGATGCAGAAGTCGGTGCTGAAGGAACTGGGCGTCGGCCTGTCGGCCAGCAACGTCAAGGTCTTCGACGGCGGCCCCATCGCCGGCGTCACCACCAACGCGCTGACCGGCCTGACCCAGAGCGCCGCGCAGATGTTCAGCACCGCCACCCTGTCGGGGACCGGCGTCGGCGCCCTGGTCGGCACCCTGCAGATGCTGGAGAAGCAGGGGCTGATCAAGACCCTGGTCGAACCCAACCTGACCGCGGTGTCGGGCGAGACCGCCAGCATGCTGGCCGGCGGCGAGATCCCCATCCCCATCGCCGACAACCAGGGCCAGATCTCCATCGAGTTCAAGCCGTTCGGCGTGCTGCTGTCCTTCACCCCGGTGGTGCTGGACCCCGGCCGCATGAGCCTGAAGATGTCGACCGAGGTCAGCTCGCTGTCGAACACGCGCACCATCAAGCTGTCCACCGCAGAGATCCCCGCCATCAACGTGCGCCGCGCCGCCACCACGGTGGAGTTGCCCTCGGGCGGCAGCCTGATGATCGCCGGCCTGCTGCAGAACGACGTCACCTCGACGCTGGCCGGCCTGCCCGGGGCCATGGACATCCCCATCCTGGGCGCCCTGCTCAAGTCTTCGTCGTTCCAGCGCAACGAGACCGAACTGGTGGTGATCATCTCGGCCTATGTGGTCCAGCCGGTGAACGGGCCGGCACTGGCGGCGCCGACCGACGGCTTCGCGCCCTCGTCCGACATCGACCGCTTCCTGTTCTCGAAGCTGCAGGAAACCTATACCCGCCGCGGCGCCGAGCCGCCGACGCCGCCCGGCGCCCTCAAGGGCCCGTTCGGCTACATCGTGGAGTGATGGGGATGAACCGCGCCGCCGCCCTGATCGTCGCCCTGGCCGTCACCGCCTGCACCGCCGACCTGTCCGAGCACGACTACCGACTGGCCCACCCCATCGCCGTCGAGCAGCGCGCCGCGGTGGCCGTGTTCGACCGCCCGGTCGAGGGCACCGATCCGTCCGCCTTCGACCGCGACCGTCTGAAGCGCATCGCCACCGAAAGCCTGAAGCGCGGCGCCGGCCCGGTCGAGATCGTCGCCGCCGAAGACGCCGCCCCCTTTGCCGAGGCCCTGGCCGCGGTGCTGGCCGAGAACGGCCTGGCCCGGCCGGTGGTCAAGGTCGCCAAGGACGCCCCCGCCGCAACCGCCACCGTGCGTGCGCCGGTGTGGGAGGCCAAGGCGCCCGAATGCGGCACCTTCGAGCGCGGGCTCAACCCCGACTGGACCAACGCGCCCAACAGCAACTGGGGCTGCGCCACCCAGCGCAACAAGGCGCTGATGGTGCAAAACCCCGCCGACCTGGTCCGCGCCCGCGATGCCTCGGGCCGCGACGGCAACCGCGCCTCGGACGTGCTCGACAAGTACGGCAAGGGCCAGTCGACCGGCTCGCAGGCCGAAGCGCAGACGCAAGGGTCGCTGAGCGGCATCGCCGGCGGCGGCAAATAGGATGGAGATGCGGCCGTGATCCTGCGCCTGACCATCGACGCCTTCGCCCTGACGCCTGAGGTCGCCGAGGTGCTCAAGCAGGTCCGCGACCACCGCGGGCTGGCCAAGTCGCGTGTGACCGTGCACGGCGGCGGCCTGGCCGGGGCGGTCGCCCACTACGCCGAGACGCCCACCCCCCAGGTGGTGATCGTCGAGGACGAGGACGACGAGGCCACCTTGCTGGCCCGGCTGGACCAGCTGGCCGAGGTGTGCGAGGCCGGCACCCGCGTGCTGGTCATCGGCGCCGCCAACGACATCCACCTCTATCGCACCCTGATGGGGCGCGGGGTCAGCGACTACCTGCTGCGCCCGGTGGCGGCCCAGCAGGTGCTGGACGCCATGGCCGCCCTGTTCGCCGATCCGGCCAGCGGCCCCAAGGGCCGGGTGATCGCCTGCTGGGGCGCACGTGGCGGATCGGGCTCGTCGACGCTGGCGCAGAACCTGGCTTGGACGCTGGGCCACTTTCTGCAGGAACCGGTGGTCTATGCCGACCTCGACCTGGCCTTCGGCACCTCGGTGCTGGCCTTCAACGTCGACGCCAAGCAGACCGTCGCCGATGCCCTGGCCCATCCCGAGCGCCTGGACGAGGTGCTGATGGAGCGCTGCATGGTCGACTACGACGACCACCTGCAGGTGCTGGCCTCGCCGGGCGAGCCGCGCAACCACCAGCGCATCGATGCCGAAGGCCTGGACCGGGTGATCGAGCTGGCCGCGCGCATGGCCGCGGTGGTGGTCCTCGACGTCCCCCACCAGTGGAGCGAATGGACCGAGCACCTGCTGACCGTCGCCGACGAGGTGGTGGTCACCGCCACCCCCGACCTGCCGTCCTTGCGCGACTGCAAGGCCTTGGTCGAGATCCTGGCCAGCCGCCGCGGCAGCGACGCCCAGCCGCCGCGCCTGGTGCTCAACCGCATGGACGCCGCCCGCAAGACCCAGCTGACCCCCAAGGACTTCGAGGAGACCATCGGCGTCGTCCCGGCGCTGCTGATCCCCTTCGAGCCCCAGGTGTTCGGCGAGGCCGCCAACAACGGCCAGATGGTGGGCGAAGCCGCCAAGAGCCACAAGGTGGCCGAGCTGTTCCGCCAGCTGGCCGCCACGGTCGCCGGCAAGACCCCGTCGGCCCGCAAGGCGCCCAGGCGCAAGAGCCTGCTCGACTGGCTGAAGAGGTAAGCGCCATGTTCGGCCGACGCACCACCACGGCCGCCCCCAAGCCTGCCACCGAGGCGGCGCCCAAGCCGGCCGCCCACGCCCACGCCCATCCTCACGCCGAGGCCAAGGCCGCCGCCCCGGCACGCGCCGACCTGGACCAGCGCCTGTCCGACCTCAAGGTGTCGATCTTCAACGACCTGATCGATTCGGTCGACCCGGGCGAACTGGCCAAGCTGGAACCCCAGCAGGTGCGCGAGGAGATCTCGGACATCGTCGCCGAGATCATCAGCATGCGGAATTTGGTGCTGTCGGCGGCCGAGCAGCAGGTGGTGATCGCCGACATCTGCAACGACGTGCTCGGCCTCGGCCCGCTCGAGCCGCTGGTCGCGCGCGACGACATCGCCGACATCATGGTCAACGGCTGCGACAAGGTCTACATCGAGACCGAAGGCCGCATCGAGCTCACCGACATCAAGTTCCGCGACAACGCCCAGCTGATGAACATCTGCCAGCGCATCGTCTCGGCGGTGGGCCGGCGCGTCGACGAGGCCAGCCCCATCTGCGACGCCCGCTTAGCCGACGGCTCGCGCGTCAACGTCATCGTGCCGCCCTTGGCCATCGACGGGCCGACGCTGACCATCCGCAAGTTCAAGCGCGAGAAGCTGACCCTGGAAAAGCTGGTCGAATTCGGCTCGCTGACCCCGCAGGCGGCCAAGGTGCTGCAGGTCGCCGCGGCGTGCCGCTGCAACGTGCTGATCTCGGGCGGCACCGGTTCGGGCAAGACCACGCTTCTCAACTGCCTGACCCGCTACATCGACGCCGGCGAGCGCATCGTCACCTGCGAGGACGCCGCCGAACTGCAGCTGCAGCAGCCCCACGTGGTCCGCCTGGAAACCCGCCCGCCCAACCTGGAAGGCGTGGGCCAGGTGACCATGCGCGACCTGGTGCGCAACTGCCTGCGCATGCGGCCCGAGCGCATCATCGTCGGCGAGGTCCGCGGGCCCGAGGCCTTCGACCTTCTGCAGGCCATGAACACCGGCCACGACGGGTCCATGGGCACCATCCACGCCAACACGCCGCGCGACGCCCTGTCGCGCGTCGAGAACATGGTGGCCATGGGCGGCTATAACCTGCCGGCCAAGGCGGTGCGCGAGCAGATCGCCTCGGCAGTCAACGTCATCGTCCAGGCGTCGCGCCTGCGCGACGGCACCCGCAAGATCACCCACATCACCGAGGTGGTCGGCATGGAAGGCGAGGTCATCACGCTCCAGGACCTGATGGTGTTCGAGTTCGTGGGCGAGGACGCCCACGGCCGCATCATCGGCCGCCACCGCCCCACCGGCATCCGCCCCGCCTTCTGGGACCGCGCCCGCTATTTCGGCCTGGACCGCGAGCTGGCCGAAGCCCTGGGTGAGACCAATGCTTGACCAGCTGGCCCAGCTGCCCACCGAGGTGGCGCTGTTCATCCTGGCGCTGTTGTCGGCGCTGATGGCGCTGGGCTGGTCCATGTACGTGCTGATGTACGGCCCGCGCGCGCGCCTGAAGCGCCGCATGGCCGCGGTGGTGGGCGCAGCCCCCACCCAGCGCAAGTCCTCGCGCCTGGCGGTGGGGGCCAAGCGCCGATCCATCCAGTCGCGCCTGAAGCAGGTCGAGGAAGGCCGGGCCCGCGGCCGCGGCTGGCGCCTGCGCGAGCAACTGCAGCAGGCCGCCATCCGGGTCGAGCCGTGGCAGTACCTGGCGGCCACCGGCGGACTGGCCGTGGCCATCTTCGCCGTCGCCCGCCTCGCCGCCCTGCCGCCCCTGTGGTCGCTGATCGCCGCCCTGGTGCTGGGGCTGGGCCTGCCCAAGCTGGTGGTGGGCATCATGGCGCGGCGACGCATCAACCGCTTCACCGGCCAGTTCGCCGACGCGCTGGACGTCATCGTGCGCGGCATCCGCTCCGGCCTGCCCTTGGGCGAATGCATCGGCATCATCGGCCGCGAGATGCCCGACCCGGTGGGGGCCGAATTCCGCCAGGTGTCGGAGGGCCAGCGCCTGGGCCTGTCGCTGCAGGACGCCATCGCCCGCGCGGTCGAACGCATGCCGACGCCCGAGCTGAGGTTCTTCGCCATCGTCATCGCCATCCAGCAGCAAACCGGCGGCAACCTGGCCGAGACCCTGGCCAAGCTGTCCGACGTGCTGCGCGCCAGGAAGCGCATGCGCGACAAGGTCCAGGCCTTCGCCTCGGAAGCCCGCGCCTCGGCCATGATCATCGGCTCGCTGCCGATCGTCGTCACCTGCATCCTGTCGGTGGTGGCGCCGGCCTATATCGGCATCCTGTTCACCACCGAGATGGGCAACGTGCTGATCTTCATCGGGCTGACCGTCATGGGCATGGGCGCCCTGGTGATGCGCAACATGATCAACTTCGACATCTAGCGATGGGCGCGCCATGCTGACCACCCTGATCGTCCTGGTCGCCGCGGTCGCCGCCTTCGCCTCGGTGCTGGCGGTGGGGCTGCCGCTGATGTCGCGCGACCAGCTGGCCAGCCGGCTGAAGGCGGTAGCCGCCCGGCGCCAGGAGCTGTCGGCCCGCCAGCGCGACCAGCTGGGCGGCCGGCGCCGCTTCCAGCCCAGCCGCCGCGTCGGGCTGATGAAGGCGGTGCTCGACCGCCTGAAGCTGCAGGACATGCTGGAGGCCAAGGCGGTCAGGGCAAAGCTGGCCCAGGCGGGATGGCGCCATCCCTCGGTGGCGGTCACCTACATCTTTTCGCGCGTGGCCGCTCCCGTGCTGCTGCTGGCGCTGGGCCTGGTCTATGCCAGCACCGTGTTCGCCGCCCAGCCAGCGGCCACCAAGATGCTGATCGTCGCCGGTGCCGTGGCGATCGGCATCTACCTGCCGCAGATCCTGCTGACCAACGCCATCCAGAAGCGCCAGGCCGCCCTGGCGCGGGCCTTTCCCGACGCGCTGGACCTGATGGTGATCTGCGTCGAGGCCGGCCTGTCCATCGAGACCGCGCTGCTGCGCGTCACCGAGGAGCTGGGCCAGGGTGCCCCCGAGATGGCCGAGGAAATCGGCCTGACCGCGGCCGAACTGGCCTTCCTGGGCGACCGCCGCCTGGCCTGGGACAACCTGGCCGAGCGCACCGGCCTGCCCCAGGTCAAAAGCCTGGCCACCGCCCTGGTTCAGTCCGAGAAGTACGGCACCCCCGTCGGCCAGGCGCTGAAGGTGCTGGCCCAGGAAAACCGGGAGGCGCGCATGTCGACGGCCGAGAAGAAGGCCGCCGCCCTGCCGGCCAAGCTGACCGTGCCGATGATCGTGTTCTTCCTGCCGGTGCTGTTCATCGTCATCGCCGGTCCGGCGGCCATCCAGGTCATGTCGATGATGAAGTAGGGCACGCCCCCTCTCCCAGCGGGAGAGGGAGAAGGAGATTAGGCCGCCGACGCCTTGGCCATCAGCTGCAGGCGCGCCCAGTCGCAGATCACCAGCCCCATGGACTTGCGCCGCACCACGCCGTCGCGGGCCAACTCGCCGATGGCCTGGGCGACCACCTCGCGGCTGGTGCCGGCCCAGGCGGCGATTTCCTTGTGGTTGGGCAGGTCCGGGATGTGCCAGGCATCGGGGCGGCTGGGATCGGGCTGGGCCAGGCGCACCAGCTCGCCCATCACCCGCTGGCTTTCGTCCTGGGTGGACAGCTGGGTGACGCGGGTGTCCAGGTTGCGGATGATGCGGGTCAGCCGCGCCAGCACCTTGACCGCGATGTCCGGCCAGCGGCGCATCAGTTCCAGGAAGCCGACGCCGTCCAGCGAGGCCAGCACCGAATCGCGGGTGGCGACCACCCGGGCCGAGCGCTTCATGCCGTCGATGGCGGCCAACTCGCCGAAATAGTTGCCGGCGACCACGTCGGCCAGCGCCACCTCGCGCTCGTCGCCGACGGTGGTGAGAATGCGCACGGCCCCTTCGATGACGAAGTAGACGTCGAGCGTGTCGCTTTCCTTGTCGAAGACCTGGTCGCCCGAGGCAAAGCGGTGCCAGTTGCACCGGCCCTCGATCTCGCGCACGGCCTCGGCCGGCAGGTCTGCGAACAGATCGACGCGCCCCAATCCGCGGTCGACTGCATCCATGTTGGAACCCCGAAACTGCCTGCCCGTTCCCTGCGCCGGATTATCCGCCAGGGCCGAGCGGTTTGCAAGGCGGGCCGCTCCGTGCTATCTGGACCCCCATCCGATCCGGCACGAACCAGAGGCACAGCGATGATCCCGCGCTATTCCCGTCCCGAGATGACCAAGATCTGGGAACCCGAGAACAAGTTCCGCATCTGGTTCGAAATCGAGGCCCATGCCTGCGACGCCCTGGCCGAGATCGGCGTGATCCCCAAGGACGCCGCCAAGGCGGTGTGGGCCAAGGGCGACAAGCCCTATACGCCCGAGCGCTCGGCCCGCATCGACCAGATCGAGGCCGAGACCAAGCACGACGTCATCGCCTTCCTCACCGAACTGGCCGAGCATGTGGGCGCCGAATCGCGCTTTATCCACCAGGGCATGACCTCGTCGGACGTGCTCGACACCTGCCTGGCGGTGCAGCTGACCCAGGCCTCGGACATTCTGCTGGCCGACCTCGACCGGGTGCTGGCGGCGCTCGAGAAGCGCGCCTTCGAGACCAAGGACATCGCCTGCATGGGCCGCAGCCACGGCATCCACGCCGAGCCGGTGACCATGGGGCTTAAGTTCGCCTCGTTCCACGCCGAGTTCCAGCGCGCCAAGCGCCGGCTGAAGAGCGCGCGGGAGGACGTCGCCACCTGCGCCATCTCGGGCGCGGTCGGCACCTTCGCCAACATCGACCCGCGGGTCGAGGAACACGTCGCCGCCAAGCTGGGCCTGCGCCCCGAGCCGGTGTCGACCCAGGTCATCCCGCGCGACCGCCACGCCCAGTTCTTCGCCACGCTGGGCGTCATCGCCAGCTCGGTCGAGCGCGTCGCCGTCGAGATCCGCCACCTGCAGCGCACCGCGGTGCGCGAGGCCGAGGAATACTTCTCGCCCGGCCAGAAGGGCAGCTCGGCCATGCCGCACAAGCGCAACCCGGTGCTGACCGAGAACCTGACCGGCCTGGCCCGCCTGGTGCGCGGCATGGTCACCCCGGCCCTGGAAAACGTCGCCCTGTGGCACGAGCGCGACATCTCGCACTCGTCGGTCGAGCGCATGATCGGCCCCGACGCCACCGTCACCCTGGACTTCGCGCTCAACCGCATGGCCGGGGTGATCGAGAAGCTGGTGGTCTATCCCGACGCCATCCAGAAGAACCTGGACCAGTTGGGCGGCCTGATCCACTCGCAGCGGGTGCTGCTGGCGCTCACCCAGGCGGGCATGAGCCGCGAGGACAGCTACAAGGCGGTCCAGCGCAACGCCATGGAAGTCTGGCACGGCCGCGGCAACTTCCTCGACCTGCTGAAGAAGGACGCCGAGGTCTCCGCCAAGCTGCCGGCCGCCAAGCTGGAAGAGCTGTTCGACCTCGGCTACCACACCAAGCACGTCGACACGATCTTCAAGCGGGTGTTCGGCCGGGCGTAAGGGCCGCACCACCCTCCCTCTCCCCGCGGCGGGAGAGGGCCGGGATGAGGGAGAGTTGCCGGAGACCTTCAGTCCCCTTCCGGGAACACCGCCCAGGCCGGCTGCTTGGGGGTCAGCTTGGCGCCGCCGCAGGTCAGCGGGGCGCCGGCGCGGAAGTGTTCGAGCCGGATCAAGGCCACCCCCAGGTTCCCGTTGGCCGAGCGCATCTCGCCGGCCTCGGTTTCGCCGGTCATCACCGCGGTGCCCGCCTCGGGCGTGGGGCCGTCGATGCTCACCGGCATCAGCCGTTTGCGCACCAGGCCGCGGTACTTGGTGCGGCTGGTCAGCTCCTGGCCCATGTAGCAGCCCTTATTGAAGTCGACGCCCTTCAGTTCGTCGAAGCCGTTCTCGAGCAGGATGGCCTTCTCGATGGGCAGGTCGCGGCTGCCGTCGGGGACGCCGAGGACCAGGCGGGTGCGGTCCCAGTCGGCAAAGGATCCGATGGGCAGGCCCAGGTCGGCGGTCTCGGGCAGGATGGCGCGGGCACCAAGGGCCGGCAGGCGCGGGTCGACATAGACCACGCCGCCGTCGCGCTCGAGCGCCGCGCCGGCCTCGGCCGGCAGGCCCAGCGCGGCCAGGGCGCCCTCTCCCGGTATGGCGCACACCACCAGCCCCTGGGCCAGCCCCAAGGTGACCTTGGCGCGCAGCTTGTAGATGGACAGCTTCTTCTTGAGTTCCTCGATACGCGCCGCCTCGGCGTCGATGAGGAAACGCTCGCCCGCCTCGACGATGAACAGGTCGTGCAGGAACTTGCCCTGCGGCGTCAGCAGGGCGGCCCAGATGGCGTGGCCGGCATCGACCTTGTTGACGTCGTTGGAGATCAACCCCTGCAGGAAGGTGCGCCGGTCCTCGCCGCCCAGTTCGAGGACGGCGCGGCCCTCCAGACGCACACAAACCCGGTCCGCCATGGTCGATCTCCCCTTAAGGATCGGAAACCCCCAGAAGGTGGGGCAATCGGAGGGGCTTGGCAAGGGTTGGCACACCCGTCCCCGCACCGTATAAGGATGGGCGATGCATATCACCTTCGTCGACGATTCGATTCCCTTTGACGGCTACAGCGCGTCGAGCCGCCCGCTTGGCGGTCCGGAAAAGGCGTTCGCCGCCCTGCCCGGCGCCATGGCCAGGCGCGGCCACACCGTGCAGGTGTTCAACCGCTGCCGTTGGGGCATGTATGTCGAGGGCGTGCAGTGGGAGACGTTCGACGGCCGCAAGCCTATGCACACCGATGTGCTGGTGGCCTTCCGCAAGCCCGGCCTGCTGGAATTCGTCCGCCACAGCGCGCGCCGGGTGCTGTGGTTCACCGGCCCCGGCCGCCTGCTCGACGCCCGCGCCACCCGCGCGGTGCTCGACTCCCACCAGCCGCTGCTGCTGCTGACCGCCGAGGAGCAGGCGCGCCAGTTCAAGGCCCGCGGCCTGGCGGTGGGGCTGCTGCCGCCCGCCGTGCGCTCCGACTTCCTGGCCGGCCAGCCCCGCCCGGCCGACCCGCCCACCGCCATCGTCACCTCGCACCCGTCGCACGGGCTGGACTGGCTGCTGGACCTGTGGATCACCCGCATCCGCCCCCAGGCCCCCGAGGCCGAGTTGCACTTGCACTCCATGACCCTGGCCAAGGCGGCCGAGGGCGGCGAGATCGACCCGGCCATGCGCCCCCTGGCCGAGCGTGCATTGGCTTCGGGCCAGCATGGGGTGGTGGTCGTGCGCCCCCAGGGCGACTCGCTGATGGCTGACAGCTACCGGACCGCCCGCGTCCACCTTTATCCCGGCCATGCCGACGACATGGGCTGCCACACCCTGATGGAAAGCCAGGCCAGCGGCTGCCCGGCGGTGCTGCGCCCGCTGGGTGTGGCGCCCGAGCGGGTGGTCGACGGCGAGACCGCCTATGTCGCCCCCGACGACGACGCCTTCGCCAACCTGGCGGCCTTGCTGCTGAACACCCCGTCGGTGCAGGCGTCCATGGGCGCGGCGGCCAAGGCGCTTTACGCCGAGCGCAGCTGGGAGGCGGCGGCCGAGCGCTTCGAGGCGATGCTGCGATGACCGCCGACCGCCCCAGTCATCGGTCGACGGGCATCGGCGGCCATTGCGGCCGCAGCCAGGCCCGCCGCAAGGCGGGCCCCCGGCGAGGGACAAGACTATGACCCGGCTCCTGCAGGCGATGGCCGGGGCCACCCACGGCGGCGCCGAGGCGTTCTTCGAGCGCCTGGCGCTCGCGCTCCAGCGGGCCGGCGTCGAGCAGCGGGTGTTGATCCGCACCAATCCCAAGCGGGCGGCCCTGCTGAAGGCCGGCGGCGTCGCCGTCGACGAGATGCCGTTCGGCGGCGCGCTGGACCTGGTCACCCGCTGGGGCTTCAGCCGTGCGGTCAAGCAGTGGCGTCCGCAGGTCGTGCTGACCTGGATGAGCCGCGCCAGCCGCTTCTGCCCCAAGGGCGACTTCGTCCATGTGGGCCGCCTGGGCGGCTACTACGACCTCAAGTACTACCGCCATTGCGACCACCTGATCGGCAACACCCAGGACATCTGCGACTGGATCGCCGGCCAGGGTTGGCCGGCCGACCGGGTTCACTACGTCCCCAACTTCGTCGACGCCCGCACCGCGGCGCCGCTTGCACGCGCCGGTCTCGACACCCCGCCGGGGGCGCCGCTGCTGCTGGCGCTTGGAAGGCTGCATCCCAACAAGGCCTTCGACGTGCTGCTCAAGGCCATGGCCGCCCTGCCCGACGCTTACTTGTGGATCGCCGGCGAAGGCCCGGCGCGCGTCGAGCTGGAGGCGCTGGCCGCCCATCTCGGGGTCAAGCCGCGAGTGCGCTTCCTGGGCTGGCGAGACGACACCGCGGCGCTGTTCGCCGCCTGCGACCTGTTCGTCTGCCCGTCGCGCCACGAGCCGCTGGGCAACGTGGTCATCGAGGCGTGGGCGCAGGGCAAGCCGGTGGTCGCGGCCGCCTCGCAAGGCCCCCGGCAGCTGATCGCCAACGGCACCGACGGCGTGCTGGTCCCGGTCGACGACGCCGAGGCCCTGGCCGGGGCGCTGTCCGCCTTGCTCGCCGACCGCGCCAGGGCCGCCGCCCTGGCCGCGAGCGGCCGCGCCGCCTTCGAGGCGCGCTTCACCGAGGCGGCGGTGGTCGGCCGCTATGTCGAGTTCCTCGACAAGGTAGCCGGCTGATGTGCGGCATCGCCGGCCTGATGACCCCCGGCGCCCCCCCCGACCAGGGGGTGCTGGACCGGCTGCAGGGGGCGCTGGCCCACCGCGGCCCCGACGGCAGCGGCCAGCGGGTGGCCGGCAATGTCGGGCTGGTGCAGACCCGGCTGGCGATCATCGACCTGGACGGCGGCCGCCAGCCCATCGTCGACGCCGCGGGCCGCGCCATCGTCGCCAACGGCGAGGTCTACAACTACGTCGAGCTGACGGCCGAGATGGCGGGTACCGCCTTCGCCACCGGCTCGGACTGCGAGCCGCCGCTGCACCTGTGGCCCGAGGACGGCGCGGCGCTGGCCGGCCGCCTGCGCGGCATGTACGCCCTGGCGCTGCACGACCCGGCCACGGGCCGCCTGATGCTGGCCCGCGACCCGTTCGGCATCAAGCCGCTGTACGTGGCCGAGACCGGGGCGGGGCTGGCCTTCGCCTCGGAACCCCACGCCCTGGTCGCCGCCGGGCTGGTGGCGGCCGAGGTCGACCCCAAGGCCCGCGCCGAACTGCTGCAGCTGCAGTTCACCACCGGCACCAACACCATCTTCGACGGCATCCGCCGCCTGGCTCCCGGTGAGACCGTCCTGGCCGAGCAGGGCCGGATCGTCGAGCGCCGCCGCATCGACGCCCTGCCCGCCGGAGCACCCGTCGACGGCGACGAGGACGCCCTGCTGTACCAGCTCGACGCCGTGCTGATGGAGTCGGTCGAGCTGCACCAGCGCTCGGATGTGCCCTATGGCATGTTCCTGTCCGGCGGCATCGATTCGTCGGTGGTGCTGGCGATGATGCACCGGCTGAACCCTGCCGGCGTGCTGGCCTTTACCGCAGGCTTCCCCGGCACCGGCGTCCACGACGAACGTGACCACGCCCGGGCGCTGGCCGCCAAGGTCGGCGCCCGCCACGTCGAGGTCGAGTTCACCGAGGCGGATTTCTGGTCCCTGCTGCCCCGAGTCGCCGCCGCCATGGACGACCCGGCCGCCGACTATGCCTGCCTGCCCACCTTCAAGCTGGCCGCCGAGGCGCGCAAGGAGGTCAAGGTCATCCTGTCCGGCGAAGGCGGCGACGAGCTGTTCGGCGGCTATGGCCGCTACCGCGCCGCCATGCGCCCGTGGCCGTTTGCCAAGCACATGCGCAGGTCGGGCACCTTCGACGGGCTGGACGTGCTGCGCGACCGGCCCGCAGGCTGGCGCGACGGCATGGTCCGTGCCGAGCGCGAGGCCGCCGGGCTGGGCCGCACCCGGCTGCAGGCCGCCCAGGCCGTCGACTGCGCCGATTGGCTGCCCAACGACCTTTTGGCCAAGCTGGACCGCTGCCTGATGGCCAACGGCATCGAGGGGCGGGTGCCCTTCCTCGATCCCGTCGTCGCCGCCTTCGCCATGCGCCTGCCCGACCGCCTGAAGGTTCGCCACGGCATGGGCAAGTGGCTGCTGCGCAAGTGGCTGGACAAGGCGTTGCCGGAGGCCCGGCCGTTCTCGAAGAAGCGCGGCTTCACCGTGCCGGTGGCCGAGTGGATCGCCGCCCGCCCCGAGATCGGCACCCTGGTTGCCCGCCAGCCCGGCATTCAGGAAATCTGCCGCCCCGGCACTGTCGAGGCCCTGTTCCGCCACTGCGACAAGAAGACCGGGTTCGCCTGCTGGACCTTGCTGTTCTACGCCCTCTGGCACCGCCGCCATATCATGGGGATGGTGCCGGACGGCGACGTGGCTGACGTGTTGGCCGGGTGACCTTGTAGCCGGTCTTTTGATAACCTCCGGGACTTCGAGGAGGGGCGCCGACGTTTCGGCACCAGGTTATGGACACCCGGCGACGTACTTGCCGGCATCGGCTGGAGAGCAAGATGAGCCAGTATCCCCTGCGCCTGCCCGACTCGCTGATGGCCGCTGCCAAGAAGGCGGCCGACGAGGACAACGTATCGATGAACCAGCTGTTCGTCAGCGCCATCGCCGAGAAGGTCTCCGCATTGCAAACTGCGCGCGTCCTGCGCAAGCGCGGTGCGCGGGCGGACTTTGCCCCCTTCGATGCCATCATGGCCCGCGTCCCCGACATGCCGCCGGTCGCCGGCGATGAACTTTCCGAGGAGTGACATGCAGACCTTCGACCTGATCCTGCGCAACGGCACCGCGGCGACGCCGGCGGGGCTGGTCAAGACCGACGTCGGCGTGCGCGACGGCAAGATCGCCGCCATCGGCGACCTGGGCCAGGCCTCGGCGGCCGAGGAGATCGACGCCTGGGGGCTGGTGGTGCTGCCCGGCGTCATCGACAGCCAGGTGCATTTCCGCGAGCCCGGGCTCGAGCACAAGGAAGACCTGGCCACCGGTACCGCCGGGGCGGCCCAGGGCGGCGTCACCGCCATCTTCGAGATGCCCAACACCAAGCCGTCGACCACCACCGCCGACGCCATCCGCGACAAGCTGGCGCGCGCGCAAGGCCGCGCCTGGGTCGACCATGCCTTCTTCCTGGGCGCCGCCGACGACAACATCGCCCACCTGGCCGAGTGGGAGCGCATGCCCGGCTGCGCCGGCATCAAGGTGTTCATGGGGTCGTCTACCGGCTCGCTGCTGGTGTCCGACGACGACACCCTGGCCTCGGTGCTGGCGCAAGGATTCCGCCGCGTCGCCGTCCATTGCGAGGACGAGGCCCGCCTGGTCGAGCGCAAGTCGCTGGTCGAGGGCGGCGCCCCCGTCACCCGCCACCCCGAGTGGCGCGACGTCGAGACCGCGCTCAAAGCCACCCGCCGCCTGGTGACCCTGGCCGAGAAGGCGCGCCGGCGCGTCCACGTGCTGCACGTCACCACCGCCGAGGAGATGGCCTACCTGGCCGGGCACAAGGAATTCGCCACCGTCGAGACCACGCCCCAGCACCTGACCCTCGCC
>JBLNBU010000129.1:0-2702 GCA_050260215.1 Actinomycetota bacterium
CGGCCAGGCGGCGGTTGTCGGGGCGGTCGCCGAACCACACCCAGGCCAGCAGCACCGAGAAGGGCACGCCCAACTGGACCAGCACCGCCGCTGCGGCCGCGTCCAGCCCGTCCAGGCCTACGAACAGCAGGCCGAAATGGCCGACGCCCAGCAGGGCGGCCAGCAGCACCAGCCCGGGCAGCTGGTCACGCCGCGGCCTGAACAGCGGCGCCAGCACCACGGCAACGCCGACGAAGCGGATGCCGGTGACCAATAGCGGCGGCAACTGGGCCAGCGCCAGCTTGCCGGCGACGAAATTCAGGCCCCAGATGACGACGACGGCCAGTGCGGCGGCGATGTCGGAGGGGGGCAGCGGGGTCATTCCGGGCCGCCGTCCGAAAATCTCACTTCCCCGCCTCCTCGCGCTTGGTTTCCAGCTCCAGCCAGCGGTCCTCGGCGGCGGCCAGTTCGTCGCGGGCGGCGTCCAGGCGGGCGGCGCTCTTCTGGAAGCGGGCGGGGTCGCGGGCGTACAGGCCGGGGTCGGCCAGGTCGACTTCGAGCTTTGCGATCTCGCCGGCCAGCTCGTCGATGCGGCCGGGCAGGCGTTCCAGCTCGCGCACCTCGTTGTAGGACAGGCGGGTGCGTTGCTGGGCCGGGCGTTCGGCCTTGGCCTCGGGCTTGGGCGGCGGCGGCGCGGCCGGACCCTTTTCCGGCCGCTGGGCCAGGTAGTCGGAATAGCCGCCAACGTATTCGGCAACCGCGCCGTCACCCTCGACGGCGATGACGCTGGTCACCAGCCGGTCGAGGAAATCGCGGTCGTGGCTGACCACCAACAGCGTGCCGTCATAGTCGGCCAACACCTCTTCCAGCAGGTCGAGCGTGTCCATGTCCAGGTCGTTGGTGGGCTCGTCCAGGATCAAGAGGTTGGACGGCTTGGCCAGCAGCTTGGCCAGCAGCAGGCGGTTGCGCTCGCCGCCCGACAGCGCCTTGACCGGGGTGCGTGCCTGGGCCTCGGAGAACAGGAAGTCCTTCATGTAGCCGACCACGTGCTGGGGCCGGCCGCGCACCCAGACGTTGTCGCCGCGTCCGTCGGTCAGGGTGTCCCAGACGCTGGCCTCTGGGTCGAGCTGGGCGCGGCGCTGGTCGAAATAGGCGGTTTCCAGGTTGGTGCCCAGGCGGACGGTGCCGCCGTCGGGGGCCAGTTCGCCGGTCAGCAGGCGCAACAGTGTGGTCTTGCCGGCGCCGTTGGGGCCGATCAGGCCGACGCGGTCGCCGCGCAGCACCCGGGTCGAGAAGTTGTCGACGATGGTCTTGTCGCCGAAGCGCTTGACCAGCCCCTCGACCTCGATGACCAGCCGGCCCGAGATGTCGCCCGAGTCGGCCGCCAGCTTGGCCTGGCGCGCCTGGTCGCGCACCGCGTCCTTGCGCTGGGCGCGGTCCTTGCGAAGGCCTTGCAGGGCGCGCAGGCGGCCCATGTTGCGCTTGCGCCGGGCGGTCACCCCGCGGGCCAGCCAGTGCAGCTCCTGGCGCATGCGGGTGTCCATGCGGGCCAGCTCGGCCTCTTCGGCGGCGTAGGTCTCCTCCTGCCAGGCGGGGAAGCCGGCGAAGCCGAACTCGGCGCGGCGGACCTGGCCGCGTTCCAGCCAAAGGGTCTGCTGCGAGACGTTTTCCAGGAAGCGGCGGTCGTGGCTGATCACCACCAGGGCGCCGCCATAGGCCTTCAGCCAGTCTTCCAGCCACAGGATCGACGGCAGGTCGAGGTGGTTGGTGGGTTCGTCCAGCAGCAGGGCATCGGGCTGGCCGACCAGGGCGCGCGCCAGGGCGGCGCGGCGGCCTTCGCCGCCCGACAGCGCCACCGGATCGCGTGAGCCGTCCAGGCCGACGGCGTCGAGGACCTGCTCGACCCGGTACAGCTGGTCGCGCTCGGCCGGCAGCAGGCCTTCGACCACATAGTCGGCCACCGTGGCGCCGATGATGATCGGGTCCTGGGGCAGGGTGGCGATGCGGGTGCCGGGCTGGACGAAGCGCTCGCCGCTGTCGGGCAGGATCTCGCCGGCCAGCACTTTCAGCAGTGTCGACTTGCCCGAGCCGTTGCGGCCGACCAGGCAGGTCTTGTCGCCCTTGGCGATCCAGGTGGTGACGCCCTCGAACAGCGGCCTGCCGCCGAAGGTCAGGCGCACGTCGCGCAGGGCGAGAAGGGGAGGTGGAGCCATGGGTGGATGGCTACACCCGAAGCCCGGTCGTCGGCAAGTGCCGGCTTGCCGGATGGCGCTCTGCCCCCTAGTTTCAGGGAATGGAGATGTCCGCCATTGCCCTTGCCGACCGCCTGGACCTGCTGCGTGCCGAATTGGCGCGCCGCGGGCTGGCGGGTTTCGTGGTGCCGCGCGCCGACGAGCACCAGGGCGAATACGTCGCCCCGCGCGCCCAGCGGCTGGCCTGGCTGACCGGGTTCACCGGCTCGGCCGGGGTGGCGGTGGTGCTGGCGGCGCGCGCCGCCGTCTTCGTCGACGGCCGCTATACCCTGCAGGTCGCCGCCGAGGTCGACACCGCCCGCTTCGAGGTCCAGCACCTGGTCGACAACCCGCCGCCGCGCTGGCTGGGCGAGGTGCTTGGCAAGGGCGACCGGCTGGGCTTCGATCCCTGGCTGCACACGCTCGACCAGGTCGAGACCCTGCGCCTGGCCTGCGAGCGTGCCGGGGCCGAGCTGGTGCCCTGTCCCGACA
>JBLNBU010000130.1:0-2873 GCA_050260215.1 Actinomycetota bacterium
GCTGCCGTCGGCAGCCTGGCCCCGGTCGAAATGGCCGAGCTGACCGCCACGCCCGAGCGCCTGGCCCCGGTGGCCGAGGCCACCCGCGGGGCGGTCTCGTGGCTGGCCGAGGGCGGCGTGCCGGACCTGCGCCGCGTGCCCGCGGGGCGCCCCGCCCACGGCCGCGGCTGGATCGGCCTGGACGACAAGGGCGGCCACGTGGTCACCGGGGTGCGCGAGGTGCCGCTGCTGCCCGCCTTGGTCCTGCTGGTCCTGGGGCTGGGCGGCCTGCTGCTGGCCTGGCGGCGCGAGGGCCGGTGATCGGTTTTCCTGCATTAACTGATCGTTCGGACTTATTACCTGTAGATTAACGAAGGCGCTCTCGGTACACTGCCCCCGCCGAACGGGTATTCCCGATCATCCGCAAGGCTGGGGGGTACGAAGATCGTGGTGGACATTAGACACGCCCTGACGGGCAGCAAACGAGCCAAGGCCGTGCGCCGCGTGCTCGCTGCCGCCATTCCGGAGTGGCAGGTGTTCATTCGCCGGTCCAACGGCAGCTCGGAACACTTCACCATCACCCGCAAGCACCAGGGCATCGCGCTGGGCGTGGTCTCGGCCGTGGCGGTGTGGGCCACCGTGGCCAGCATGCTGCTGGGCCAGCAGCCCGACGAATTGACCGCCAAGGAACGCCAGCTGGAAGAGATGATGGCCTCGACGCGGGCCACCCAGCACCGCCTGGCGGCGTCGCAGCGGATGGTCGCCGACATGGCGCGCGAGGTCGATCAGGTCCACGCCAACCTGCTGGTCCTGGCCGAATCCAACGCCTCGCTGGCCAAGGACGGCGGCCGCGCCGCTGTGCCGGTGCGCCGCACCCGCGTGGGTGACGAGCCCGGCTGGACCGACGACAGCCAGCAAGGCAGCGGCGAGATCAAGGCGGTGCGCGAGCAGGTGCGCCGCCTGGAGGGCTCGCTCGATCGCCTGAAGACAACCTATTCCCAAGTGGTGGCCGGCACCGCCGACACCGCCGCCAGCCGCGTCGCCGACGCCGAGCGGTCGCTGTCGCGCCTGGGGCTCGATCCCGGCGCCCTGCTGCGCCGCATCCAGGGCGATGCCGGGCGCGGCGGTCCGTTCATTCCGGCGCCCGCCTCCATGCAGGAGCCCGGCCTGTCCAACCTGCTGGGCCGCATGGAACAGTGGTCGGGCATCAAGGCGGTGTTCTCCAAGCTGCCGCTGGACGTGCCGCTGCACCAGGGCTTTGACATCAATTCCGGCTTCGGCGCCCGCCACGATCCGCTCAACCACCGCACCGGCATCCACAAGGGCGTCGACCTGGGCGCCCCCTTCGGCACGCCGGTCTATGCCACCGCCGAGGGCGTGGTCGAGTTCGCCGGCCCCTGGGACCGCTATGGCCTGACCATCGACATCGACCACGGCAACGGTGTCACCACCCGCTATGCCCACCTGTCGCGCATCAAGGTCAAGGAAGGCCAGCGCGTCACCCGCTCGACCGTGATCGGCCTGCTGGGCAACAGCGGCCGCTCCACCGGGGCGCACCTGCACTACGAGGTGCGGGTGGCCGACAATCCCCGCGACCCACTCAAATTCATTTCGGCAGGACGCGATGCTCCCAAAATTCGCTAAGAACATTGCCCCGGCTTCCGGGGCTGCCGCGCGCCGCTCGGGTGGCTTGCCGCTATCGGTGATCGGTGCCGACGTGCGCATCGTCGGCGACATCATCACCCAGGGCGAGATGCAGATCGACGGCCAGGTGGACGGCGACATCACCTGCCAGCGCCTGGTGGTGGGCGAGGGCGGTCGCATTGCCGGCGAGGTCAGCGCCGAGACCGTCGAGGTCCATGGCGAACTGTCGGGCAAGGTCAACGCCTCGACGGTGATCATCGCCAAGTCGGCGCGCGTCATCGGCGACATCACCCACGATTCGCTCGAGATCGAGGCCGGCGCCTACATGGAAGGCCACTGCATCCGCAAGGGCGGCCACGCCAAGGTCGAGTCCAAGGCTCCCGAGGGCAAGGCCGACAAGGCCGACAAGGCCGAGGCGAAGGCCGAGGGCCACAAGGGCAACGGCGCCCATCCGCCGGCCCAGCCCGCCGCCCAGCAGCAGGTCGCCGGCGCCGCCTGATGATCTCGGTCTACAGCCCGGACAGCGGCCGCTCGGCCGCCGGCGGGCCGGAACTCCTGGCCGGCGCTCCCGTGTGGATCGACCTGCTGGAACCGACGCCCGAGGACGAGGCGGCGGTCGAGGCCCTGATCGGCATCGACGTCCCCACCCGCGAGGAAATGCAGGAGATCGAGGTCTCCAGCCGGCTGTCGCGCGACGGCGCCGGGCTGGTCATGACCACCCCGGTGCTGACCGACTCGTCGGGCTTCAACCCGGCCAACACCGCGCTGACCTTCATCCTGACCGGCGAGCGGCTGGTCACCGTGCGCTATGCCACTCCGCACGCGGTCACCGCCTATGTCGAGCGCATGGTCCGGCCCGGCGGCCCGCGCCCCGCCACCGGCGGCGAGGTGCTGCTGGGGCTGGTCGAGGCGGTGGTCGACCGCATGGCCGACGTGCTGGAACGCATCGGTGGCGAACTGGACGGGGTGTCGCACCGCATCTTCCACCAGCCGGTGCCGGCCCGCAGCCGCCGGCGCGCGTCCAGCCGCGAGCTGGAAGTCACCTTGCGCAGCATCGGCCGCAACGGCGACCTGACGTCAAAGGCGCGCGACACCATCCTGGGCGTGCGCCGCATCGTCGGCTACCTGCCGCCCGAGGACACCGCGCTGTCGGTCGCCAACGCGCGGGCGCGCCTGGAAACCATCTCGCGCGACCTGCAGTCGCTGTCCGAGTACGCCGACTTCCTCAACAACAAGATCGGCTTCCTGCT
>JBLNBU010000131.1:0-9769 GCA_050260215.1 Actinomycetota bacterium
GCCGCATGGCCGAAACGGTGTGCGCCCGCGTCGACGCCACCACCATGGCGCATGGGGTGGCTGCGCGCCTGCCCTATCTGGACGACCAGCTGGTCGGCTATGCCACGGCGGTGCCGACCTATCACCGCTCGCCGGCAGGATCACCCAAGCTGCTGCTGCGCCGCGCCGTCGGTGACCTGGTGCCGCCCGAGCTGCTGGCGCGGCCCGCCACGCCGCCCTCGCTGCCGCTGGAACGCTGGCTGGCCGAAGGCCCGCTGTCGGCCGAGCTGGACCGGGCGATCGAGCGCTCGGCCCTGTTCGGCAGCGGGATCCTGGACGTGGACGCCACCCGCCAACTGCTGGCACGGCACCGCGCCGGCGAGGCCCACACCCGCACCCTGTTCGCGGTGCTGATCCTGGCCGGGTTCTGCGACGGGCTGGGCATCGACGGCATCGCCGGCGACAGCGCGTGGCCGGCTGCCGCGTTTTCCTCGCCCGGGGCCTGACGGGGGGCCTCAGCCCCCCATGGCCTGCTCGATCCGTTCCACTGCGGTGGCCGCGGCCGCGGCGTCGGGACCGCCGGCCTGGGCCATGTCAGGACGGCCGCCGCCGCCCTTGCCGCCCAGGGCCTCGGAGCCGACGCGGACCAGGTCGACGGCATTGAACCGCCCCACCAGGTCCTCGGTCACCGCCACCACCAGGCTGGCCTTGCCGTCGGCGGTCCCGACCAGGGCGACGACGCCCGAGCCGATCTGCTTCTTGATCTCGTCGGCCATGCCCTTCAGGTCCTTGGCCGGCACGCCGTCGAGCACCCGGCCGGCGAAGGTGACGCCCGCCACCGTCTTGGTGGAGGCGCCCTGGCCGCCGCCGGTGGCCAGCTGCTTGCGGGTCTCGGCCAGTTCGCGTTCCAGCTTGCGGCGGTCGTCCATCAGTTGGGCGATGCGCGCCGGCAGGTCGGCAGGGCCGATCTTGAGGGTGTCGGCGGCACGCGCCAGCAGTTCCTCCTGCTCCTGGGCCCAGGACAGGAAGGCCGGACCGGTCACCGCCTCGATGCGGCGCACGCCAGCGGCCACGGCGCTTTCCGCCACCACCTTGAAGCCGCCGATGTCGCCGGTGCGGCGCACATGGGTGCCGCCGCACAGCTCGACCGAGAAATGGACGCCGGTCGGGTCGCCGCCCATGGACACCACGCGGACCTCGTCGCCGTACTTCTCGCCGAACAGGGCCATGGCACCGGCGGTGATGGCGTCGTCGGGGGTCATGATCTTGGTGGCGACGTCGCGGTTGATGCGGATCTGCCGGTTGACCTCCGACTCCACGGTGCGGATCTCGTCCAGGGACAGCGCCTTGGGATGGGCGAAATCGAAGCGCAGGCGGTCGGGACCGACCTGGCTGCCCTTCTGGGTCACGTGGCTGCCGAGCGCGTTGCGCAGGGCCGCGTGCAGCAGGTGGGTGGCCGAGTGGTGGCCGCGGGTGGCGCCCCGGCGGTCAAGGTCGATGGCGAAATGGGCGTCCTCGCCCACCGCAATGGGGGCACCCTCGACGGTGCCGTAGTGGACGATCAGGTCGCCCAGCTTCTTCTGGGTGTCCTTGACCACCAGGCGGCCCTTGGCCCCCACGGTGATCACGCCGACGTCGCCGACCTGGCCGCCCGATTCGCCGTAGAACGGGGTCTGGTTGGCGACCAGCGCCACCTCGTGGCCGGGATGGACGCATTCCACCGCCTTGCCGTTCTCGACCAGGGCGACGATCTTGCCTTCCGCCTGCTCGGCGTCGTAGCCGAGGAATTCCGAAGCGCCCACCTGCTCGCGCAGTTCGAACCACAGGGACTCGGTCGCCGCCTCGCCCGAGCCGGCCCAGGCCTTGCGGGCCTCGGCGCGCTGGCGCTCCATGGCGGCGTCGAAGCCGGCGGTGTCGACGGCGATGTGGCGGGCCTTCAGCGCGTCCTGGGTCAGGTCGAGCGGGAAGCCGTAGGTGTCGTAAAGCTTGAACGCCACCTCGCCGGGCAGCGGCTGGCCGGCCGCCAGCCTGCCGGTCTCCTCGTCCAGCAGCTTCAGGCCCTTGTCCAGGGTGGCCTTGAAGCGGGTCTCTTCCAGCTTCAGGGTCTCGGTGATCAGTGCCGAGGCGCGCACCAGTTCGGGGTACGCCTCGCCCATCTGGCGCACCAGGGCGGGCACCAGCTTGTACATCATGGGTTCCGTGCAGCCCATCAGCTGGGCGTGGCGCATGGCCCGGCGCATGATCCGGCGCAGCACGTAGCCGCGGCCCTCGTTCGACGGCAGCACGCCATCGGCGATCAGGAACGAGCACGAGCGCAGGTGGTCGGCCATCACCCGGTGGGACACGCGGTGCGGGCCGTCGGCATCGGTGCCCGAGGCCTCGGCCGAGGCCTGGATCAGCGAGCGCAGCAGGTCGATGTCGTAGTTGTCGTGGACGCCCTGCATCACCGCGGCCAGGCGCTCCAGCCCCATGCCGGTGTCGATGCTGGGCTTGGGCAGCGGAACGCGGGTGGCCTTGTCCACCTGCTCGAACTGCATGAACACCAGGTTCCAGATCTCGATGAAACGGTCGCCGTCCTGGTCGGGGCTGCCGGGCGGGCCGCCGGGGATGTGGTCGCCGTGGTCGTAGAAGATTTCCGAGCACGGACCGCACGGGCCGGTATCGCCCATGGCCCAGAAGTTGTCCGAGGTGGGGATGCGGATGATGCGCGATTCGGGCAGGCCGGCGATGCGCTTCCAGGCCGAGGCCGCATCGTCGTCGTCGTGGTAGACGGTGACCAAGAGGCGCTTTTCGGGGATGCCGAATTCCTTGGTGATCAGCCCCCAGGCCAGCTCGATGGCGCGTTCCTTGAAGTAGTCGCCGAACGAGAAGTTGCCCAGCATCTCGAAGAAGGTGTGGTGCCGTGCGGTGTAGCCCACATTGTCGAGGTCGTTGTGCTTGCCGCCGGCGCGCACGCATTTCTGGGCGGTGGCCGCGCGGACGTAGTCGCGCTTCTCGACGCCGGTGAAGACGTTCTTGAACTGCACCATGCCGGCGTTGGTGAACATCAACGTCGGGTCGTTGCGCGGCACCAGCGGGCTGGAGGCGACGGTCTCGTGGCCGTTCTTGGCGAAGAAGCCGAGGAAGGCGGAGCGGATGTCGTTGGCGGTCTGCATGGCCTCTACGTGGTCACAAGGGCGGCCCGGCCCAAGGGAACGACTCCCCGGCGTCTCTCCGCCCGGAGAGAGGGGGGTTTTTTAACCCGCCGCGACCGACCCTGTCCAGTTGGCGCTCACTTGGGTGGGGGCGGAAAGCGGCCGGCCTACCACCAACGCGACAGCCCCTCTCCCATCCGAGACCATGCCTTCCGTACGCTTGTCGGGAATAGTGCGTGTCGTCGCGATCCAGCGAGGGCAGCGAATGCGCAGGTTCGAAGTGATGGTCCCCACCGCCTATGCCGGTGTGGCCGTGGTATGGATTCTGGGGTCGGACCTCTTGGTGCAGCGACTGTTCCCAGATCACATGATGCAGGCGCAGATGTGGAAGGGCTGGGCGTTCGTCGGGGTTACGGCGGTGCTGCTGTACCTGGCGCTGCGCCGCATCGTCGCCGCCCAGCGCCGCGCCACCGCGTCCCTGCGCGAGGCCGCCCGCCACCTGGAGCAGACCAAGCGCGACTACCAGGTCATCATCGACAACATGCCCGACCTGTTCTTCCGCACCTCGGGCGACGGGCGCTTCCAGATGGTCTCGGCCATGGGCAGCGAGATGCTGGGCTATTCCAACGCCGAGTTCATGAAGCTCAACATCCGCGACCTGTGCTGGACGCCGGAGGACCGCGCCCGGCTGGTCGAGGCCATGAGCCGGGCCGAGGGCCGGCGCGTCGCCGTCGACATCCGCCTCAAGCGCAAGGACGGGGTCGCCATCTGGGCGGCGCTCAACGTCATCCCGCGCTTTGTCGCCGGCCGTGCCCTGGTCATCGACGCCATCGCCCGCAACATGACCGCCGCGGTCGAGGCCACCGCCGAGTTGAAGATGGCCAAGCAGGGTGCCGAGGCCGCCAGCATCGCCAAGTCCCGCTTCCTGGCCGCCGCCAGCCACGACCTGCGCCAGCCGGTGCAAAGCCTGTACCTGTTCGCCGGCGTGCTGGACCAGCAGCTGGCCGGCAGCCGATCGCGCAAGCTGGTGGGCGACATGCTGCACGCGTTGGACGCCATGAAGCTGCTGCTGGACGGCCTGCTGGACATGTCCAAGCTGGACGCCGGGCTGGTGGTGCCCCAGTTCGAGGACGTGGCCGTCGGCCCCCTGTTGGCCCGCCTGGCCGAGGAGTACGGCGGCCGCGCCCGTCGGCTGGGCCTGGACTTCCGCTGGGTACCGTCGACGGCGGTGGTCCGCTCCGACCCGGTCCTGCTCGAGCGCATGCTGCGCAGCCTGCTCGACAACGCGCTGCGCTTCACCCCGTTCGGCCGGGTGCTGCTGGGCTGCCGGCGCCGCAACGGGCGCATGGACGTGCAGGTGATCGACACCGGCATCGGCATCGCGCCCGAACAGCAGGCCAGCATCTTCGAGGAGTTCCACCAGTTGGCCAATCCCGAGCGCGATCGCAGCAAGGGCCTGGGCTTGGGCCTGGCCATCGTCAGCCGGCTGGGGAGGCTCCTGGGCCACGGGGTCGACCTGCGCTCCGCCCCGGCGCGTGGCTCGGCCTTCACCGTGTCGCTGCCCCGCGTCGCCGGCGCCGTGGCCGGCGAGAGCACCGCCCAGGCGCCCGCCCCCGAGCGCATCGGCGGTACCGTGGTGGTCATCGAGGACGAGCCGCTGGTCCGCCTGGGCTTCCAGACCATGCTGGAAGGCTGGGGCTTCCACGTGCTGGCCGGCGCCACCGCCGAGGAAGCCCTGGAAGAGATCGACCGCACCGGCCACCATCCCGACCTGGTCATCGCCGACTACCGGCTGCCCAACAACGCGGTGGGCACCGAGGCCATCCGCGCGGTGCTGCAGCACTGCGGGGCCCACGCGCCGGGGCTGATCGTCACCGGCGACACCGCGCCCCAGCGCCTGCGCGAGGCCAAGGCGTCGGGCTACGAGCTGCTGCACAAGCCGGTCGCCGCCGAAGAGTTGCGCAAGGTGGTCAACACCCTGCTGGCGGCCTAGCCCCCTACTTCTTCGCCGTCTGCGCCTTCTTCTCGCCGCCGCAGGCCGGGCCCGAGGCGGGAATCAGGCGCACGGCGAAGCCTTCCAGCTCGGCCGGCTTCAGCGCCAGGATGCGGTCGAACAGCGGCGCGTGGTCCTCGCAATAGTCGGCGACCACGTGGGCGCGCTGGGATTCCTCGTTGGCGAGCTGGGTGACGTAGCGGTCCATCTGCCGGCGATGGTCCTTGCCATGGCTGCGGGCGAAATGGTCTTCCAGCACCCGGGCATTGGCGTTCAACGCCCCGCCGAAGCGCTGGACGTAGCTGCCGTACTTGGCCGGCAGCTCGGCATCGGTGGTGCGGCAGTTCAGTGACGCGACCTGCAGCTGGACGTGCAGCTGGCGCAGCTGGGCGGCGCGCATTTCCTCGGGCGTGAAGCAGGCGGACGCCTGGGCGACGCCAGCGGCCAGGCAGGCGGCGGTCACGGCGGAAAGCAGGATGCGGGGCAAGGCACGCTCGCGTCGAAAGGGGTGGGCCAGGGCGCGAGTGTGGGCCAACCGGCGGGGGGATTTCAACACCCGCCGCGGGGGCAAAGTGTGGGCATGGCTTATCCCTATTCGCGCTCGCCCGACCCGCAGGGCGAATGTCCGCATGAAAGGATGCGACCGGCGCGCGACGGGGGCATATGTCGCTCGGCACTGCCTGGGACTTTGGTCTGTCTTGCTCCAACTGCCGCTTGGGGGGAAGGCCGATGCGTCACCTCGACGTCGACCAGCCGCAGGGTTATCGGGCCTGGCCGCATATACTGCGGCCCGGTCCGGCGGCCGGGCGGGGAGAACCTCCCGCCCTGCTGGCCCACGGGCTGCGCGACGCCATGATGGCGGGCGGCCGAGCCCTTGACGCGGCGGCGGTGGCGGTTGCCGGCTGGCTGGCCGGTCCCGCCCCGTCGCCGGCGGTGGCCGCGGTGGCGGCGCTGCTGGCGGTACAGCTGCTGCAGCTGGCGGGCGGCTACGACCACGAGCACAGCTATGCGGACGCCCGTCGCCTGTGGGCGGCGGCGCTGCTGCCGGCGACGGCGGTGCTGGCGGCCGGTACCGGGGTTTCCCCGTGGATGGCGGTTGCCTCGCTGCTGGCGGTGCTGGCGCGCCTGGCCTGGGCCCCGGCCTTGGGACTGGCGGCGCGGCGCAGCCGGGCGGCGCGGCGCGTGCTGGTGGTCGGCGACCGCAGCCGGGCGCTCGACGTATTGTGCCTGCTGGTGGCCGACGGGCGGCGGTGGAACATTCCGGTCGGCATCCTGGTCGACGTCGAGGCGCCGGCCCGGCCGTTGCTGGGCGGCTTCATCGCCGGCCTGGACGAAATCGAGCGGGTGGTCGCCGACGAGGCGGTCGACGACGTGGTCGTCGCCCTGCCTTGGTCCGACACCCCGCGCCTGGCCCATTGCCTGGACAAGCTGCGGCCGCTGGCCGTCGACGTCCACCTGTTCCCCGAGGACGCCACCCCCTATGCCGGCGGCGCCGGAGTCAGTGTGCTGGCCGGCGTGCCCATGGCCCGCCTTGCCGCCCGGCCGCTGTCTGGCTGGCGCGCCGCGGCCAAGGCGGTCGAGGACCGGGTGCTGGGCGTGCTCGCCCTGCTGGCGGCGTCGCCGGTCATGCTGGCGGTGGCGGTGGCCATCAAGCTGGACAGTCCCGGGCCGGTGCTGTTTCGCCAGCAGCGCTACGGCTACGACAACAAGCCGTTCACCTGCTTCAAGTTCCGCAGCATGCGGGTGCGCCCCCAGGAAGCCGAGGTGCGCCAGGCCAGCCGTGACGATCCCAGGGTGACCCGGGTGGGCCGCTTCATCCGCCGCACCTCGCTCGACGAGCTGCCGCAGCTGTTCAACGTCATCGCCGGGTCCATGTCGCTGGTGGGCCCCCGGCCGCACGCAGTGTCGCACCACCACCACTATGCCCGGCTGGTCGACGACTACCGCTGCCGCCACCGCATGAAACCCGGCATCACCGGCTGGGCCCAGGTCAACGGCTATCGCGGCGAGACCGCCACCGTCGAGCTGATGCGAAAAAGGGTGATCTTCGACCTGTGGTACATCGACCACTGGAGCGTCGGCCTGGACCTCAAGATCATGGCCATGACCCCGCTCGCCTGCCTGCGCGGCACCAATGCGTACTAGCGGGGCACGGCCATGAGCGCGCGCGGCCTGGCCCATGCGGTATTCCGCCACGGGCGCCTGTTCGTCGCCGTGCTGGTGCTGGCCCTGGCCGGCGGCGGCGCGCTGGCCTTGCGCCCGCCGGCATGGCGGGCCGAGGCGGGCGTCACCGTCGACGGCAACGCCGAGGCGCTGGCCGCCGTGCTGGCCAGTCGCGACCTGCACCGGGCGGTGCTTGAACGTGTGGCGCTCTATCCCGGCCTGTCCGAGGACGAGGCGGTGGCCGCCTTCGGCCGCGACCTCGAGCTGCGGCCGCGCGCGGATGCCGGCGTGGTGTGGCTGGCGCTTTCCGGTCCCGATCCGCGCACCACCGCCGCGGCGCTGGCCGCCCTGATCGACCAGGCCCGCGCCGGCAGCGACGCCGCCCCGCGCCGCCAGCGCCTGGACCCCGCCGGCGAGCGCCAGGTCCTGGCCGCCCGCCGCGCCGAGGCCGAGGGCCAGGCCGCGAGTGCCGAGGCCCGCGCCGCCGAACTGGCCGACCGGCTGACCGCGCTGAAGGCGCGGCTGGCCGCCACCCCGCCGACCCTGCAGCTGTCGAGCGAAAGCGACCGCTCGCACGTCATCGACCAGGCCAAGGCCAAGCTGTTCGAGCTGTCGACCCGCGAGCAGGAGCTGCTGGGAAAGTACCAGGACGGCAGCATCACCGTGCGCAACCTGCGCGCCGAGAAGGCCAAGGTCGAGGAGCTGCTGAAGGGCCTGGAAGCCCCGGTCGAGGGCCGGGTCACCAACGGCCCCAACCCCCTTTACCAGGACATCGAGAAGGACGTGGTGCGCGCCGAGGCCGACCTGACCGCGGCACGGGCGCGCGGCAAGGCGCTGGCCCGGCAGATCGCCGACATCGACCACCGCCTGGACGCGCTGGCCGCCGAAGCCGCCAGTACCCGTCCGCAGGTTCCGGCGCTGGGCATGCTGGAACACGCCCAGGTCGCCGCCCGCCCGCTGGGGCCGCGGCCCGCCGCGCTGATGGCCGCCGCGGGGGCGATCGGCCTGGTGCTCGCCCTGCTGGCCGCCCTGGCCGCCGAACGCCTGTCGGGCCGCTTCGCCACCCCGGCCGACGTCGAGCGGCGGCTGGGCCTCAAGGTGCTGTCCTCCCTCCCACGCGAGAGATGAGCCATGTACAAGGAGTTCTACAACTTCTCGGCCGAGCCGTTCCGCATCACCCCGGATCCGGGCTTCCTCTACCTGACCGACCAGCACAAGGAGGCCCTGGCGGCGATCATCTACGGCATCGCCAAGCGCAAGGGCTTCGTCTGCATCACCGGCGAGGTGGGCGTCGGCAAGACCACCATCCTGCGCTCGTACCTGGACGGGGCCGACGAGCCGGGCCTGCGCATCGTCTACATCTACAATCCCAACGTCTCGTTCCTGGCCCTGCTCAAGCACATCTTCCGCGAGATCGGCCTGGACCACGCCGGCGACGAACTGCCCGCCATGGTCGAGGCGCTGCACGAGTGGCTGATTGCCGCCCACCAGCGCCGCGAGACCCTGGTGCTGATGGTCGACGAAGCCCAGAACATGCCCATCGGCACGCTGGAAAACCTGCGCATGCTGTCCAACCTGGAAACCCCCACCGAGAAGCTGGTGCAGATCGTCCTGGTCGGCCAGCCCGAGCTGGACCAGCTGTTGTCCGAGCGCCAGCTGCGCCAGGTGGAAAGCCGCATCGCCGTGCGCACCCGGCTGGGCCCGCTGTCGCGCACCGACTCGGAAGCCTATATCCGCCACCGCCTGCGCTGCGTGGCCCTTGACGTCCAGCCGGCCTTCACCCCGGGCGCCATCACCCTGATCGCCAAGGCCGCCCGCGGCATCCCGCGGCGGATCAACGTCATCTGCGACAACGCCCTGATGACCGGGTTCGGCCACAAGGCCCGGCCGGTCGATACCGGCATCGTCCGCGAGGTGCTGCGCGACCTGCGGGTCAAGGACGGCCAGCCGGCGCTGCCCGCCTGGCTGCCGCTGCTGATGCGGCTGCTGCCCGGCCGGCGCGCCCTGATGGTGGCCGGCGCGGTGACGGTGACCGGTGGCGTGCTGTGGGCCGGCACCTCGCTGCGTCCGCCATCGCCGTTGGCTCGCCAGCCGCTGCCCCAGGTCACCGCGGCGCCGATGCCGGCACCAGTGCCGTCGACAGCCGCCGTGCCTGCCCCCGTCCCCCACGCCAAGGCCGACCCGGTGCCCGCCGCCATGGCCGCCGAGCCGCCGCACGTGGCCGAGGTGCCGCCGCCGGGGCTGACCGCCACCAAGGTGGACCTGCCGCGCCGCCTGCGCATCGTCGCCCCCGGCGACACGCTGACCGGGCTGGCCATGCAGGTCTATGGCAAGGGCGACCGCACAGCGCTGGACTGGGTCAAGCGCCACAACCCCGAGATCATCGACGTCGACCGCCTGCAGGTCGGCCAGGTGATCGAGTTCCCTCCCCTGCCCGAGGGCCAGTGAGGCCGCCATGAGCCGCCTGTTCGACGCCGTCGCCAACGCCCGCGCCCTGCTG
>JBLNBU010000132.1:0-11656 GCA_050260215.1 Actinomycetota bacterium
CTGACCGCGCGCACCGCCAGCCAGATCGAGCCCAGCAGCAGCACCACCGCCACCAGCACGTAGACGGCGGCGGTGCGCCGCCACTCGGCCAGCACGCGATCCTGGCCGATGCCCACCAGCACGTAGAAGGGATAGCCGCCGATGCGCCGCAGCGCATAGACGCGTAAGGACCCGTCGGCGGCGCTGCGCCCGGAATAGACCGCCTCGGCCACCTTGCTGGCCAGCAGCCCCCTCAACGTATCCGAGATGGCCGGCTTGCCGATCAGCTCGGGCAGGTTGGGATGACGGGCCACCAGCGCCCCGTCGCCGTTCAGCAGCGTGATGTTGTCGCCGCTGCCCAGCGACACGCTCTGGAAGGCAACCGCCAGCGCATCGGTCTGGACCGAGCTTTGCACGATGCCGAGGAACCGGCCGTCGGAACCGCGCACGCCGCGGCTGAAGGTCAGGGTCCATTGGCTGACCACCCGCGAGAACAGGGGCCCTTCCGGGAACAGGCCGGCTTCGGCGCTTTCCTGCTGGACGCGGAAATAGCGGCGGTCGGCGATGTTGGCGGGCGAGACCGCGCCGCTGGCGTCGAAGACGTAATCGCCGCGCTCGTTGATCAGGCGCAGGCTGAGCAGGCCGGGAACCCTGGCCAGGTGCCGCGCCAGCAGACCGTTCATCTGCCCGCCGGCAAGGCCGGTCCCCTGGCGATGGGCAGCGTACTGGAAGGCAGCTTCCTGCTCGAGCAGGTCGATGCGGTCCATGGAGGCGAGCAGTTGCTGTTCCAGCGTGCGCGCCAGCGCGCCGGCCACCGCGCCGGCGCCGTCCAGCTCGCGCCGGTAGCTGCGGTGCAGTTCGACCGACAGCAGCGCGATCAGCGAGACCACGATCCCCATGGCCGCCAGGGTCAGGGCCAGCATGCGGTTGCGCGACCGCCGGCGTGCCGGATCGGTCATGGCGCCGCCTCGGCGCCAACAAGACCGGGCAAGGTGAACAGGAACGCCGAGCCGCCACCGGGAGCGGGCTCGACCCAGATCTGGCCGCCGTGCTGCTCGACGATCTTGCGGCAGATGGCCAGACCGATGCCGGTGCCCTCGTACTGGTCGCGGGTGACCAGGCGCTGGAACACCCCGAACACCCGCTCGCGGTCGTCGGGCGCGATGCCGATGCCGTTGTCGGTGACCCGGACCAGGAAGCCGTGGCCGACCTTCTCGCACGAGACCTCGATCACCGGCGGGCGGTCGGGCAGATGGTACTTCACCGCGTTGCCGACCAGGTTCTGGAACAGGCGCACCATGTCGGTGCGGTTGCCGAGCACCACGGGAAGTGCGGCGGGGACGGCGACGGTCGCGCCGGCCTCGCGGATGGCGAATTCGAGGTTGGTCAGCGCCTCGGCCAGGGCCTCGGCCAGGGGCACAACCTCCGCCACGTGGCCGCCTCGGCCGACGCGGGAGTATTCCAGCAGGGCTAGGATGAGCTTGTCCAATCGCTTGGCGCCGTCGATGGCGAACCCCAGGAAGTCCTTGAGCTCGGGGTCGATGTCGGTGCCGATCCGCTTGCCGACCAGTGTGATGTAGCTCGAGATCATGCGCAACGGCTGGCGCAGGTCGTGCGACACCACATAGGCGAACTGCTCGAGTTCGGCGTTGGAGCGGCGCAGGTCGTTCTCGAGGGCCTTGCGGGCCGAGATGTCGTGGAAGGCCACCACCGCCCCCACCGTCATGTCGGCCACCGTCAGCGGCGATACCACGTATTCGACGGGAATGACCGCGCCGCTGCGCGAGGTGAAGGATTCGTCGGCGACGCGCCGCGTCTCGCCCCGGCTGATGGCCAGCATGATGCTGCAGCTGTCCGGGCAGCACGTCGATCCGTCGGCCAGGCGATGGGCGGTGATCTCGGCACTGGGACGGCCCTGCATGGCCTCGGGCGACGGCCAGCCCAGCATGGCCGCGGCAGCCGGGTTGGCGAACATCACGCGGCCCTCGTCGTCCAGGCCGAACACGCCCTCGGCCACCGTTCCCAGCACCAGCGACAGCCGCGCGGCGGTGGCGCGCAGGTCGGTCTCGATGCGCTTCTGCAGGGCCTCGGCCGCCTTCCTGGCCGTGATGTCGCGCGACGAGGCATAAAGCAGGCGCCAGCGACCCAGGTCACGGGCCTGGATGGAGATTTCCACGTCGAACTCGGTGCCGTCGGTGCGGCGGTGGCGAGTCTCGAACACGCGCGAGACGCCGGGGACCAGCGAGCGGACCAGTTCGTCGAATTCTTGGGGCTTCATTGAGGTGTCCCAATCGCCCACCGCCGCCGACGGCATGGTCGTCCCGTCATAGCCCAGCATCCGCAGGAACGAGGCACTGGCCTCGCGCAGCGAGCCGCGGTCGTCGACCACGTGCAGCCCGTCGACGGCCGTCGCCATCAGGGCCCGGTAGTTCTGGTCGCCGCGGTCCAGCTTGCGGCGCTGGCGCTCGACCCACGCCAGCAGCGCCGCCACCACCAGCGCAGCCAGCACGATGCCCGCGGCGATCAGGTCGGCGCGCGCCCGGTCCGCTTCGGACTCGGCGCGCACCAAAGCCAGTTCGGAGACCTCGAACAGGCCGACCACCGCGACGACTTCGCTGCCGCGGACCGGCTTCCACGCAAAGTTCAGCAACACGCCGTCGACGGACGAGACGGCGCGGAAGGTCCGGTCGGTGCTGCGCGCCGGGTCGAGGAACGGGCGGTCGGGGGGGACCTTGCGGCCCAGCGCCCCGGCCAGGTTGGGGCTGCGGGCAAGGAAGCTGCCGTCGGCAAGAACCAGGGCGACCACGTCATGGTCGCCGAACGAAGTCGCCGCCAGCGCGTCGGCCAGATATTGCGGATTGACCGACAAGATGATCTCGCCGGCGAACCGGCCGCCGCGACGGATGGCCTTGGTGAACGGAATGGCCCAGCCGTTGATGATCCGGCTTTCCGTGGGCGGCGAAATCAGCGTGCCGTCGGCCTTGCCCCCGGCATGGGCGCGGAAGTGCGACCGGTCGCCGAGAAAAGTGCCGATCCCGGCGCCGTCCGAGCTGAACCGCACCACCCCGGCCTCGTCGGCCACCGCCAGGAAGTTCACCGCGCCCTGGGGGAAATTGCGCATCGCGATGTTCAGCGACGACTGGAAGCTGGCGTCGTCCTCGGCATAGGCGGCCGCCAACTGCGACAACGCCATGTCGAACAAATTGATCAGCGCCTCGCTCTGGCGGGCGACGACCTCGGCCAGCTGCCGCGCGCGGGTGTCGTTGCGTTCCGCGATCGCCTGGCCCAGGCGCCGGTCGGACTCGGCGACGTTGGCCCGGAACATCAGTGCGCCCACCGCCGACGCGATGACGATGGCGGCGGCGATCACCGCCAGTATCGGCGGGCGTCGGAAGCCGCCCTTGGCTCCGGCGAAGCGGCTGCTCATCCCGTTTCCGCCCCCTGCCTCCACATGGACCACCCAAAAGGATTACTACCAAAGAATGCCATGTTCAGCGCGATTTTGAACCGATTTTTTTCACCCCCTGGGGCGCATAGGGGGGCGCTTGCCACTTCAACCGTTGCGCCCCCAGGCGGTCAGCCACCAGTCTGGACAGGGCTGCCACGGTTATCAGGCCGGCGAAGGCCGGGTTGCCGATGGCGGGGTGCCGCCTTCCGGTGCCGAACGCGCTTCGGCATATCTGGTGCCGTAGGTCAGCTGGCCGGAGGCCGCCCCAATGGCGGCCAGCCCCCACCACCAGCCCCCACCGCCCCTTCGCCGCCCACGCATAAGGGCACCATCGCCACCGTCCTGCCGCAGCCCGAGCCCCTGCCTTCTACCAGCAGGTGCTGCCGCGGGTGGTCCTCATAGCGGCGCAAGCCGTGACATGCGCGCGCCCTGACCCACCGCATCCTGTCGGACATGGCCGTCGACACGCCATGATCGGCCCGGCCGGCCCCGGAACCATCCAAATGGCGCAACCGGGGGATGTGCGGCCGCCGGGATGATGGTAGGGTTCGGACCACGGGATGGTCTTGAGGGGGGCTTTTGCCGAATGAGCAGGGGGGCGTTTTGGCTGGCCGCGGGCGTCATGGCCGCGGTGGCGGCCGTACTGGCCGTCGGCCTGGAAAAGGAACGCCGCGCCGACGGCGGCGCGCAAGGGGCGTTGATCAGTGACGGCTGGCGGATCCGCCTGGCCGCCGCCCCGCTGGCCGAGGAGATGGCCGACCAGCAGTACCGCGCCTCGATGCAGGACTACGCGGCGGCAGGCCTGCTCGACCGCGACCCGTATTTCACCGAACTGGTCGGCTCGGTGGCCGAGCCGCTGATCGCCGCCGCCAAGGACCTTTATCCCCAGACCCGGGATTGGCCGTGGGAGTGGCACCTGGCCGACGTCGCAGATGCCAATGCCTACTGCATGGCCGGCGGCCGGATGGTGGTGCTGAGCGGACTGCTGAACGAGCAGATGCTGGGCGACGACCGCGACATGCTGGCGACCATCCTGGCGCACGAGGTGGCTCACGCCATCCTGCAGCACTCGCGCGAGAATTTCGGCCGCGCCATGGTGGCGCAGGGGCTGGCCTGGACCATGGCCAAGTCGCTGAAGATCGGCGCCCTGCGCGAGCAGGAGATGGTCAAGGACCTCAAGACCGCGCTGCTCGACCCCAAGACCCGCGCCCGCGAGGCCGAGGCCGACGTGCTGGGGCTGGAATTGATGGCACGCGCCGGCTTCGATCCCGCCAAGGCGGTCGACACCTGGGAGCACATGGCCAACCGCCTGTCGGAAGACGCCCGTCAGGCGCGGGTGCAGCGGGCCCTGGCCTTCCTGTCCGACCACCCGTCGGACATGGACCGCCTGGAGCGCATGAAGGCGCTGCAGCCCAAGGCCAAGCCGCTGGCGGGCAAGGGCAAGCGCTGGCAATGGGCGGTCGACGGCATCGACGACCGTCAGGCCCAGCTGCTGGTCGACGCATCGGCCGCATTCGGCATCGGCGCGCAGCGGCTGAGCTTCACCGACAGGTCGCCCCCGGTGCGCCGGGTCGCCCAGGCCACCGGCCTGCCGCCCGACAAGGTGGTGGCGATGATGTACGACGCGGCGGAAGAGGCCGGCCTCGACCAGGGTGGCGCCCTGGTGATGGGGCTGCGGGCCATGCTGCGCGGCGCCGGCGGCTGGGAGCGGCTGGACCGCATCACCCAGGCCTGGAGCCGGGTCGCTGCCGGCCGCAGCCTGCCGCAGGACCCGGCGGTGATCCGCCGCCTGCCCCTGTCGGACGAGGACCGCGCCTACGCCGCCCAGGCGGCAGAAAGGGTCGAGGCCTACATGGGCTCCGAGCTGGTGGCGCGCCGCATGTGGCGCGGCCTGGTCGCCGAACTGGCCCGCCGCCACCCCAAGGCCGCCGATGCCCTGGTAACCGGCAACGACGGGAGGTCGCAATGAGCCACGTCCCCTTCCGCGCCGGCGCGGCCTGGTTCGACCAGGCCTGGCTGGCCTGGCGCCGCCGGCCGCTGTTCTTCGCCGCGGCGGCGCTGCTTTTGTTGTCCCTGCGCTGGTCGGTGGACCTTCTGCAGGCCGATGGCGCTTCGGCCGCCTTCATCTTCTTTTCCTACCTGACCGACGCACTGGTCTTCGCCACCGTGTGGATGGCGATATCCGAGGATGGCGGACTGGCCGCGGGCTGGAAGGCGCTGTACGGCCGTCGCGCCGCCGTGCTCAAGGCCGGCCTGTGGGGCCTGCCCAGCGCCGCCGTCGGCTATCTGCTGCTGTCGCTGGCGCCGCCGCTGTTCCAGGCCGTGGGCATCCTGGCCGGCGCCAGGGCCGGCAGCCTGCTGATGCTGGGCTGGATCTTCCTGGTGGGCTGGGCCTGCTGCCTGCTGCTGTTCGCCGCCATCTTCGCCGCCATCGAGGCGGCGCGTGGCGAAACCCACCTGTGGACCGCCGGCATGAAGGGCCTCAGGGCCGCCTTGCTGGGCTGGCGCCCGCTGCTGGCCGTGTGGACCGCCTTCGTGGTCGGCGCCACCGTGTTTGCCCTGCTGTCGGCTGTGGTCCTGGGCCACGTCCGGCTGGCGACGCTGGACGGCCCCGAGCGCGACCTGGTCGCCTATTGGATCAACTGGCCGGCGCTGTTCCTGGCGGTCATGGCGCTGCTGGCGCTGCTGGTTCCCGCCGGGACCCATCTGTTTGCCGCCGCCGAAGAGGGCGAACAGGCCGAAGGGCTGACGGTCGCCGCCTTCGGCGAGCAGGCCGCCCGCCGGCTGGCCTGGGCCCTGCAGGCCCTGGCGGCGGCGGTGGCCCTGGCCGGGCTGTTCGTCATCGACGTCGACCTGTCGGTGACTCTGAGCGGCGCGCTCGCCCTGTTCCTCACCGGCCGGGCGGTGGTCGGCTGCGCGCCGGCCTGGGCGGATCCGGCGGCGGGCATCTGGCGCCGCTGGCGCTGGCTGTTCCTGGCCGGCCTGCCGTCGCTGGCCCTGTGGCTGATGCTGTTTGCCGGCAGATGACTCGTTGCCGGCAAACCGGCGGTCATTTCCTCAGGCCGGCCAGCATGGTGACGTCGTGCTCCAGGATGTGGGGGATCAGCCGGCGCTCCATCCACCGCTCCAACTCGGCTGCGGCGTCGTCGACCATGCCGCCGACGATGTCGTCGTAAAGCGACATGACCTCGCGCTCGAGCATGCGATGTTCCGCAGCGTGCTCACGGATCCCGAAGGCGCCCGCCTTGGTCCAGAACTGCTCCTCGTCGGCGAAGTGGCCCTTGACGTAGTCGAACAGTTCCTCGGCCGCATCGGCGGCGGCCTCGTTGGACGCGGAACTGCGGATCGCGGTCAGCAGGGCATTGGCCATTTCGAAAATGCCCTTGTGCTGGCGATCGATCGCGGCATCGCCCACCAGGTAGGCGTCATTCCATGCCAGAGCCATCGTTACCTCCGTCGACCTTGAACACCTTGCCGACCAGCCACTGCTCGAGCGCCTGCTCGGACAGCGGCCGGGCGAAGAAATAGCCCTGGGCCATGGGGCAGTCCGAGTTGCTGAGCAGGTCGATCTGCCCCTGGCTTTCCACGCCCTCGGCGACCACGCACATGCGCAGGGTGCGGCCGAGCGCGTTGATGGTCTTGACGATTTCGGCGTCGTCGCGATCGGCTTCGGCGTGCATGACGAACGAGCGGTCGATCTTCAGCGTGTCGATGGGCAGCCGGCGCAGGTAGCTGAGGCTGGAGTACCCCGTGCCGAAGTCGTCGATGGCGATGGTGACCCCCAGGGCGCGGATCGCCTGCAGGGCCTCGACCACCTCGTCGGGGTTGGCCATCACCATGCTTTCGGTCAGCTCGATCTCGATGGCCGAGCCGGGCAGGTCGTGCTCGGCCAGCAGGGCGGCCAGGGTCTGGGGCAGGTTGCCCTTCTTGAACTGGCCGGCCGAAACGTTGAAGGCCACCTTGAGCGGCGCCCCGGTCCGTTGGCGCAGCGCGGCCGCAAAACGCACGGCTTCCCCCATGACCCAGGCGCCGATGGGCACGATCAATCCCGTCTCCTCGGCCAGCGGGATGAATTCGGCCGGCGAAACCTGCCCCTTGCGCGGGTGGTGCCAGCGGATCAGCGCCTCGACCCCCGACACCTCGCCGGTGCCGAGGATGACCTTGGGCTGGTAGTGCAGCTCGAACTGGCCGCTTTCGACCGCCTGGCGCAGGTCGATCTCCAGCTGCCGCTGCATCTCGGCATGGGCCATCATGTCGGCGCTGAAGAAGCGATAGGTGTTCTTGCCCGCCGCCTTGGCGGCATACATGGCGGTGTCGGCCCCCTTCACCAGCGCGGCGGCGTCGGGGCCGTCCTCGGGGAACATGGCGATGCCGATCGAGGTGCCCACATGGGCCGGCTGGCCGGCGAACTCCATGGGCAGGTTGATGGCCGCCACCACCCGCTCGGCAATGTGGGCGACCTCGGTCTCGTCCGTCGGGTTGTCGAGCAGGATGACGAACTCGTCCCCGCCCAGGCGGGCGACCGTGTCGGTGCCGCGGACCAGGTCCAGCAACCGCCCGCCGACGATGCGCAGCAGCTGGTCGCCGACGTCGTGGCCCAGCGTGTCGTTGACCGCCTTGAAGCGGTCGAGATCCAGGAACAGGACCGCCAGGCGCCGGCCTTCCCGCCGCGCCTGGGCGATGGTGTGCTCGAGCCGGTCGTTGAGCAGCGCCCGGTTGGCCAGGCCCGTCAGGGCGTCGTGGAAGGCGAGGTGGCGGATGCGGTCGTCCTTGCGCCGCATTTCGGTGATGTCGCTGAACACCGCGACATAGCGGAACGGCTGGCCGTCGTCGTCGCGGATCATGTTGATGGTCTCGCGCTGCAGATAGACGTCGCCGTCCTTGCGCCGGTTCCACACCTCGCCCGCCCACTGGCCGGTCGAGGACAGCACCTGCCACATCTGGCGATAGAAGGCGGGGTCGTGGTGCTGGGACTTCAGGATGCGCGGCGTCTCGCCCAGGGCTTCGGCCGCCTGGAAGCCGGTGATGTCGGTAAAGGCGCCGTTGACGGCGACGATGGTGCCGTCGCGGTCGGTGATGATGATGCCCTCCGAGGTGCTGTGAAAGACGCTGGCGGCAAGCCGCTGGTGGGCCTCGGCCATCTTGCGGTCGGTGATGTCGCGGACGATGCCGGTGAACATCCGCTCGCCGTCCAGGGAAAATTCCGAGACCGACAGTTCCATGGGAAAGGGCAGCCCGTCCTTGCGCAGTCCGATGACCTCGCGGCCGATGCCGATGATGCGCGCCTCGCCGGTACGGACGTAGCGGGCAAGATAGCCGTCGTGGGCGCTCTTGTAGGGTTCGTCCATCAGCATGGAGATGTTGTGGCCGACCACTTCGGCCGCCGACCAGCCGAAGATGCGTTCGGCCGAAGGGGTGAACCACTGCACGATGCCGCGGACGTCGATGGTGATGATGGCATCAACCACGTTGTCGACGATGGCGCGGGTCTTGGCCTCGCTGGCAGAAAGGTCGTGGGTCATCTGCAGGGCCAAGGCCACCGCCCGCTGGCGCGAGCGAGCCATGCCCAGGAACACGGCGAACAACAGGACGCTGATCAGCACGCCCGCCACCATCAAGCTTCGCGGCCCGTGGTGGTCGATCAGCGCGTCGAAGCGGCGGGTGCCGTGGAATTCCAGCGTCCATCGGTGGTTGGCGATATCGACCACCTCGGTGCGGCGGAAGCGGTCGACCACCTCGCCCGGCGCGGCCCGGTGGGAATTGAACATGAGCGCATCGTCGCCGGACTGGGTGCCATCCAGGATACGCAGCGCCACCGCCGCGACGCCGTCCTCCAGGATGCCGGCCATCAGGTCGTTCATGCGGAAAGGCGCGTAGACCATGCCGCGAATGGCGGCCCGGCGCTGCCCGGCGTCACCCAGGGCGGCCCCCCTGGCATAGACCGGGACGTACATCAGGGTGCCCGCCTGCCGCTCGCCGTCGCCTTCCTGCACCAGGGTCACCCGTCCCGACAGCGTCGCCGTCCCGCTGTCGATGGCGCCGTCCATGGCGGCCCGGCGCGTGGCTTCGGAATACATGTCGTAGCCGAAGGCGCGCCGGTTGATGCGGTCGAACGGTTCAAGGTAGAGGACCGACGAATACAGATCCCGCCGGCCCGGCGGGCGGATGGCGTATTCGGGAAAGCCCTCGGCGCGGACCGCCCGCTGGTGGCGCTCCAGGTCGTCGGGCCGGATCAGGAGCGCATAGCCGATGCCCTGGATGCCGGGAAACCGCTCGCGGATCCGCAGGCCATCGACGAAGGCGGCCCAATGTGCGCGATCGACCGCCGGCACCGAATTCATCAGGGCGACGGCGCTCCACAGGCCCTGCTCGTAATGGGTCATGCGAACGACGATCTGAGACCGGATCTCGGCGACCATGCCGGAGAACCGGATCTCGGCGCGGCTGACCTCCTCGTCCTCGGCGTCCCGCCACACCAGCCAGGTCACGATCAGGCCAAGGCCCAGGATCATGATGGCCAGAAACCGGTGCACGCCCCCCCGAGACCAATCCCTCCGGCCCTGCATCCGTCCCCCTGTCGCCGTCGCTCGACACGCTCAACCCCAGAGTTATATAATATACCTTCGACATACATCGTAAGCCTGTTTTTGCCGTTAACCGGCCGAAACGCCAAAAGCCGCCGGCAGGGTATTGCGTATTGCCGCGCCGCAAAAAAAATCTGGGCCGTTTGCGTTTCATTGTTGGAATGATTATAATTTTAATGCAGTGGCGGTCTAGCCTGGGCAGGTCGAGATTTGCCGAAAGTGGCCCCTTGCCGCACCGCCCGTCCAGTTTCCCGCTCGCCGTCCTGCCCAAGGCCGTCTTCGCCTTCGGGCTTCTGGCCTCGGCCGGCATCGCCGCCTATGCCTACCGCCAGGTTGAGTCGCTGCGCCGCGAAGCGGTCGCCCGGGCCGAGGTCCGCCTGCACGGCGCGGCGCACAGCGTGGCCGAGCATTTCGGCCGGACACTGATGGTCGCCGACATCACCTCGCGCTACCTGGCCCAGGAATGGAGCGAGGAACGCCCCACCTTCGACCAGCAGGTCCGCGACCTGATCCTGCCCACCATCACCGGCCTGTCACCGCAGGTGGCGGTGCTGGACCGGACCGGCCGCCTGGCCTATTCAAGCCTGCCCTTCACCGGACCGGCCCCCGACCTCTCCGAGCGCGAGCACTTCAAGGTCCACCGCGAGCGGCGGGTCGACGGCCTGTTCATCAGCAAGCCGGTGGTGGGCAAGGTGTCCGGGCGCGAGACGGTGCAGTTCACCCGCGCCATCCATGATGCCCGAGGCGGCTTCCTCGGCGTGGTGGTGGTCACCACCGACCCCGCCGAGCTGAGCGAAACCTTCGCCGAGGTCGCCAACGGCGAACTGGGCACGGTGGCGCTGGCAGGCACCGACGGGGCCATCCGCTCGATATCGGTCGACGGCCAATACCGGCCGGCCTCGCTGGCCCGGCCGCCGCTGGACGTCGCCTCGCTGCAAGCGGACGAGGGAATGGTCCGCGCGCCCAAGGCGATGACTGCCTATCTGCGCGTCCCCGGCACCGAGATTTTCGCCATGGTCAGCCAGAGCCTCGCCGTGGTGCTGGCCGACTACTGGCCGGCGCGCAACCGGGTGCTGGCGGGCGCCCTGGCGACCATGGCGGCCGCCCTGGGCGGTGCCGCGCTGGTGGCGGCGCTGATTCATCGCCTGCTCGGAATGAAGGAGGCGCTCGCCGCCAGCGAGCGGCGCTATCGACTGGCAGTCGAGGGCTCGCACGCCGCCATCTGGGATTGGGATGTGGCGACCGATTCCCTCTACGTCTCGGAGCAGCTCGGTGAGTTCTTGGGGATCCCCAATTTCCGGCCGCATCCGCGCGAATGGCTGGAGATGGTGGATACGGCCTGGCGCTCGCGGGTGCGCGACGCCCTGGTCGCCCACCTCAAGGGCCAGGCGGCTAAGTTCGACGTCGAGTTTCCCGTCACCGCGCAGGACGGCCGGGTGGTCTGGCTGCACCAGCGCGGCATCGGCCTCAAGGAGCCTGACGGCCGTGTGTACCGCATGGCCGGCGCCATTACGGACATCACCGACCGCCACGATGCCGAGACCCAGGCGCGCCACGCCCAGAAGCTGGACGCCATGGGGCAGTTGGCCGGCGGGCTGGCGCACGAATTCAACAACCTGCTGTCGATCATCCGCGGCTACACCGA
>JBLNBU010000133.1:0-32218 GCA_050260215.1 Actinomycetota bacterium
CCCAGCACGGCGAATTCGTTGAGCCCCTGCTGGTCGACGCGCACCGAGAAATCACCGCGCTCGATGCAGCGGGCGGCACCGCCCAGCTCGCGCAGGGGGCGGGTGACCGCGGTGGCCAGCACCGCCGCCGCGCCCAGGAAGGCCAGCGCACCGGCAAGGCCGGCCAGGGCCATGTGGCCGACGCTCTGCCACAGGGGCGCCAGGGCCTCGGTCTGGTCGGTCTTCAGGATCAGCCCCCAGCCCAGCCCCGGCGACAGGCGCAGGTGGCGATAGGCGATCAGCGCCGGCACCCCCCGGTAGTCGGCCAGGGCCTGGGCCCCTTCGTTGCCTTGGGCAGCCAGGCGCGATGCGGTGGTGTCGATGCGGGTCTGCAGCGGCACGGCCTCGCGCCCGTCGGCCAGGGGGAATTTCAGCGGCGTCAGCAGCGTCTGGTCTTCGGTGATGAAGAACGCCTCGGAACTGCCGCCCAGCCACTCCCGCTGGCCGGGCGAGACCAGCGAGCCCAGCATGGTGGCGGGGTCGATGCGCGCCAGGATCACCGCCACCGGCGTGCCGCCGGTGCCCAGCACCTGGTGGGACATGGTCAGCCAGGCCGCCCCCGACCCGGTCAGCATGGCCATGGCCTCGATGTTGCCCGGTTCGAAGGCCAGGGCGAGGAAGTCGGGCGGAATGACCCCGGTGGGGCGGTCGTCGGATTCGGCCAGCACGGTGCCGTCGCGGCCCACCACCGCCAGCCCGTCCAGGCCCTCGTAGCCGTCGGCATAGGTCTGCACCGTCTCGCGCAGGATGTGGCGCGCCTCGTCGGTGGGAGTGCCCGACAACAGGCGCCGCAGCGAGGCCGAGCGGGCCAGCACGGTCATGTTGGCGCGCCGCTCGCGCAGCCATACCTCGATGCTGGCCTTGCGCAGGTCGGCGGCGACGTTCAGCCGGCTGAGTTCATTGCCGATGAAGGTGTCGACCAGGCCCGTATGCCCGGACAGCGGCAGGCCTTCCATGCTGACCAGGCCGATGCCGGCCATCGCTGCCAATGCCAGGACGCCGAAGCCGATGAACAGCCGGATGCGGAAGGAGTGCAGCAGCTTCACCGCTTAATCCTCTGCATAGTCGAACTCGTCCAGGCGCCAGCGCTTGGCGTCACCGGAAACCTCGACCAGCAGCGAGTAGTCGAAGTTGCGGCGCACGCGGCTCCACTCGGCACCGGCGTCCACCAGCCCGCGCTCGGCCAGGAACTGGAATTCGCGGTGCAGCACCTGTCCGGGATCGGCGATGCGGGGCGGCAGCAGGGGCGTCGCCGGGACGTCCAAGACCTCGCGGTGGACGATGGCGGCCACCTGCCTGGGGGTCAGGCTGGAACGGGCGCCGGTGAAGCGCTCGGCCGCCGCCACCGCCCAGCCGGCGACCCGATGCAGGTTGGTCTCGGTGCGGCGCATGTGGATGACGGCGCGGATGAACGAGGCGGCCAGCAGGCGCGCCACCTCGGGCGCCTCGGTGCGCACCGGACCGGCAATGACGAAATAGGCGGTGTTCAGGCCCCGGTGCACCACCAGCGCGTCGCGGTCCTGGTCCAGCGCGATGGTGGGGGCGGGCTCCCAGGCGGCAAAGGCGCTGACGCGGTTGGCGGCCAGGGCCCCGGGCATTTCGGACACGTCCATGGGCACCAGGGTGACGTCGGCTTCGCGCAGGCCGGCGGCGGTGAGCCCCTGCAACAGGGTGTAATGGGCGGTCGAGCCGGGGGCATAGGCTATGCTGCGGCCCTTCAGCTCGGCCATGGAGTGGATGCGGTGGCCGATCACCGACGAGAACGCCTGCTTGAGCAACCCGACCGCCACCGCGTCGTGGCGGAGCATGGCGGCCATGGTCGGCATGTCGCCCAGCAGGGCGCAGTGCAGGGTATTGCCGTCCAGCAGCGGCACCATGTCCTTGCCCTTGGCGAAAGGGCGCTCGACCAGCCGCATGCCCAGCGCGGCCAGTCCGGCCTTGAGCACGCGGTCGCGCCGCATGGATTCCGACAGCGCCGCATCGGGCAGGCTGGCGGGCTGGGTGGCGAAGACCACCTCGGGGCCCATGGCCCAGGCCGCAGGGGCCCAGCAGGCAAGGGTGACGGCCAGCACCGCCCAGGCGCGACGGATCAGCTTGATCATGGCGTGCCCTCCTCGGGCGGGGCCGGCAGGGTGAACCTGAATACGCTGCCGCGGTCGGGCTCGGATTCCACCCACAGCCGCCCGTGGTGCCGCTCGACGATGCGCCGGCACACCGCCAGGCCGATGCCGGTGCCGTCATAGGTCTCGCGGCCGTGCAGGCGCTGGAACAGCTGGAAGATGCGGTCGAAATACTGGGGCTCGATGCCGATGCCGTTGTCGGCCACCGACACCACCCATTCGCCGTCGGCCCGCGCAGCCGAGATGCGGACCAACGGGGCGCGGTCGGCGGCGCGATACTTGAGGCCGTTGCCGATCAGGTTCTGCATCAGCCGCGCCAGCTGCTCGCCGTCGCCCAGCACCACCGGCAACGGGCCGTCGACCTGGACCGCGCCGCCGCATTCGTCGATGGCGACGCGCAGGTTGGCACAGGCGGCCTCGACGTGGTCGGCAAGGCGGGTGGGCACCAGCGGCCGGCCGTCGCGCGACACCAGCGAGTACTGCAGCAGGTCCAGGATCAGGCGGTCCATGCGCTGGGCGCCTTCGCTGGCGAATGCGATGAAGTCGCGTGCCTCGCCGTCCAGGCTGTCGCCATAGCGCCGCCTCAGCAGTTCCACGTAGACGCTGACCATGCGCAGCGGTTCGCGCAGGTCGTGGGAGGCAACCCAGGCGAACTGCTCGAGATCGGCGTTGGAGCGGGCAAGGGCTTCCTCGATGGCCTTGCGCTCGGTGATGTCGCGCAGGATGGCGATGCGGCCGGGGCTGCCGGCCAGTTCGATGGCTTCGGCCGACAAGAGGCAGATGGCCAGCCCGTCGCCGTGGGGCAGGTGGACCTCGCGGTTGAGCACCCGCTCGCCCTCGCCGATGGCTTCGGCCAGGGCGGCGCCGTGGCGGCCCGGCCACAAATCGTCCAGCGCGTTGCCGATGACCACCGCCCGCGACAGGTGGAAGGTGCGCTCGAAGGCGGCGTTGACCTCGATGATCCGATGGTCGGGCCCCAGGATCAGCATGGGGTCGGGGCCGTCGGCGAAGGCCTTGGAGAACTTCTCCTCGCTTTCCGCCAGGGCGCGCATGCGCGCCGCCAACGCCTCGGCCATGGCGTTGAAGCTGACCGCCAGGCGGCCGACCTCGTCGGGCTGGCCCACCTGGACGCGCGCCGCCAGGTCGCCGCGGGCGATGGCGGCGGCGGTGTCGGCCAGGTGCACCAGGCGGCCGGTGATCAGCACGCTGAGCGCGGTCAGCACCACTGCCGACAGGGCCAGAAGCGCCAGGGCGATGATGCTGCCGCTTTTCAGCAGCCGCTGCCGGGCCTGGGCGAAAAAGCCGGTGTCGACGTCATAGGCCAGGGTGCCGTAGGTGGTTCCGGCCAGGGTGATGGGCAGCTCGGCCCGGTCCGCCTGGGCGCCCGGGGTGGCCTGGCCGCTGGCGGCGACCACCTGTCCGCGCTGGTCGCGCAGTTCGAGGCGGCGGATGCCGCGTTCACTGCGTACCGCGTCCAGCACGTCCTGCAACGCCCCCAGGTCGTGGGCGGCCATGTGGCCGGCCAGGGCGGCGTTGAGCAGTTGGTCGATCTCGCCGCGGCGCTGGCGGAACTGGAGGTCCAGGCTGTCGTCCATCACCGTCAGCGTGCTGACCAGCAGCAGGGTCAGCATCATCACCTCGACGGCCAGCGAGGCGAACAGCAGCTTGGTGCCGAGTGACAGGCGGGCCCAAGCGTGGGTCATGACGTTTCGGCCAGGGCGCGGCGCAGCGCCGGCAGATAGGGGTCGGCCCGGCGCATCTCGTCCTCGTCGAGGGCTTCCATGCCCTGGTAGCCCATGGTGGCCATGAACTGGCGGCCCGCCTCGGTGCCGGCGAAGTCGAGCACCGCCTTGGACAGGGCGGCGACCTGGGCGGCGGGCAGCTGCGGGGCCGCCATCCACGCCATCGGCGCCGGCAGTTCCGCGGTGGTGCCGAGGACGCGCAGGCGGGACCGCAGGTCGGGGTCGAGCAGGTTGAGCACGTATTGCGACAGCAATGCCGCCGTCGCCTCGCCGCGCACCACCGCCAGGGCGGCGGCATTGTGCGAGGGCTGCGGCGCCAGCCTGGCGTCGCGGGGCACGGTCAGGCCGGCCAGGGCCAAGGCTTCCTCGCCCATCATGGTCACCACCGCCAGGCGGTCGGGGGTGGCGATGGTGGTGCCGCGCAACTCGGCCATGTGGCGGGGGCCGTCCTGGTCGCGCACCAGGAAGACGCCGCGCAAGGGCGCGGCGGGATGGATCATCGGCCGGTAGCCCGCGTCGATCTGGGCCAGCCGGGCGAAATGGGGCGCGGTAACCGCCACGGCGAACTCGCGCGCTTGGGTGCGCTGGACGAAGCTGCGGAAATCGGGCGCGGTGACGAAGGTCACCGGCCTGCCCAGGGACTTTTCCAGATGCTCGCGCAGGGGCTGGTGGCGTTCCAGCAGGGTGCGGATGCTGAGGTAAGGGAAGATGCCGATCTCGAGCGGCGCTTCGGCCGCCGCCACAGGCAGGAACGGCGCCACGGACGCCAGCAGCGCCAAGACCACGACCCTGCGCCGGCCGATCATCGCCCCGTCCTCCCAAGTTCAGCTTAGAGGATATTACCTTGGGCCGCCTTGATCAACGCGATCGCACCAAAAGGCTTAAAGCACAACCCCGGAAGGCGGAAGTAACCACAGGGTGACGAAAACCGTTCAGCGCGGGTAGACGTGGATCTCGATGCGCCGATTGATTGCCTGGTTCTCGGGGTAGGGGGTGCCGTCGGCGGCCCGGTTGGGCACTCTGGGGGCGTTGTCGGCGAAGGCGGCGGTGCGCATGCGTACGGACGGCAGGCCGAATTCGGTCAGCACCTTGAGCGTCGCCACCGAGCGGGCCGAGGACAGCTCCCAGTTGGAGGCGAACTGCGGGGTGCGCACCGGTGTGTCGTCGGTATGGCCCTGGATGTCGATCTGGTAGTTGGTGAAACGCGGCTGGTTCAGCGTCTCGGAGATTTCCTTGAGCACCGTGCGCATCTGCGGGGTGACCTCGGCCGAGGAGGGCTTGAACATGGCGCCGCTGGCCAGGTTCAGCACCAGGCCCTTGTCGTCCTTGCCGATGTCGACGGCGTCGTCGACCGCCAGCGTCGCCATGGTCGAGGTCAACTCGGCCTTCAGCTCCTGCAGCGGCTTGGACACCTGGCGGTTGCCGATGTCCTTGGCCATGCCGGACTGCACCTGCTCGTACAGGTTGGCGTCGATCTTGGAAATGGACACCAGCATGATGAAGAACGCCATCAGCAGGGTGATCATGTCGGCGTAGGACAGCAGCCAGTCCTCGGAGGCTTCCTCGTTGTGGACCTCAAACTTGCTGCTCACGTCGCGGTCCTCCTACTTCTTCGGCGCCTTGTCGATGTCGAAGTGAATGGCCGGGTCGAGATAGCTGTTCATGGCGTCCTGGATGAAGCGCGGGCTCTTGCGGTCGGCCAGCATCGACAGGCCCTCGGCCACCAGCATGTTGCGGAAGCGGATGATGGATTCGCGCTGGAAGGCCTTGTTGGCGGCCGGCATCATTACCAGGCGGGCCAGCAGCACGCCGTAGAGCGTGCCCAGCAGGCCGACGGCCATGCCCGGGCCCAGCTTGGACGGGTCCGACCCCATGTTGTCGAGCATGATCACCAGGCCGACCAGGGTCGCCATCATGCCGAAGGCCGGCGCGTTGCTGGCGATGTACTTGATGATCTCGACCTGGATGGTGTTGCGCTGGAACGAGGTGGCGATCTGGTTGTCCAGCATCTCGCGCACCTCAGCCCCGCTATAGCCGCTGATCACCAGCTGGACGCCGAAGGACAGGAAGGCGTCCTGGCCCTTCAGGCTCTTGACGTCGGCCTCGATGGCGGGAATGCCGCTCTTCTGCATCATGTAGCCCCAGCGGATGACGCGGGCGACCTCGTTGGTCAGCATGCCGCGGGCGACGCGGGGCGAGAAGAAGATGGCGCTGATGCCCTTGAGCGCAAGCTTGACGTAGCGCGCCTCGAAGGCAACGAAAGACGCGGCCAGGGTGCCGCCGATGACCATCAGGAAGCCGGTCAGGTGGAGGAAGATCTTGAAGTTGGTCGTCGACTCGACGATCGACCCGATGAACAGCAGGAGGGCGAGAACGAACCCGATGACTGTTGGCAGCGACATGCCCTTGCGGCCTCCCCGAATGTCCGGCCCACGCCTGAAGCACAACTGCCTTCAGTGTGTACATATTGGTACAACTTGACCGAAGGGGCAACATCATTAGGGCAACTCGAGCCTATCCGACGCTTGCACATACCAGAGGATTACATAGACTTGTGAGGTCGCGGTGTCGTTTTGGGGACGGGCCGGCGACCCAGACAGAGGGGTCAGATGCCATTCTTCGCGCCGGGGGCCGTACTGGGGGCGCTTGTCGGTACTGCGGTCCTGGTGGTCGCCATGCTTTTGCTGGCGCGCTCGCCGGGGGCTCCGCGCTCGCTGATCGCGTTCGCCGGTGGCTTCGCCCTGTTCGTGTTGCGGTACCTGCTGCTGATGGTGCCGGTGGAATTCCGCGCCCATGCCCTGATCGCCGCCGAGGCCATGCACCTGGGCGGGGCCGCGGTCATGGCCTGGGGCGTCATGCTGGAATTCGGGCGCAAGCCCGCGTCCAGGGCGCTGGCCGTCCTGTGGGCTGCCGCCGTGGCGTGGGAAGTGTTCGCGGTCGTCCGTCTCGACGTTTTCGCCCAGCGGCTGCCGGTGGCGCTGGTCGTGGGCGGGGTGATGCTGGCGGCGGCGGCGGCCTTCTGGCGGCGCTCGCGCCGGGCGCGGGGCTCGGGCTGGGGGTGGGTGGCGGCGCTGTTCCTGCTGCTCGGCGTGCACAAGATGGACGCGCCCTGGGTCATGCCCCACGAGACCCTGACCGCCGCCGGCTTCCTGCTGACCCAGATGCTGTCGACGGCGCTGGCCTTGGCGCTGATCGTCGCCGCCGACCGCGAGCGGCGCAGCGTGCTCGAGGATGAAAGCCGCGAGCATCGCCGCATTCTCGACCTGCAGGGCGCGGCGGTGGCGGCGGCGGCCAACGCGATCTTCATCACCGACCGCGAGGGGCGGATCGAGTGGGTCAACGACGCCTTCACCCGCCTGTCGGGCTGGTCGGCCGGCGAGGCCATGGGCCAAGTCGCCCGCCGGCTGCTGTCGGTCGGCGACGAGCAGGCGGCCAGCATGCGCCGCATGCTCGACGACCTGAAATGCGGCCGCCCGTGGCGCGGCGAGCTGGAACTGAGGCGCAAGGACGGCACCTTGTTCGAGGTCGACCAGACCGTCACCCCCATCTGCGGGGGCGAGGGCCGGGTCGCCCACTACGTGGTGGTGCAGGAAGACATCGGCGAGCGCCGCCGCGCCGAGGAACGCATCCGTTTCCTGTCCAGCTACGACCCGCTGACCGCGCTGCCCAACCGGCTGCTGTTCCGCGAGCACCTGCAGAAGGCGGTAGCCCGGGCGCGGGCCGAGCGTGCCCGCCTGGCGGTGCTGCTGCTCGACCTCGACGACCTGTCGCGCGTCAACGACCAGTTCGGCCACGAGGCCGCCGATCGCATGCTGGTGGTCCTGGTCGAGCGCCTGGTCGCCGTCGCCCGCGGCGCCGAGATGGTGGCGCGTGCCGGCGGGGACGAATTCGCGGTGCTGCTGGCCGGCGACCAGGCTGGCGCCGAGGCGGCGGCCGAGCATGCCCAGGCGCTGGTCGACGCCATGGCCCAGGCCTGCGAGCTGGAAGGCCACGACGTCACCCTGGGGTCCTGCATCGGCATCGCCATGTACCCCGACGACGGCGAGGACGCCGATACGCTGATCAAGAACGCCGAAATCGCCATGTACCGCGCCATGCGCGAGGCGCCCAACGGCTATCGCTTCTTCGCGCCCCGCATGGATGCCGAACTGGCGGCGCGCCGCCGCCTGGAGCGCGAGCTGCGCCTGGCGGTGTCGCGCCAGGACCTGGTGCTGCACTACCAGCCGCAGGTGGCCATCGCCGACGGCCGCATCGTCGGCTTCGAGGCGCTGTTGCGCTGGACCCATGCCGAGGACGGCCCCATTCCGCCGGCCCGGTTCATCCCGCTGGCCGAGGACGTCGGGCTGATCTCGGCGCTGGGGGAGTGGGTCCTGCGCGAGGCCTGCCGCACCGCCCGGGCGTGGAACGAGCGCGGCCTGCCCCGGGTGCCGGTGGCGGTCAACCTGTCGCCCTTGCAGCTGCGCCGGCGCGACCTGCCCATCCTGGTGCGCCGCATCCTGCAGGAAACCGGCCTGCCCGCCGGCCAGCTGGAACTTGAACTGACCGAGGGCTCCATGCTGCATGACCCCGAGGCGGCCGAGCGGCTGCTGGGCGAGGTGCGCGCCCTGGGCGTGCGCCTGTCCATCGACGACTTCGGCACCGGCTATTCGTCGCTGGGCCGGCTCAAGCACTTCGCCGTCGACAAGCTGAAGATCGACCGCTCGTTCGTCGCCGACCTGGCCGAAGATCCCAACGACGCCGCCATCGCCCGGGCGATCATCACGCTGGGCCACAGCCTGGGCCTGGCCGTGGTGTCGGAAGGGGTCGAGACCGAGGCGCAGCTGGCCTACCTGCGCGACCAGGGCTGCGACGCCGTCCAGGGTTGGCTCTACGCCCCCGCGCTGCCCGCCGACGAGGCGGCGGCGCTGTTGGCACGCGGGGGCTTCTGAAAGGCCGGAGCGCGGACGTCCACGTCCGCATTCACCTTCACTTCTCCTTGAGGTCCAGCTCGACTTCGACGATGTCGCCGTCGACGGTGCGCAAGGGGACGAAACCCAGGTGCTCGACGAACTTCAGCATGCGGAAGTTGTCTTTCAGCACCTGGCCGACGATGGCGCTGGTGCCGCGGGCCCGGCAGTATTCGATCATCTTGGACAGCAGCCGCTTGCCGAGCCCGGTGCCCTTCAGGTCGGAGCGCACCACGATGGCGAACTCGGCCTTCTCGTTGTCGGGGTCGGTGACCGTGCGCACGACGCCCAGGGTCTCCTTGCGGCCGTCGTCCAGGTCGAGTTCGGCGATGAAGGCCATCTCGCGGTCGTAGTCGATCTGGGTCAGGCGGGCCATTTCGGTGTGGGGCAGCTCGTGCACCAAGCCGAAGAAGCGGAAGCGGATGTCCTCGGCCGTCAGCTTGGAGACGAAGACGTGGTGGTTGGGCTCGTCCTCGGGGCGGATCGGGCGCAGCAGCACCTTGCGCCCGTCGTTCTTCAGCGTGAACCACTCCTCGAGTTCCTGGGGATAGGGGCGGATGGCCAGCCGGTCCGAGCCGCCCTTGGCCGGCTGCACGGTGATGCGGGCATCCAGCGCGATCACGCCTTGCGCGTCGGCGAACAGCGGGTTGATGTCGAGCTCGACGATCTCGGGGATGTCGATGATCAGCTGCGACACCTGGACCAGGGCCAGCTCGATGGCTTCGAGGTCGGCCGGCGGGCGGCCGCGATAGCCCTCCAGCAGCCTGGCGACGCGGGTGCGGCCGATCAGTTCGGCCGCCAGGTGCATGTTCAACGGCGGCAGGGCCATGGCGCGGTCGGCGATCACCTCGACGGCGATGCCGCCCTGGCCGAACATGATCACGGGGCCGAAGATGGGGTCGGTGGCGACGCCGACGATCAGCTCCTGGGCGCCGGGGCGGCGCGCCATGCGCTGGACGGTGAAGCCGTCGATGCGGGCGTCAGGGTAGGTGGTGCGCACCCGCTCCAGCATGGCGGTGGCGGCCTTCTCCACGTCGAAGGGGCCGGGCAGGTTCAGCACCACGCCGCCGACGTCGGACTTGTGGACGATGTCGGGCGACAGGATCTTCAGCGCCACCGGCGCGCCGAAGTCGGCGGCGATGCGGCTGGCCTCGGCCGGCGTGCGCGCGGTGCGGGTCTCGATGGTGGGGATGCCGTAGGCTTCCAGCACCGCCTTGGCCTCGGGCTCGCGGAGCGTGCCGCCGCCCTCGGCCAGCGCCTCGCGCACCAGCTTGCGCGCCAGGCGGACGTCGGGAACGAACTCGGAAGGCGCCGAGGGCGGCACCTCCATCAGCAGGTCCTGGTTGCGGCGGTATTCCACCAGGTGCATGAACGCCTGCACCGCGGCGCGCGGGGTGTCGTAGGTGGCGACCGCCGCCTCGGCGAACAGGCGCCGCGCCGGGGCCACCGCCTCGTTGCCGACCCAGCAGGTCATGACGTTGGCGCGCGGGCGTTCCTTGATCGCCTTGATCACCGCCTCGGCCACTTCGGACGAGTCCGAGATGGCGGTGGGGGCGTGCATGGCCAGCACCGCGTCGACGGCCTTGCAGTCCAGCAGCAGGTTCAGCGCCTTGACGTAGCGGGCGCCGTCGGCGTCGCCGACGATGTCGACCGGATTGCCGCGCGACCAGTTGGCCGGCAGGATGGCCGACAGGGCGGCGACGGTGTCCTCGGGCAGTTCGGCCAGGCGGCCGCCCAGCTCGCACAGGTCGTCGGCGGCGATGACGCCGATGCCGCCGCCGTTGGTCAGGATGGCGAGCCGCTGGCCCTTCATCGGGCGCGAGCGGGCCAGGGTCTCGACCGCGCCGAAGATTTCCTCGATATCGTGCACGCGCAGCATGCCGGCGCGCCGGATGGCGGCGTCGAACACCGCGTCCGACCCGGCCAGCACGCCGGTATGCGAACTGGCCGCGCGCGCGCCTTCCAGCGAGCGGCCGGCCTTGATCGCCAGCACCGGCTTGTTGCGCGCCGCGGCACGGGCCGCCGACATGAAGTTGCGCCGCTCCGAGATGGTCTCGATGTAGAGCAGGATCGCCCGCGTCGACGGGTCGCTGCCCAGGTAGTCGAGGATGTCGCCGAAATCGACGCCGGCGGTGTCGCCGGTGTGGATGAAATGCGAGAACCCGATGCCCTTGGGCCGCGCCCAGTCCAGCACCGCGGTGCACAGCGCGCCCGACTGCGACACGAAGGCGATCTTGCCCGGCGCCGCCCCCTGGTGGGCATAGGACGCGTTCAGCCCGATGCCCGGCACTAGCACGCCCATGCTGTTGGGGCCGAGGATGCGGATGCCGGCGGCGCGTGCCTCGGCCATGGTCGCTTCCAGCGCCGATCGGCTGCCGTCGACGGTGGTGTGGGCCAGGGCCGGGGTCATGATGCAGGCGGCGCGCGTGCCCCGCTCGCCCAGTGCGCGGACGATGCCGGGGATGGTCTCGGGCGGGGTGCACACCAGCGCCAGGTCGGGCGCCTTGGGCAGGCAGGCGACATCGGGGTAGGCCAGCACCCCGGCCACCGACGGATGCTCGGCCGACACCGGCATGACGGGGCCGGCGAACTCGCCCTGCAGCAGGTTGCGCATGACCACCGCGCCCACCGAGCGCGGGCGGGTCGAGGCGCCGATCACCGCTACCGATTGGGGTCGGAAGAGTGCCTTGAGATTACGCAGGCTCATGGGGACCTATGCCGGTGGTGATACCGCCCGAGAGAGTAGTGCGCCCCTTGGTGCGCTGCAACAGCGACCGACACATGCCGGCCATGACCCTTCGGATGATGTGGGTATCCTCCGTTTGCGTGCCCCCATTTTCCGTTTCGTTAAGGAATGTCATACCCCGGTCGTTGTATCCCCTTTGCCACGGACGTAAGATTTCGCGTCGCAGCATCAAGCGAACGCGCGTGTGGCCTAAGGAGGGCGACGATGGTCGAGATGATGGAAAACCGCACCTTCGACGAGATCAAGGTGGGTGACACCGCGACCCTGAGCCGGGTCTGCCGCATGGACGACGTCGAGCTGTTCGGCGTGGCCACCGGTGACCTCAACCCCACCCACTACCTCGCCGAATACGCCGACCAGCTGGCGCACCACCGCAAGATCGTGGCCCACAGCATGTGGGGCGGGGCGCTGTTGTCGGCCCTGCTGGGCAACGAGCTGCCCGGCCCCGGCACCGTCTACAAGAGCCAGCAGATCGACTTCGTCGCCGGCGTCGAGGTGGGCGATACCCTGACGCTGACCATCACGGTGACCGCCAAGAAGGCGCCCGACGAGGTGACGCTGGCCTGCACCGCCGTCAACCAGCAGGGCGAGACGGTGTTCACCGGCACCGCGGTGGTCTCGGCACCGACCGTCAAGGTCAAGCAGCCCCGCGTCGAACTGCAGGAAGTCAAGCTGCGCCGCCGCCACCACGTGTTCGAGCACATCGTCGAGCGCTGCGCCGAGCTGCCGCCGGTGGCCGTCGCCGTTTGCCACCCCTGCGACCAGGTGTCGCTGGAAGGCGCCGTCGACGCTGCCGCCTGCGGCCTGATCGAGCCCATCCTGATCGGCCCCGAGACCAAGATCCGCCAGGTGGCCGAGGAATTCCGCCTGGATATCGGCGGCATGCGCATCATCGATACCGCCCACAGCCACGAATCGGCCGAGCGCTCCGTGGCCCTGTGCCGGTCCGGCGAGGCCTTCGCCCTGATGAAGGGCAGCCTGCACACCGACGAGATGATGCACGAGGTGGCGCGCCGCGACACCGGCCTGCGCACCGCCCGGCGCATCAGCCACGTCTTCGTCATGGACGTGCCGACCTATCCGCGCACCCTGCTGATCACCGACGCCGCCATCAACATCTATCCGACCCTGGAAGAGAAGGTGGACATCGTGCAGAACGCCATCGAGCTGTCGCACGTCCTGGGCGTCGAGTGCCCCAACGTCGCCATCCTGTCGGCGGTCGAGACGGTATATCCCAAGATCAACTCGACCATCGAGGCGGCGGCCTTGTGCAAGATGGCCGACCGCGGCCAGATCACCGGCGCCCTGCTGGACGGCCCGCTGGCCTTCGACAACGCCATCAACGAGGAAGCGGCCCGGATCAAGAAGATCGTCTCGCCGGTGGCCGGCAAGGCGGACATCCTGCTGGTCCCCGACCTCGAGGCGGGCAACATGCTGGCCAAGCAGCTTTCCTACCTGGCCGAGGCCGATGCCGCCGGCATCGTGCTGGGCGCCCGGGTGCCGATCGTGCTGACCAGCCGCGCCGACAGCGCCAAGGCGCGCCTGGCCAGTTGCGCGGTGGCGGTGCTGTTTGCGCACTCGCGCCGGACCAAGGGCAAGGTGGCGGCGGAGTGACGGCCATGCGCGACGGCATCCTGGTCATCAACGCCGGCTCGTCCTCGATCAAGTTCTCGCTGTATCTCTCCAACGGCGAGGAAAAGCCCCAGCTGTCCAGCAAGGGCCAGGTCGAGGGCATCAATGTCGCCCCCCATTTCGAGGCCCGCGACCCCAAGGGCGCGGTGCTGGCCGACAAGCGCTGGGAACATGGCGAGCGCCTCAGCCACGAAATCCTGCTCGAGTACCTGATCCGCTGGGTGGAGGACCATCTGGACGGCGCCACGCTGAAGGCTGCCGGCCACCGGGTCGTCCATGGGGGCTTGCGCTATTCCAGGCCGGTGCGCATCGACGACACGGTGATCGCCGAGCTGGAAAGCCTGGTGCCGCTGGCACCCCTGCACCAGCCCCACAACCTGGCCCCCATCCGCGCCCTGGCGGCGGTCCATCCCGACCTGATGCAGGTGGCGTGCTTCGATACCGCCTTCCACCGCACCAATCCGCGGGTGGCCGAGATCTTCGCCCTGCCGCGGGCGCTGACCGCGGAAGGCGTGCGCCGCTACGGCTTCCACGGCCTGTCCTACGAGTACATCGCCCGCCAGCTGGCCAGCGTCGACGAGAAGGCGGCCAAGGGCAGGGTGGTGGTGGCCCATCTGGGCTCGGGGGCGTCCATGTGCGGCATCTCCGACGGCAAGTCGGTGGCCTCGACCATGGGGTTCACCGCGCTGGACGGCCTGCCCATGGGCACGCGCACCGGCAACATCGATCCCGGCGTGGTCCTTTACCTGGTCCAGCAGAAGGGCATGACGCCCAAGCAGCTGGAAAACCTGCTGTACAAGGAATCCGGCCTGTTGGGAGTGTCGGGGATCAGCAACGACATGCGGGTGCTGCTGGAAAGCCATGATCCCCATGCGGCCGAGGCGGTCGACCTGTTCTGCCACCGCATCTGCCGCGAGCTGGGCTCGCTGACCGCGGCGCTGGAGGGCATCGACGCCCTGGTGTTCACCGCCGGCATCGGCGAGCGCTCGGCCCCGATCCGCGAGCGGGTGTGCCGCCACTCGGCATGGCTGGGCATCCGCCTCGACGACCAGGCCAACGCCGAGAACCGCATCCGCATCAGCATCGACGACAGCCCGGTCGCCGTCTACGTCATGCCCACCGACGAGGAGATGATGATCGCCAAGCACACCCGCGCGGTGCTGCGCGAGGGGTGACTATGACACCCGGCGCGCTTTCCTTGGCGCGCCGGCACCCCCACATCGATTCCAGGACCAACCGTCATGGAGCGCGGCCATGCGCCGTGTGCTGGTGCTGGGGGCAGGCAAGATCGGGGTGACCGTGGCCGGCATGCTGGCCGCCAGCGGCGACCATGCGGTGACGCTGGCCGACGGCGACGGAGCGGCACTGGCCTCGCGCTGTCCGCCCGGCGTCATGCCTGCCGTGGTCGACGCCGCCGACGGGGCCGCGCTGGCCGAGGCGCTGAAGGGGGTTGATGCGGTGGTGGCGGCACTGCCGTTCTTCCTCGACCTGCGGGTGGCCGAGGCGGCCCGCGCACTCGGCATCCACTACTTCGACCTCACCGAGGACGTCGCCACCGCCCGGCGCATCCGCGCCCTGGCCGAGGGCGCCGACAGCGTCTTCGTGCCACAATGCGGCCTGGCGCCCGGCTTCGTCGCCATCGCCGCCATGGCCCTGGTCGAGACGTTCGACGAGGTGATGGATGTCCGCCTGCGCGTCGGCGCCCTGCCGCAGTTCCCCGACAACGCGCTGAAGTACAACCTGACCTGGAGCACCGACGGCCTCATCAACGAGTACTGCAACCCGTGCGAGGCCATCGTCGACGGCCGCCCGATGGAGGTGCTGCCGCTCGAGGGTGTGGAAGAATTCTCTTTGGATGGAGTGCATTACGAGGCGTTCTCCACCTCGGGCGGCATCGGCACGTTGTGCGAGACCCTGGCCGGCCGGGTTGTCAACCTGGATTACAAGACCGTGCGCTACCCCGGCCACCGCGACCGCATCCGCATGCTGGCCCACGACCTGAAGCTGTGCCGCCGCCGCGACGTCTTCCGCGACGTCATCGAGCATGCGGTGCCGGTGACCCGCCAGGACGTGGTGCTGGTGTTCGTCACCGTCATCGGCCGGCGCGCCGGGCTGCTGACCCAGGAAACCTATGCCCGCAAGATCTATGGCGACGACCAGCGCTCGGCCATCCAGAAGACCACCGCCGCCGGGGTGTGCGCCATGCTGGACCTGCACGCCCAGGGCCGCCTGCCCGCCACCGGCTTCGTCCGTCAGGAACAAGTGCGGCTTGCCGACGTGGTTTCCAACCGCTTCGGCCGCGTGTACGGCTGAGACGCCATCGCCGCCGCGATCATCCACAACAGCGCGGTGCGGCTGGGCATGTTGGCGACCATGGACTGCTCGGTGATGCACAAGATCAGCGCGTTCAGCATGAACACGTCGCGGACCATGCTGGGCCGGGCCAGGAAGGCGGCGATCTGCCAGGCCAGCGCCGCCACCAGGAAGGTCGTGCCGACAATGCCCACGTAAAGCAGGCTTTGCAGGAAGCCGTTGTGGGCATGGGTGATGCGCCAGGCGGTGAAGCCGTTGAACAGGATCATGCCGGCGGCGTGGCCGTGGCCGAACCAGGGCGCTTCTTGAATGCGTTCAAGCACATACGGCCAGATGTAAAGACGTCCCGACAAGGTCAGGATCTCGTGGGCACTGCCCGAGCGGGCGAAGTCCTCGAGGATGTCCGAGGGCAGCACCCGCGACAGGCCGGCCAGGGATTCGGCCCCCAGCACCAGTATGAGCAGCCCCGCCAGCGAAGGCAGCATCAGCAACAGCCCGCCCCGCCGGTACGCCCACCAGGCCAGCACCGCCGCCGCCATGGCCAGGCCGGGCAGGCGTGATTGGGTCAGCGCCAGGGTGACCAGCCCGGCGACAGCCAGAGCCGCCATGGCCGCCTTCACCGTCCACCGCCGGGACCGCACCATGATCGCCAGGGTGGCGAAGACGAAGGCGGCGCAGGCCTCGGCCAGGGGGATGGGGTGGTCGGTCAGGCCGCGCAGGCGGTCGGTCTCGCCGGTGGCGCCGGGACTGGTGGGCGCGATGCCGGTGTCGAAGGGGCTGATGGCCAGCGACGGCAGCACGATCAGCCCGGTACCCAGCGCCAGCCCGGCCAGAAGGCCGTCGTCGTCGAGCACGTCGGCAGCCGCCAGGGCGAACAGCAGGAAGCAGATATAGGCCATGGCCGACAGGAAGGCGAAGCCCGGTCCCGGCGACCAGCTCACCGACAGGGCCAGCATGGCGACGAAGCCGGCGACGAACACCATGGGCGGGCGCGCCAGCAGCCGGCCGGTGCGCCCCAGCCGCAAGGCCCCCGCGGCGCCGCAGCCCAGCCAGGTCAGGCCCTTGAGCAGCACCTGCCAGTCGAACGACTTGTCGGCCCAGTCGCGGGTGCGGAAGATGGCATCGGTCAGGAACAAGATCAGCGCCATGGCCAGCACATAGGCCCAGCGCTTGCCCTCGATCAGCGCCAGGCCGAAGGGCACCAGCCACAGGGCGAGCAGCGCCAGCACCGGCCACAACTCGGGCGGCACCCGCTGGGGCAGCACCGCCGGCAGCAGCATCGCCGACACGAACAGCACGATGGCGAAGCCGGCCGCCGCCACGGCAGCGGCGCGGGGCAGGGTGGGGCTGAGCTTGTAGGACATGCGAAACTCCAAAAGTCACCCTTCGAATTTGGCGCGGCCGACGGTTTCGGCGTCGAGCAGGCAGCCGGCCATGGTCAGCGCCCGGTACCAGCGGATACGGAACAGCGCGGCGATGGTCCGCAGGCGGTGATCGGGCCGCTCCAGCTCGGCGGAGCGCAGGACCTGCCAGCACTTGTACAAGGGCGGGCTGGCGATGCCGGCGGTGTAGGCCGCCCATTTCAGGTGGAAGAGCGGGCGTTCGCGCATGTAGTTCCGGGCGTGGAAGGTGGTGCGGTCGGTCTTGCGCCGCAGTTCGTCCCAGCTCTTGCGCGCCGGGTGGCGGATCACCGCGTCGGGGGCGTAGGCGAGGCGGAAGCCGAGCGCGTGCGCCCGGCGGCCCCATTCCAGGTCCTCGGGCAGCTCGCCGTTGCGGAACGGGCCGACCGCGCGGAACACCGAACGCGGCACCACGATGTTGGCCCCGCAGGCGAAGTGCTTGAAGCGGATGTAGCGCTCGGGCTCGAAGCCGAACACCTTGTCGAACAGCTCGACGTCGGTGGGGGCGTTCTCGTCGGCGGCGAACACCTTGATGGCGCCGCCCAGTACGTCGGCCTCGCCCGCCGCCAGCCGGCGGGCTGCATTCAGCACCCAGTCGGGATCGGGGCGGCAGTCGGAGTCGGTGAAGGCCAGGATGTCGCCGTCGGTGATGGCCACGCCGCGGTTGCGCGCGCTGCCGCAGCCGCGCTCGGCCTCGAAGGCGGCTTGCCAGCCGAAGCGGGCCAGCAGCCCGTCGATGGGCTGCTTGGAGCCGTTGTCAACCACGGTGACGCGGAAGCGCTCGGCCGGATAGCTTTGGGTGCGCAGGTGGTCCAGGCACACCGCCAGCCGGGCATGGTCGTCGAGATGGGGGACGATGACGTCGACGAAGGGTATCTGCATGGCGCTAGCGCTCCTCGGCCACCGTGACCTTGGCTCCGTCCAGGGCGTCATAGGCGGCCAGCAGGCGGGGGACCTGGTATTCCCACGACAGCTCGCGTTCCATGCGCGCCCGGCCGATCGCACCCATACGGGCGCGCAGTTGGTCGTCGTCGAGCAGGGCGACGATCTTGGCGGCCATGTCGACGGCGTCGTCGTCCTTGGCATATAGCCCGGCGTCGGCGGCCGAGCGGCGGCCCTCGACCAGGTCGAACAGCACCACCGGCTTGGCCAGAGCCATGTATTCCAGGATCTTGTTCATGGTGCAGCGGTGGTTGAAGTCGTTGACCGGGTCGGGCGAGACGCAGACGTCGGCGGCGTTGAGCAGCGGCATCAGCACGTCGTCGTCGGCCCAGCCGGTGAAGCGGCAATGGTCGGACAGCCCCAACTTGGCGGCCAGGCGCTTCAAGGGTTCAAGGCGCGGCCCGTCGCCCATCAGCACGCAGCCGACGTCGTCGCGCCCCAGCACGTGGACGATGTGGTGCATGGCGCGGATGACGTACTCGACGCCGTCCTGGCTGTTCATCACCCCCACATAGGCGACCAGATGGCGGCGCCCGCATTTGAGCAGCGGGTCAGGGGGCTCGATGCGCAGGCGGCGCACGTCGGGGCCCGAGCGCACCACGAACACCCGGTCGGGATCCATGCCGCCGCGCTCGATGGCCACCTGGCGGAAGCTTTCGTTGGTGGCGATCGAGACGTCGGCGGTGCGGAAGGTCATCCGTTCCAGCCACAGCAGCAGCCGGTGGAAGGCCCCCCGCTTGCCGAACTTGGCCTCGAACAGTTCGGGGCCCAGGTCGTGGTGGTCGAAGACGAAGCGCTTGCCCAGCAGGAGTTTGAAGAAGCCGCCGACCAGGAAGATGGTCTCGGGCGGGTTGCAGGCGTGGATGACGTCGAAGCCGCGGGCGAACAACACCCGCCAGGCCAGCACGAACTCCCAGAACAGCGCCGCCAGGTACTCGGCCCCGTAGCCCAGCACCCCCTCGCCCTCGGCGGGCAGCGGGTGGCGCCAGACGTGGATGCCGTCCAGCTCCACATGGCCGCGGGGGAAGGCGGCGGTGGCCGGGCAGATCACCGACACCACCCACCCGGCGTCGCGCAGCGCGCAGGCCTCCTGCCAGACCCGGCGGTCACGGGGCACCGGCAGGTTCTCGACGATCATCAGGACCGACTTGCCCATGGGGCCTCCGGGTCAGCGGTTGTAGTACTCGGAGTTGCGGAAGCAGAAGTCGACGTAGTCGTCGTACTGGCGCTGCCGGTCCAGGTCGACCTTGCTCAGCACAGCGCCGCCGATCTCGAGGTCGAAGGATTTGAGCAGGTCGATGCCGGCCTCGACGGCACGGCGCGGCGTGCGTTCCCACTCGACCACGTAGACGGCGAAGTCGCACAAGGGGGCCAGCAGCGCGGCGTCGGACACTGCCATCACCGGCGGCGTGTCGATCAGCACCACCTCGTAGGCGGCAAGCAAGGATTCGATGGCCGCCGCGCAGCGCGGATCGGCCAGCAGGGTCTGCGGATCGCCCAGCCGCGCGCCCGAGGGGATGAAGTCGAGCCCGGTCCGCGGGTCGTGGCGGACGATCTCCTCCATGGACGCCTGCTGGCGGACGTGGTCGGCCAGGCCGGGGATCTCGTAGCCGCCGATCTGGGCGGCGACGCGCGGGCGGCGCAGGTCGGCGTCGATCAGCAGCACCTTGCGCTCGGCCAGGGCCAGGCTGCGGCCCAGTCCGACCGCCAGCGCGGTCTTGCCCTCGCCGGGCAGCGACGAGGTCAGCATCACCGCCTTGCGTGCCGGCCCGCGGGCGTTCATCACCGCCAGCTGGGTCGAGCGCACCGCCTCGGCATAGACGGTCTCGGGCTTGTCGACCAGGAAGTCGGCAGGCTGCGAGCCGCCGGCCATGCGCGACACGTCGGGGATGATTCCCAGCGTCGCCAGGCCCAGGGCCTCGCGGATCTCGCGGGTGCTGGAGAAGCCGTTGCGGAAGCGGTCGAGCAGCAGCGCCAGCGTCGCCCCCAACCCCAGCGAGCCGGTGAACGCCACCCCCAGGAACAGGAACGGCTTGGGGAAGGACGGCTTGGCCGGGGGCGTGGCGCGCGACACCACCCGGGCGTCCGAGTCCTCGATCTCGGTGCGGTTGGTCAGCTCGGCATAGCGCTGCAGGAAGCTTTCCAGCATCAGGGTCTTGGCCTTGATGTCCTGCTCGGACTGGTCGATGGCGGCCATGGCGCCGTCGCTGGCGGTGGACGCCCGGGTCAGCGCCCCGATGCGGGCCTTCAGCGCGTCCTCGCGCGCCTTGGCCTGGGCGGCCTTGTGGGCCAGGCCGTCGATCTGCTTGCCGATCTCGCCGTCGATCTCGTGGCGCAGCGTGCCCAGCTGGCTTTTCAGCCCCGAAAGGGCCGGGCTGTCGTCGCGGTAGCCGGCCGACAGTTCGGCGATGCGGCCCAGCACCTTGGCTTCTTCCTTGCGCATTTCCTGCAGGAAGGGTGACTGGTCGACGAAGGTCAGCGCCGACAGGTTGCCCCCCGCCAGCGAGCGGCGTGCCTGGGCCAGGGCGGCCTCGGCATCGGCCCGTTCGCGCTCGGCCAGAGCCAGGTCGGTGTTGAGCGTGATCATCTGCTGGGCTGCGACCAGCCCCTTCTCGCGCGATTCGATGGGGGCCAGGCCGTTCTGGCGGCGCAGCTCCACCGACTTGGCGGTGGCGCGGTCCAGTTCGCCCCGGATGGTGGCGATCTGCTTAGTGATCCAGTCGGTGGCCACCTGCATGTCGGCCAGCTTGGCCTCGGACTGGCCGCGGATGTAGAGGTCGGCATAGGCGTTGGCGATCAGCGCCGCCTTGCCCGGGTCCTGCGACTCGAAGGACAGGCGGATGGCGAACGAGTCGGGCCCGTTCTTGACCGACAGGTGCTCCATGACGGTGTCGATGGCCAGGGTGTGGGCGTCCTTGTCCGGTCCGCTGCCCAGCCAGTGCTTGACCGCCCGCCAGTACTCGTCCAACTGGGCGGGCAGGCGGTGGGGGCGCAGCAGGCGGTTGAACTCGGGGTCGCGGTCCAGCGCCAGCGCGTCGACCACCTTGGTCGACAGCTCGCGCGAGGTCAGGATGTCCTTCTCGGTGCTGACCAGCACCGTGGCCAGCGGGGGTGTCGCCACCGTCGGCTTGGTGGTCAGCACCTGCTCGGTCGGCCTGGGCCGGGTGTTGAGCGCGATCAGCGCCTCGGCGGTGTAGCGGGGTTCGATGACCTCCAGCGCCAGGGCGGCGATGGCGGTAGCGGCGCCGGCGATGCTCGCGATCATCAGGCGGCGCTGCCACAGGATTGTCAGGGCTATGGGCTGAGCGCGAGGGTCGGAATCGTCGGCCACCATGTTCCGATGCTCCGGGTTGTGATGCGCGGGCATCCGCGCAAGGTTTCGCCTCGTCGTCCTAGTTCCGGCGGGTGTAAAGAAAGCGATACAGTCTATTGCCCCGCCTGTGTTTTATCGAAATGCATATCAGCATCGTCGAGTGCGGCTGGTCAATTTGGGCAAATGGCGATAGACGGGTGTGCCGTGACAATTTTGTTTTCAGCCATTAGAGACGATATTTACCGCTGGCGCCCCAGAAGGGTTGCCAGCCGCTGCCGTCCCGCCCGTGCCAATGCGCTGGCCCAGCGGCCCAGGCGGTCGCGCCGGCCGGTGGCCCAGCCGCCGGAGCGGGGCTGGGGCTTGACCGGGTGCCACAGCCGGTCCGGCTCGGCGCCCGCGGCCAGGCGCACGGGGCGGAAGACGAAGCTGCCCGGGGCCAGGGTGTTGGCGGCGGGCGTGTTGGTATAGAAGCGGTTACGGTTGCCCGGCGCCACGAATTCGCCGTCGCCGCCGATATCTTCCAGCACCAGGCCGCGGGCGGCCAGGATGGTGGGCACCGTGGCCTCGTAGTGGCCGGCCCAGCCCTCGTGGTAGGCCTCGTCCAGCACGCCCAGCCCGCGGCGCGACAGCCGGTAGATCGGCATGAAGGCGCGCAGCAGCCGGGCGGGCTTGGCCCGGCCGAACGGGGTGCTGACGCTGGCCCAGTTGTCCCAGCCGGGATTGACGGCGTGGCGGTGGATGGTGGTGGCCAGCAGGTCGGCGGGCGAGGCGGCGAACGTGTCGAACAGCACGCTCCAGCGCCCCGAGAAGGCGACGTCGTACTCGATCAGCCAAACGGGCTGCGAGCCGGGGTGCCGGTGGTGCCACAACAGGGCGAACAACTCGACGTCGCGGCCGTCCATGCGCCGCCCCTTGCGCGGATAGCCAAGCAGCCGGATGTCGTCGCGGTCGAAGGTCTCGACCACCAGGTCGGCGGGCGGGGGCCGCCCCGGGCAGGGATCGTCCGAGCGGTTGTAGAACAGCGCCACCCGGCGGGAGGGCCCCGCCTCGTCGCGCAGCCGGCGGCAAGCCGCGACGATGCCGTCGTCGATGAAATGGGTCGTCAGCAGGACGGCCGCGGCTTCGCTGGTCATGGCGGGGCTTGAGGTGGCCCCGCCGCCGCGCACCATCCAGGCAGGCCGCGCACGAAAAAGAAGGGGGCCCCGCGGACGGGACCCCCCTTGCGATCAGGCTATGGCCGCCGTCAGTGGTGCTGCCAATGGTCGGTGGTCGCCGCCACATGGTGGGCGTCGGCCACCTGCATGGCCGCCCCCTGGGTGTGGACCGACGCCGCACCGGTGCTGGGATGCAGCAGGCTGACCAGCTGGTCCTGCAGCGCCGAGATCTGGTCCACCAGCTTGGCCTGGGTGGCCGCGTCGGTGGTCGAGAACAGCTTCTGGAAGTCCAGCTGGATCTCGTGCAGCACCGAGGCCGGGGTCGGCTGCGGCGCCGGGACCGGCGCCGGGGTGGGGGCCGGGGTCGGAGCAGGGGTGGTGCCGCCGCTGTACTTGAAGTCGTCGGCGGTCAGCTTGTCGGTGGTCAGCCCGGCCAGGTTCAGGGTCTGGCCGTTGCCCAGGTTCAGCTGCACATAGCCGGTCTTCTGGACCATGGCCGCCTTGACCTGGTCGAAGCCGGCAAAGCCCAACCCGTCCAGCTGGATCACCGAATGGCCGGTGCCGGCGGGGTTGAAGTCGGCGATGGTGTCGTGGCCGTCGCCCTTGTGGATGACGAAGGTATCCGAGCCGCCGCCGCCCACCAGCCAGTCGTCGCCCTTGCCGCCGTCGATGACGTTGTTGCCGGCGTTGCCGACGATCTTGTTGGCCAGGTCGTTGCCGGTGCCGTTGATGTTGGCGGTGCCGCCCAGGGTCAGGTTCTCGACGTTGGCGGGCAGGGTGAAGGCGGTCGAGTAGGACAGCACGCTGTCGGTGCCCTCGCCCGCGTTCTCGATCACGTGGTCGCCGGGCTGGTCGACGATGTAGGTGTCGTCGCCCTTGCCGCCTGCCAGCCAGGTATCGGTCTTGCCGGCGACGCCGGCGATCTGGTCGTTGCCGTCGGTGCCGGTGACGTGCGCCGCCGGGTCGGTGGCCGAGATCCAGTTGGTGGGCAGGGCCGAGTCGGCCAGCTGGTGCAGGTCGGTGGACAGGGGCGGGGTGCCGGCCAGCCCGCCGGCGTCGACCCCGTTGATGCCGCCGGCATAGTGCCAGTTGAGCCCGGTATGTGCGGTGGTGGCGAAGTCGGCCGGCGGGTTGCCGACGGTGACGTGGCCGGTATAGGGCAGGCCGGGCCAGCTGATCTCGTTGCCGTTGCGGACCGCGTGCGTGCTGTCGTTCAGCGACGCCTTCGGCCACACCGAGTCGTCCTGGGCGGTCTGGCCGGCCCGCTCGGTGGCGTAGACGTTCTTCAGCGTGATCGGATACGGCTTCTGGGCGGCCGAATCCAGGAACCAGTACTCGTACGAGATCGACTGGCCGCCGGGGATGTACTTGACGTTGACGTTCTCGAAGTCGGCCGACTTGTGCGGCGGATCGTACTGGGGCGAGATGAAGAAGCCCTGGTAGTTGGTGCTGACCGAGACGTTGTAGAAGTGCATGTTGCCGACCGACCCGTGGGTCTGGAAGCCGTCGGCGTGCACGTTGTCCTGGGTGCCGTGGATGTTCTCGATCAGCGAGTTCTGCACGGTGACGTCGGGCTGGTAGCCCGGCGCGCCGGCCACCGCGATGCCGTCCTGCGAGGCGTTCTTGCTGTCGATGTGCACGCCCTCGACATGGACCGAGCCGTACAGGTTGAGGAAATGCAGGGTGGCGCCCTTGCTGTCGCCCACCGGCTGGTAGTCGCCGCCCAGCACGATGATGTTGTGGCCGCCGTCGGTCTGCAGCTTGTCCAGGGTGCGGGTGGTGTTGGCGCCGATGAAGATCACGTCCTCGTCGGGACGGAACTGCCACCAGTCCTGGCTGCCGGTCTTCGACAGGTCGATGATGGTGGGGTTCTTCATCTCGGGGAACGCCCACTTCATGTCGGCGGTGGCCGCGGTGGCGGCAAGCGGATCGGTCGTCATGGTCGAGAAACCTCTTGGGTCAATTGCTGTGGCAGACAGCAAGAGCAAGAACCTCACCCTCCCGTCTGTGGTGCAGAATGGCCCGAAGGTATTACTCCGTAATTAATAGCGCCTGGTTGTGATTAGGCGCATTCGAGGTAGTACAAAAGAAAAAGCCCGCGAGACATTCGCGGGCTTCTTTAATTGTGGCGATTTATTGTCGTTGCCTTTGTTCTGTCATGCCCGCGCAGGCGGTCATCCAGAGAGCCGCGGAGGTCTACACCTCCCTCATGCCACGGGCGAAGCTGTCCATCAGCGGCTTGAGCAGGTACTGCAGCGGGGTGCGCTCGCCGCCGTCGACCATGACTTCCGCCGGCATGCCGGCCTTCAAGGGCGCGGGCAGGCGCGACAGCTGGTCGGGGGCGACTTCGACGCGGACGGTGTAATAGGCCTGGCGGGTGTGGTCGTCGGTGATGCGGTCGGCCGAGACCACGTCGACCCGGCCTTCCACCACCGGGGTGGTGCGGCTCGAGAACGCCGAGAAGCGCAGGTGGGCCGGCTGGCCGACGGCGACCTTGTCGACGTCGCGCGGGTTGACCTGGGCCTCGATGACCAGACGGTCCTTGTCGGGGACGATCTCGGCCACCTCGCCGCCGGGCGGCACCACCGCGCCGGGGCCGGCGACCTTCAGCGCCTGCACTTCGCCGCCCACCGGGGCGACCACCTCCAGGCGGTCGACCGCGTCCTTGGCGGCGACCAGCTTGGTGGCCAGCTCGTTGACCTCGGCCTCGACCTTGGTCAGCTCGGCGGTGACGTCGTCGCGGAACTTCTGCTGCAGCTGCAGGATCTGCAGGCGGTTCTCGGCGATTTCCTTGCCGGTCTGGGTGGCGCCGGCGCCGTCCGAGTACATGTCGCCTTCCATCCGCGCCAGCTCGCGCTCCTTCTCGCGCAGCTTGTTGCGGGGATAGAAGCCCTTGGCTTCCAGCTTGCGCAGGCCGGCCATCTCGTCGCGCAGCAGTTCCAGCTGGCGCTTCTTGGAGTGCTCCTGGACCTGGCGGCCGTCCTTCTGCGCTTCCAGCTGGGCGATGCGCTGGTGCAGGATGCCGACCTGGCCGTCCAGGGTCTTCTTGCGCTCGGCAAAGCGGTCGGTCTCGCGCTTGACGATCTCGGCAACCAGGGGTTCGCGCAGGCGGGCGGCCAGTTCGGGCGGATAGGCCACCGCGGTGGCGCCGGCCAGTTCGGCGACCAGGCGGGCCTGCTCGGCCAGCTTGGTGTCGCGCTGGGTGGCGATGGCGGCCATCTGGGCGGCGGCGGTGCTGTCCTGCAGCCGCGCGATCACCGTGCCCGGCGCCACCGTGTCACCTTCGTGGACCAGCACCTGGCGGACGATGCCGCCCTCGCGGTGCTGGACCAGCTTGCGCTTGCTTTCCACCGACACCACGCCCTGGGCGACCACCGCCGAGCCGATGGGGGCAAGCGCCGCCCAGGTGCCGAAGCCGCCCAGCGCCACGGCGATGACGATCAGGCCGGCGCGCATGGGTCCGCGGAAGTCGGTGGCCGGCACCGGCAGGTCGATGACCGGGCCGAAGCGGTCGAGGGACAAGGCGCCGCCGGCATTGGAAACGGTCAGGCTGCGTTCGCTGCTCATCTGTCGGTGTTCCTTCACGCCTTGGCCGCCTGGACGGCCTTGTTGTTGGAGACCACGTGCGGGCGGGCCAGGCGGCCCAGGACCTCGTCGCGGGGGCCGAACAGCTCGACCTCGCCGTTGTTCAGCACCAGGATCTTGTCGACGCAGCCCAGGATCGAGACCCGGTGGGTGACCACCACGGTGGTGGCGTTGTGCTTCTTGAGGTCGAGGACGGCCTCGACCAGGGCCTGTTCGCCGGCGGTGTCCAGGTTCGAATTGGGCTCGTCCAGCACCACGAAGGCCGGCCGGTCGTAAAGTGCGCGGGCCAAGGCGATGCGCTGGCGCTGGCCGCCGGAAAGGACGCGGCCGCCGTCGCCGATGCGGGTGTCGTAGCCCTGGGGCAGGGCCAGGATCATGTCGTGGACGCCGGCCTTGCCCGCGGCCTCGACCACCTTCTCTGGCTCGATGTCGCGGAAGCGGGCGATGTTCTCGGCCACGGTGCCGTCGAACAACTCGACGTCCTGGGGCAGGTAGCCGAGGGCCGGCCCGACCTCCTCGCGCTTCCAGGCGTGCAGGTCGGCGCCGTCCAGGCGCACGGTGCCGGCGCCCGGTGCCCACACGCCGGTCAGGGCGCGCGCCAGGGTGGACTTGCCGGCGGCCGAGGGACCGACGACGCCCAGGATCTCGCCGGGCGCCAGGGCGAAGGACACGCCCTTCAGAACCGCGCTGCGGCTGCCCGGGGGCACCACGAACAGCTTGTCGACGGCCACCGCGCCCTTGGGCCGGGGCAGGGCCATGGTGTCGGGGCGCTCGCCTGCCTCGGTCAGCAGGGCGGACAGGCGGGCCCAGGCGGCGCGGGCGCCGACGAAGCCCTTCCAGTGGCCGACCGCCATCTCGACCGGGGCCAGGGCGCGGCCCATGATGATCGAGGCCGCGACGATCGAGCCGCCGGTGATCTGGTCGTCCAGCGCCAGCCAGGCGCCGACGCCCAGGATGGCCGACTGCAGGAACAGGCGGACGAACTTCGAAAGCGCCAGCAGGGCGCCGGCGCGGTCGGCGGCACGGGCCTGCAGCGCCAGCGCGGTGTCGTGGCGCACCAGCCAGCGGGCGGCGATGCCGGGCAGCATGCCCATGGCATGCAGCACCTCGGCGTTGCGCAAGGACGCCTCGGCGAAGGCGCCGGCGCCGATGGAAACGGTGCCCGCATCCTTCAGCGCCTTGCGGGTGGCCACCTCGTTGACCATAGCCAGCGCGAAGATGGCGACGGCGCCGGTCAGGGTGACCGCGCCCAGCAGCGGATGCAGGATGAAGGCCACGGCGATGAACAGCGGCGCCCACGGGGCGTCGCAGAACACCAGCAGGGCCGGGCCGGTGGCGAAGTCGCGCACCGCGTCGAGATCGCGCAGCGCCTGGCCCCCAACCTGGCCGGGATGGCGGCGGCTGACCTCGAACAGGCCGGCGAAGGTGCGCCCGGCCAGGGCACGGTCCAGCCGCGCGCCGGCACGCACCAGCATGCGCGAGCGCAGCGCCTCGAGCCCGCCCATGACCGCCAGCAGGAAGCCGGCCATCACCGTCAGCATGACCAGGGTGGTGGGACTGCGGCCCGACAGCACGCGGTCGTAGACCTGCAGCATGTACAAGGGCGACACGAACAGCAGCAGGTTGCCGCAGAAGCTGAACACGGCGGTCGCCGAAGCGACGCCGCGGCAGGTGCCGAGCACCGCCTTCAGCGGATTGGGGGGAGTCGCGGGGTCGGTGAGAGCCATCGTTCGGCCGTTCCTTTCTCGCTTGGAATCGAAGCGTTGCGGAACGGCAGGGTGGCGGCCGGGTGTTAACGAGAGTTTAATGGATCCGGATGCGCGGGATACATCTACTGAAGATGGGCGCCTTCTACCAACAAAGTGATAGACGATGAACGTTTAACGGCAAATGAATGTGCGCGTTAATTCTTCACCGGGATTATTACCTCATGGGCGGACCCGAGGGCTTGCCCCTTCTTTGCTCGGCGGTGACGTGCGATCAATCGGCCGCCGGCAAGGCAGAGGCCACCCCCGACAAATGCAACCAACCCCAAAAACGCCACGGCGAGCGAATAGAACCCCGCAACGCTGTGGTAGGTGTTCTCGGCGGCTTTCAGATAAAAGATGATGCCGTAATACCCCCCCCCAGGCCAGCGCCGGCATTCCGATCACGACCAGGACCACGCCGGCGGCAAGCCTCCAGCGCGAGGGGGCTTGGGCAACGGCGGGCGTGGTTTGGCGTTCCGGCATGACGGCCGCAAAATAACAGCATCCGGGCCCAACCGGAAGGCGGAGCGGGTTGGCGGGCTTGTCGTGCCCGGCGGCAGGCAGGACCGCCTAGGCCGCCCCACAGGCCGCAAAGGTCAGCGCCACTTTCAGCCCGCCCAGCTCGGAACGGCCGAATTCCAGCCTTCCGCCGTGCAGGGCGGCCAGGTCGGCGACGATGGACAATCCGAGGCCCCAGCCGGGGGTCATCTCGTCGAGGCGGGTGCCGCGGGCCGAGGCCAGGGCGGCGTCCTCCTCGCTCATGCCGGGGCCATCGTCCTCGACGGTCAGCAGCAGCCCCCCCTTGATGTCGACGGCGTGTGCGCGTACCCGGCTGCGGGCCCATTTGCAGGCGTTGTCCATCAGGTTGCCCAGGATCTCCTCCAGGTCCTGGCGCTCGCCGGCAAAGGCGGGCGAGCCGGTGGCGGCGACCGCGATGTCGAGGTCGCGGTCGGCGTGGATGCGCGCCAGGGCCCGGCGCAGCTCGTCCAGGACCGGGGTCACCGGAACCCGGGCGCCGAGCGCGCGGGCCGAGCCGGTGGCGGCGCCGGCGCGGGCCAGGTGGTGTTCGACCATGCGCGTCATCGCCTGGACCTGGGCCGTGACCACTCCCGGGTCGTCGGCGGCGGCGTTGATCACCGACAGGGGCGTCTTCAGCCCATGGGCCAGGTTGCCCACATGGGTCCGCGCCCGCTCGATCAGCTCGGCGTCATGGTCCAGTACCGCGTTCATCGCCTGGACCAGGGGGGCGATCTCGGAGGGATGGCCGTCGCCCAGGCGGGCGCGGGCGCCGCTGCGCACCTGGTCCAGCTGCTCGACCAGCAGGCGCAGCGGACGCAGGCCGAAGCGGACCTGGATGACAACCGCCACCAGCAGGCCAAGCCCCATCAGGCCCAGCGAGGCGGCGAGCAGGATGCCGAAGCGGGCGACTTCGCGGTTGACCTCGGCGCCGTCGGCGGCGACCTGGATGTGCAGCGCACGGGTGGCGCCGGGAAAGGCCAGGTCGCGTTCGACCATCAGCAGGCGGGTGTGGCCGGGACCGTCGACGGTGCTCACCTCGCGGGTGCCCTCGCCGCCGGGATGGATGGGCAGCGCCTCGTCCCACAGCGAGCGCGACCGAGCCAGGATGCGGCCCTGCTCGGCGATTTGCCAGTACCAGCCGGAATAGATCAGCTCGAAGCGCGGCTCGCCCAGCGGCCGGAGGAAGCGCACCGTGTCGCCCTGGGGCTCGACGCTGGCGACCATGGCGCGCAGCAGCCCGTCCAGGCGTTCGACGAAGGTGTTCTCGACGCTGCTGCGGAAGGCGTGGGTCAGCACCAGCCCGCCGGCCCCCAGCATCAGGGCCAGCCACACCAGCGCCCCGGCCAGCAGCCGGGCGGTCAGGCTTTCAAGGCGTATCGGCACTGAGACGGTAGCCCTGGCCGCGCAACGTGTGGATCAGCTCTACACCCAGCTTCTTGCGGATGCGGCCGATCAGCACGTCGATGACGTTGGAGTCGGAATCGAAGTTGCGGTCGTAGACGTGCTCGGCCAACTCGGTGCGGCTGACCGCCTTGCCCTGGTGGTGCATCAGGTAGGACAGGATGCGCAGCTCCTGGGCGGTCAACTGCAGCGGCACGCCGTCCAGGGTGAAGCGGTCGGTCCGCGTGTCCAGCTTCAGCGGCCCGCAGGCCAGGTCGGGCGAGGCGTGTCCGGCCGAGCGGCGGATCAGCGCCTTGATGCGGTAGACCACCTCCTCCATTTCGAACGGCTTGGTCAGGTAGTCGTCGGCACCGGCGTTGAAGCCGGCCATCTTCTCGCTCCAGCGCGATCGTGCGGTCAGGATCAGCACCGGCATGTCGCGGCCTGCCTCGCGCCAGCGGTTCAGCACGGTGATGCCGTCCATCTTGGGCAAGCCCAGGTCCAGCACCACGGCGTCGTAGGGTTCGGTGTCGCCCAGGTGCCAGCCGTCCTCGCCGTCATAGGCGACGTCGACGGCATAACCGTTGGCCACCAGCAGCTTTTCCAGGCGCAGTGCCAGCTGGGGCTCGTCCTCGACGACCAGGACCCTCATCGCCGCCCCCGGTCGCGGTCGCGCGCCCGGATCAGCGAGCCGTCGCGGGCGTCGTAGTGCAGCTTGGTCACCCGGCCCTCGGGCGTGATCAGGATGATCTCGTAGACCATGCGCCCCTCCTCGTCCTCCAATTCGGCGCCGACGAACTGGCCGCCATAATCAGCCTGCGCCTTGTCGAGGATGCGCTGCAACGGCAGCACCTCTCCCGCCTGGACGGCGCGCCGGGCGCGGTCATGGTCGCTTTCGGCCCGTGCAGGGAGGGCGGCAGCGGCCATCGTCAGGGCCAGGATGCATGCAATCTTGATGGTCGTCATGCCGCCGATGTTAGCGCGCCAGCCGATGAACCGTGCATGAACCGGCCCGTCATCATGGGTTCAACGCCCCTTGGCCAGGATGTGTCCCGCAACGACCATGAGGGAGACCACGATGTTGCGCAAGATGCTGTTCCAGGGCCTGCTGGCGGCGGTGATCATCGCCGGCGGTGCGGCGGCCTACCAGGCCTCGGCCCAGGGCCTCGGCAACGCCTTCAGCCACGCCTTCACCCAGGAGCACGACGATGACTAAGCTGTCGATCGCCGCCTTGCGCGGCTGGCATGCGGTGCTGGCCGGCGGGTTCCTGGTCGCCTTCCTGACCGGCGACGAGGACACCTACGGCATGCACGTGTTCGCCGGCTATCTGGTCCTGGCGGTGCTGGGCCTGCGCCTGGTGGCCGCGCTGGTCGCCCCGGCCGAGAGCCCGTGGCGGCTTGGCGGGCGCAAGGGCCGCAACCCGATGTTCGCCCGCATGGCATGGGTGCTGGCGGCGGTGGTGGCGGTGGTGGCGGGCACCGGCTGGATGGCCGACCGCATGCCGGCCTTCGAGCACCTGCACGAGGGGCTGTCCGAAACTTCCGCCTGGGTCATCGCCGCCCATGTGGCCGCGGTGTGGTTCCTGATGGGCGGCCGTAGCCTGATCGGCCGGCTGAAGGCCCGCTTCGCCTAGGACCTCGGGCGGCCGGAACACCGGTTCCCGGCCGCGCGTTGGGTGTAGGGAGAAGGAGACCGCCATGGCAGATCAACCGCGCACCCGCACCGATGCCGGCGACACCGGCGACAAGATCCGTGCCGCCGACCCGGCGGCGGCACCCATGTCCACCGATTCCGAAAGCGCCGGCACGCCCATCCCCCGGCCCGCGGCCATCGCCGCCGTGCGCCAGCTGGCGAAATGGACGGCCGAGCGCATGCGGCCGACCGTCTATGGCGCCGCCCGCCAGCCGGCCGACGCCGCCCGGCTGCGCCACCTGGGCTTCGAGCTGCTGGGCGCGGTGGCGGCGCTGGCGGTCCTGGGCGTCGTCCTCGGCATCGCCAGCTGGCCGGGCTAGAGGTCGAGCCCCACCAGCTCGTCGCGGCGCATGCCGACGACCATGCCCGCCTCGACGAAATCCACCCCGTAGACGTAGAACCGGTTGAGGAAGGTGCCGACCGAGCGGACATAGCCCTCGGCACCGGCCTCGACCAGCACCACGCCGCGGTCGACGCCCGGGAAGGTGCCGTCGTTGCGCACGCTTCGCCGCGCCGCCACCTTGTCGCCCGGCTCGAAGGCGGGCGGGTCGTGGATGTCGACGCCCTGGTCGAGCATGGTCAGGCCTGCACGATGCAGCCGTCGGCCGGACACACGGCCACGCATTTGGGTGAATCGCCGTCGCACTCGGTGCAGCTCTTGGCCTTGATGGCGTAGGTGTCGCCCTTCATGGAAATGGCGGCGTTGGGGCACTCGAACTCGCAGGCGCCGCAGGCGGTGCATTCGGACGCGACGATGGTCAGGGCCATGGCGGGAACTCCGTCGGGGTTGCTCTGTCCGGGGGCGTTGCAACGGCGATGCCAGTCCCGCGGTCGTGATCCGGCGGCGCGCACCCCATATACGTCATGGCCGGGCTTGACCGGCGATCGGCCCGCAGACGCACGACTTATGCGGACCCCAGTGGACCCTCGGGCCAGCCCGAGGGTG